>NZ_CP087203.1:4913307-5220389 GCF_026016325.1 Pseudomonas sp. B21-056
ATGCGGTCGTTGCCTCTTCTATGCGCGCTGTTCATGGCACTGTCCATGGCCATGGGCCTGAGTGCCTGCGATGATGCCCCGCGCTTTACCCAGGCCGAGCCTGGCGAGGCCCGGTCCGGCGGTGCCGCGACGGTGCGCAAGGCCGACCAGAACGCATTCTCCCTGCCCTCGGCCAACCTGCCGCCTTCGCGGCGCGTGGACTTCAGCGTCGGCAACAGTTTCTTCCGCAGCCCCTGGGTGATCGCCCCTTCGACCACTACCGCCCGGGATGGCCTCGGGCCGTTGTTCAACACCAACGCCTGCCAGAACTGCCACATCAAGGACGGCCGCGGCCATCCTCCGGCACCGGACGCGGCCAATTCGGTGTCGATGCTGGTGCGCCTGTCGATCCCCGATGGGCCGTCCTACGCCAAGGTCATCGAGCAACTGGGCGTGGTCCCGGAACCCGTCTACGGTGGGCAACTGCAGGATATGTCCGTCCCCGGCGTCGCCCCGGAAGGCAAGGTCCGGGTTGACTATTCCCCCGTCCCGGTGCGTTTCAAGGACGGCACGGTCGTCGAACTGCGCAAGCCGAACCTGCAGATCAGCCAGCTGGGCTACGGCCCGATGCACCCCGACACGCGTTTTTCCGCCCGCGTCGCGCCGCCGATGATCGGCTTGGGATTGCTGGAAGCCATCCCCGATGAAGCCATCCTGGCGAACGCCGAGGCCCAGGCGCGGGAGAAGAACGGCATCGCCGGCCGGCCGAATCAGGTCTGGGACGATGCCCAACAGAAAACCGTCCCGGGACGTTTCGGCTGGAAGGCCGGACAGCCCAACCTCAACCAGCAGAACGTCCACGCGTTCTCCGGCGACATGGGCCTGACGACCAGCCTGCGGCCGTTCGACGATTGCACCGAAGCCCAGGTCGATTGCAAGCGCGCGCCCAGTGGTAATGGCCCGGACGGCGAACCGGAAGTCAGCGACAACATCCTGCGCCTGGTGCTGTTCTACAGCCGCAACCTCGCCGTGCCGGCCCGGCGCGAAGTCAACTCGCCTGAGGTGCTGGCCGGCAAGAATCTGTTTTTCCAGGCCGGCTGCCAGTCCTGCCACACGCCGAAATACACCACCTCCGCCAACGCCGCCGAGCCGGAGCTGGCGAACCAGGTCATCCGCCCTTACACCGACCTGCTGTTGCACGACATGGGCGACGGCCTGGCCGACAACCGCAGCGAATTCAAGGCCGGCGGCCGTGACTGGCGGACCCCGCCGCTGTGGGGTATCGGTCTGACCGAAACCGTCAGCGGCCACACCCAGTTCCTGCATGACGGTCGTGCCCGCAACCTGCTCGAAGCCGTGCTGTGGCATGGCGGCGAAGCACAAGCGGCGCAGCGCCAGGTTTTAGCGTTCAATGCCGAGCAGCGCGCTGCGTTGCTGGCTTTCCTGAATTCCCTTTAATAATTTTCCGAAGAACGGGAGTCCGACATGTTCCGTCCCAAGCTGTTGTTCACCAGCCTCGCCGCCCTCGCCCTCGGCGCCTGCTCGCCGCAGGATCCGCAAGCCGTCACGTCGGCCGCCATCGCCAAGCAAGTGATCCTGCCGACCTACAGTCGCTGGGTCGAGGCCGACCGGCAACTGGCGAGCAGCGCCCTGGCGTTCTGCCAAGGCAAGGAAAACCTGGACACCGCCCGCGCCGACTTCCTCAAGGCACAAAAGGCCTGGGCCGAGCTGCAACCGCTGCTGATCGGTCCGCTGGCCGAGGGCAACCGCGCCTGGCAGGTCCAGTTCTGGCCGGACAAGAAAAACCTGGTGGGCCGTCAGGTCGAGCAACTGGTCGAAAGCCAGCCGCAGATCGACGCCGCCGGCCTGGCCAAATCCAGCGTCGTGGTCCAAGGCCTTTCGGCCTACGAGTACCTGCTGTTCGACGCCAGGATCGACATGGCCGACAACGCGCAGAAAGCCAAGTACTGCCCACTGCTGATGGCCATCGGTGAACGCCAGAAACAACTGGCCGAAGAGATCCTGTCGCGCTGGAACACCAACGACGGCATGCTCGCCCAGATGAGCAAGTTTCCGAACCAGCGCTACGCCGATTCCCACGAAGCGATCGCCGATCTGCTGCGGGTCCAGGTCACTGCCCTCGACACCTTGAAGAAGAAACTCGGCACCCCGATGGGCCGTCAGACCAAGGGCGTACCGCAACCTTTCCAGGCCGATGCCTGGCGTAGCCAGTCGTCCCTGCAAGGCCTGGAAGCCAGCCTCAGCGCCGCCAGGACGGTCTGGGTCGGCGTGGACAACAAGGGCCTGCGCGGTCTGTTGCCGAGCGACCAGAAACCCCTCGCCGACAAGATCGACGCTGCCTATGACGCATCGTTGAAACTGTTCGCCAGCACCCAGCGCTCGCTGACCGAAATGCTCAACGACGACGCCGGGCGTCAGCAACTCAACGACTTGTACGACAGCCTCAACGTCGTCCATCGCCTGCACGAAGGCGAACTGGCCAAGGCGCTGGGCATCCAACTGGGCTTCAATGCCAACGACGGTGACTGATCATGTTTCGACGTCAGGCCCTGGCACTGGGCAGCTTGCTGCTCGGCGCCGTTACCCTGGGCGGCTGGACGCTGTTCAAGCAAAAGGACAAGCCTGCGCTGCTGCTTTCGGCACGCAACGATGGTGACGGCAAGCACTACGCCGTGGGTTATCGACTGGACGGCACACAGGTGTTCGCCACCCAGGTCGGCCAGCGCTGCCACGACATCGTCAATCATCCGTCGCAGCCGGTTGCGCTGTTCGTCGCCCGTCGCCCGGGCACCGAAAGCTACCTGATCGACCTGCGCGATGGCACGTTGCTGCAGACCATCACGTCCTTGCCGAACCGGCATTTCTACGGCCACGCGGTGATCCATCGCAGCGGCGAGTGGCTGTACGCCACCGAGAATGACACCACCGATCCGGGACGCGGCCTGTTGGGCGTCTACCGTTTCGAAGGTGAACGGCTGGTGCACAGCGGCGAGATTCCCACCCACGGCATCGGCCCACACCAGGTGTCGTGGATGCCCGACGGCGAAACCCTGGTGGTGGCCAACGGAGGTATCCGCACCGAGGCCGAGAGCCGGGTCGAGATGAACCTCCACGCCATGGAACCGAGCCTGGTCCTCATGCAGCGCGACGGCACGCTGCTGAGCAAGGAAACCCTCCCTCAGTCAATGAACAGCGTGCGCCACCTGGGCATCGCCAGTGACGGCACCATCGTTTCCGGCCAGCAGTTCATGGGGGACGCCCACGAGTCTTCGGAGCTGGTGGCGATCAAGCGCCCGGGCCAGCCCTTCAAGGCGTTCCCGGTCTCAGAACAGCAACTGCAAGCCATGGGGCATTACACCGCCAGCGTCGCCGTGCACAGCGACCTGCGCCTGGTCGCCCTGACGGCACCGCGTGGCAACCGCTTTTTCATCTGGGACCTGGACAGCGGCGAAGTCCGCCTGGATGCCCCTCTGCCGGATTGCGCCGGGGTGGGTGCGGTGGCGGATGGTTTCGTCGTGACCTCGGGCCAGGGGCGTTGCCGCTATTACGATTGTCGACAGGCCCAACTGGTTGCAAAGCCGCTGGACCTGCCGGCAGGGCTCTGGGACAACCATTTGCACCTGGTCTGATTGAAGGGGGGCGAAGCTATCAATGCAGAGCCCCTTGTATTTCGGGAATATTCCTACGCGACGCGGGCCTTATGGGATCTGGAATCCCCAGCACACTCAGAGTAATGTGCCCGCCTGACTGTCTTTTCTATCGGCTTTCCAAGGAAGTGGAACATGCTGCGACGCCGCATGCTGATCATGTTGGGTGTTGTCCTGCTGGTGGTGCTGTTGCTGGCCGGCTACAAGGCCTTCTCCGTTTACCAACAGATCCAATCGTTTTCTGTACCGAAACCGCCGGTCAGTGTTGCCGTGGCCAGCGCCGCCGAGCAGTCCTGGCAGAACCGGCTGCCTACCGTCGGCAGCCTCAAGGCGTTGCAAGGCGTGGACCTGAGCCTGGAGATCGCCGGGACCGTGCAGAAGCTGCTGTTCCAGTCCGGGCAAAAGGTCAAGGCCGGCCAGCCGCTCTTGCAACTGGACAGTGAGGTCGAGAGTGCCCTGCTGGAAACCGCCGAGGCCGACCTGGGCCTGTCGCAACTGGACTTCGGCCGCGGGCGGCAACTGGTGGGCAGCCAGGCGATCTCCAAGGGCGAGTTCGACCGGCTCTCGGCACAATTGAAAAAGAACCAGGCCACGGTCAACCAGCTCAAGGCGTCGTTGGACAAGAAACGCATCGTCGCGCCGTTCAGCGGCACCATCGGCATTCGCCAGGTGGATGTCGGCGACTACCTCGCCAGCGGCACGGTCATCGCCACCCTGCAGGACCTCAGCAGCCTCTATGTGGACTTCTACGTCCCGGAGCAGACGGTACCCAAACTGGCTGTCGCCCAAGCGGTCAACGTCGGCGTCTCGGCCTACCCCGGCCAGACGTTCGTCGGCACCATCAGCGCCATCAACCCCAAGGTCGAGGACAGCACCCGCAATGTGCTGGTACGCGCCACCCTGGCCAACCCCGACGGCAGGCTGTTGCCCGGCATGTTCGCCAACCTGCAGGTGATCCTGCCGGACGTCGCGGCCGGGATCGTCGTGCCGGAGAGCGCCGTGACCTACACCCTCTACGGCAACTCCATGTACGTGGTGACGCAGAAGAAAACCGCCGATGGCAATGTCGAGAAGGACGACAAGGGCCAGCCAGTCCTGATCGCCGAACGGCGTTTCGTCGAGACCGGTGAACGTCGTGACGGACAGGTGCTGGTTACCAAGGGCGTGCAGAGCGGCGAACAGGTCGTGACCGCCGGCCAGATCAAACTGGATAACGGTACCCCCATCGCCATCAGCGACGACAAGACCCTGACCGAACAGAACAGCCCGCGACGCGCGGACTGATCAAGGAATCCCCATGGCTTTTACCGATCCGTTCATCCGCCGTCCGGTGCTCGCCACCGTGGTCAGCCTGTTGATCGTGCTGTTGGGCTTCCAGGCCTGGAGCAAGCTGCCCCTGCGCCAGTACCCACAGATGGAAAACGCCCTGATCACGGTGACCACCGCTTACCCCGGGGCCAACGCCGAAACCATCCAGGGCTACATCACCCAGCCGATGCAGCAGAGCCTGGCCAGCGCCGAGGGCATCGACTACATGACCTCGGTCAGCCGCCAGAATTTTTCGGTGATATCGGTCTACGCGCGCATCGGCTCCAACAGCGACCGGCTCTTCACCGAACTGCTGGCCAAGGCCAACGAGGTCAAGAACCAGTTGCCCCAGGATGCCGAGGACCCGGTGCTCAGCCGGGAGGCCGCCGACGCCTCGGCCCTGATGTACATCAGCTTCTTCAGCAAGGAACTGAGCAACCCGCAGATCACCGACTACCTGGCACGGGTGATCCAACCCAAACTGGCAACCCTGCCGGGCATGGCCGAGGCGGAGATCCTTGGCAACCAGGTCTTCGCCATGCGCCTGTGGCTCGACCCCGTCAAGCTCGCCGGTTTCGGCCTGACCGCCTCTGACGTGACCAATGCCGTGCGCCAGCAGAATTTCCTCTCCGCTGCCGGTGAAGTGAAAGGCGAGTACGTGGTCACCAGCATCAACGCCAACACCGAACTCAAATCCGCAGAGGCCTTCGCCGCGATCCCGCTCAAGACCAACGGTGACAGCCGAGTGCTGCTGCGGGATGTGGCCCGGGTGGAAATGGGCGCCGAGAACTACGACACCATCAGTTCCTTCGGGGGGACGCCCTCGGTGTACATCGGGATCAAGGCCACACCCGGCGCTAACCCGCTGGATGTGATCCGGGAAGTGCGCAAGATCATGCCGGATATGGAAGCCCAGCTGCCGACGAACCTCAAGGCCGAGATTGCCTACGATGCGACCCTGTTCATCCAGGCGTCCATCGATGAGGTGGTGAAAACCCTGTTCGAGGCAGTGCTGATCGTCATCGTCGTGGTGTTCCTGTTTCTCGGTGCCCTGCGCTCGGTGCTCATTCCGGTGGTGACCATCCCGCTGTCGATGATCGGCGTGATGTTCTTCATGCAGTTGATGGGCTACTCGATGAACCTGCTGACGCTGCTCGCCATGGTGCTGGCCATCGGCTTGGTGGTGGACGACGCGATCGTCGTCGTGGAGAACATCCACCGGCACATCGAGGAAGGCAAGAGCCCGTTCGACGCCGCACTGGAAGGCGCCCGGGAAATTGCCATGCCGGTGGTCTCGATGACCATCACGCTGGCGGCGGTGTATGCACCAATCGGCTTGCTCGAAGGCCTGACGGGCGCACTGTTCAAGGAGTTTGCCCTGACCCTGGCCGGGGCCGTGGTGATCTCCGGGATCGTTGCCCTGACCCTGTCGCCCATGATGTGTGCCATGCTGCTGCGCCACGACGAGAACCCATCGGGGCTGGCCCATCGGCTGGACATGGTTTTCGAACGCTTGAAGAACCGTTACCAGCGCATGCTCCACGGCACGCTCAATACCCGGCCGGTGGTGCTGGTGTTCGCCGTGATCGTCCTGCTGCTGATTCCGGTGCTGATCATGTTTACCAAGTCCGAGCTGGCCCCCGACGAAGACCAGGGCATCATCTTCATGATGGCCACGGCACCGCAGCCGACCAACCTCGACTACCTGAACACCTACACGGACCACTTCCTCGAGATCTTCAAGGAGTTCCCGGAGTACTACTCTTCGTTCCAGATCAACGGCTACAACGGCGTGCAGTCCGGCATCGGCGGCTTCCTGCTCAAGCCCTGGAACGAACGCAGCCGCACCCAGATGGAAATCCTGCCTGATGTCCAGGAAAAGCTGGAAGGCATCCCGGGCCTGCAGATCTTCGGTTTCAACCTCCCTTCCCTGCCCGGTACCGGCGAAGGCCTGCCCTTTGCCTTCGTCATCAACTCGCCCAAGGACTATGCGACGCTCCTGGAAGTTGCCGAGCGGGTCAAGAAGCGCGCAGTGGAGTCCGGAAAATTCGCGTTCATGGACATTGACCTGGCCTTCGACAAGCCCGAGGTCGTCGTCGACATCGATCGTGACAAGGCCGCTCAGATGGGCGTTTCGATGCAGGACCTGGGCGGAACCCTGGCCACCCTCCTGGGGGAGTCGGAGATCAACCGCTTTACCCTCGAAGGGCGCAGCTACAAGGTCATTGCCCAGGTCGAACGACCGTTCCGGGACAATCCTGGCTGGCTTGACAGCTACTACGTGAAAAATACCCAGGGTGAGTCGCTACCCCTGTCGACCCTGATCAAGGTCAGCGATCGGGCGCGCCCGCGGCAACTGAATCAGTTCCAGCAACTCAATGCGGTGACGATTTCGGGCTTTCCCGTCGTGAGCATGGGCGAGGCCATCGAAACGGTCCGCCAGATCGCCCGGGAAGAGGCTCCGGTGGGGTTTGCCTTCGACTATGCCGGCGCTTCGCGTCAGTTCATCCAGGAAGGCAGTGCGTTGTGGGTCACCTTTGCCCTGGCGCTGGCGATCATCTTCCTGGTGCTGGCTGCCCAGTTCGAGAGCTTCCGTGACCCCCTGGTGATTCTGGTGACAGTACCGCTGTCCATTTGCGGAGCACTGATCCCGCTATTCCTCGGCTGGTCGAGCATGAACATATACACCCAGGTGGGACTGGTGACGCTGATCGGCCTGATCAGCAAGCACGGTATCCTGATCGTTGAGTTTGCCAACCAACTGCGCAAGGAACAGGGCCTGACGCCACGGGAAGCCGTGGAACAGGCCGCGTCGATTCGTCTGCGACCGGTGTTGATGACCACTGCCGCGATGGTGTTTGGCATGGTGCCATTGATCCTGGCCACCGGCGCCGGAGCAGTGAGCCGCTTCGACATCGGCACGGTCATCGCCACCGGCATGTCGATTGGCACCCTGTTCACGCTGTTTGTATTGCCATGCATCTACACGCTGCTGGCCAAGCCGGATAAAGCCTGACCCCAATTGAAGGGATTCCCCCTGTCTTCCCACTAAATAACCAGACATAAAAAAGGCTACCCGAAGGCAGCCTTTATTCTGGCTCCATGCCTCTCAACTCTGCGGCCTCACGCCCTGGGAAAGACTGAACATGAACAGCAACAGGTCGTTATCCGGTCGGACAACCTCGCTGGCCTTGGTCACCCGCGGTAAAGGGCAGTGAGCGTCTGAGTTGGAGGCACTGAGTACCTTAGAACGGGGCTGTTCCCAGACAGCCACCGCCATTGATGCAACTGCCAGGGCTCCTACTAAAAACACACCTCTAGCAATTTCAAGTTTCATCGTTATAAGCCTTTGATAGCGCTGCCAAACGCCGTTTCATAAAGGTAGACGAGTTTTTTCCAGTCAGAATCGCTGAACGACGAATGGCGCCGTAGCTGCTTCATGTCATGGGATGCAGCACGTCGGGCGGTCAAGCGTCGGCGACACTTCTCCAGGTCCAACAGGGCGACTTCGGGCTTCGCCGCCTCCCCCTCCCCGGTTACGCGCACAAAGACATGCTTGATATAGAGGCAGCTATGTTGCCAACGCCCCCTATGCATGCGGGCCAGGTTATCGGCCAACGACCGCAGGATCTGATCATGCACCGCTTCGCCATGACGCTCGCGCCCACCTGCGGCGTACCATTTTTCGATCTCCTCGAAGCCTTCGAGTGCCCGGGTCACCAGAAGAGCACGCCACTTATGGACCGGGTCCCGCTGGGCCCCGCAGAAAACCAACTGGGGGACGCGAACATCGAGTCGGGTCAATGCCAGCAGCGCATCCTGCTCTCGCAACACGGTGGGTCTACCTAACGGATGCAGCCAACTGCGATAAATGTGCCCGGTCTGACGCTTGGCATAAAACAGCTCGCCATCCTTGCTGATGATCCGCTGAACGCCACTTTCACCGCCACGGCGCACGTTAGGCTCCTCTACCCACTCACCTTGCATGCTCCAGAACTGGTCGAAGCTACTGCGGGAAATCCCAGGTGCCTCTACTACCTGCGCAACCATGCTGTTACCTCTTGCGTAATACATAAACTCGCCACATGGCGTAGAGCGGTAGGAAGTCCAGTTGCTCCTGGATGCGAAACCCCGCCTGCCGAAACTCTTCTTCTACTGTAGCAACCGGTAACACAAATCGATTCTGGTAGTCTTTCTGCCCACGAGTACGCTCCTGACGCTTGCGCTTCCAGGCCTTGAAATTGCCATCGACCCACAATGAAATAATCACGCTGTCACGACTGACACGCGCGAATTCCTTCAGTATCGCCAGTCGATGCGCGGGTTCACCGATGTGGTGCAGCAAGCGCATGCAAAAAATGCTGTCGACGGCGTTATCAGGCAAGGCAATGTCGAACGCAGAAGTGTGCAAGGGTTGTACCCGTTTCACGACATCGGCGGACTGAGACTCCATTGCGGTCTTGAGCATGGCCTCGGAATTGTCAGCGCCAATGATGACGCGGTTCGGTTTTTCCGCCAGCAAAGACCAGAAGCGCCCCGCACCGCAAGGCAGATCCAGCACCAGGCCCGGGTCACCGGCAAGTGCCAAAGCACGCTTGGCCAGTTGTTGATCGCGCTGATTGGACAGACGGCGGCTCAAGCCGCTTCGATGTTTGTGAAAGTATTTCTGAGCATGCTGCTCGTCGTATTTTTCGGAAAAATCGAGCTTGATGGGCTGGGACATTAAGGGGACCTCCATTTCAGACAGGTCCAACCTTATGAATCGGTGTGTCATCGCTTTGTGAAAAAAAAGTCATGTAACCTTCTCAATGATTACAAGATTTTTCAATGGACAGACTCACTCCTTCAGATTCAACTCAACCTCGAACCGACAACCGTTGGGCTCCATCGTGCTGAGACTTACCGTCCAGCCCTGGTTCTCGCAAATCCGCTGCACCAGCGACAACCCCAGCCCAAGCCCCTCGCCACGCTTCTCATTGCCACGCACGAACGGCTCGAACATCGCCTCACGCTTCTCCTCGGGAATGCCCACGCCGCTGTCCTCGACGACGAATCCGGTGCCGTTCAGTGTGAGACGGATGAAGCCCTGATCGGTGTAGTGCAAGGCGTTGCGCAGCAGATTGCCCATGACCGCCGTCAGGAACGTAGCGTTATAAGGTGTATCGAGGGGCTGCCCCGGTTCGAAAATCAGCGCCAGGCCTTTGGCCTCAACGGCCGCGCGCCATACGCCGAGGAGATTTTCCGCCACCTGCCCAAGGGGCATGCGAGGCGACATGCCGTTGTCCTCGCGTTGAGCCCTGGCAAGCATCAGGAACGTCTGCACCAGTTCGCGCATCTCTTCACTGGCCCGGCTGATGCGCTCGACCTGAGTGCGACCACGCTGATCCAATGCCGGGTTTTCCAGCAACAGTTCGCAGGAAGTCGCCAGGACCATCAACGGTGTGCGCAACTCATGGCTCACATCACTGGTGAACAAACGCTCGCGCGTCAGGGCCTGGCGCAACCGCCCCAGTGTCGCGTCGAATGCCACCGCCAGTTCGCCCACCTCATCGGCGGCATAATCCGGTGCCAGCGGCGGAGCAAGTCCGAGGAGCTGGTCGCGATGCCGTACTTGCCGGGCCAGGCGCACCACCGGCGCCATCACCCGGCGAGCCAGGATCCACCCCAGGAACACCGCCAGCGCCAGGCTCAGCACGAAGCCCACCAGCACGACGGCGAACAGCACCCGCTCGCGCTCTTCGAAGTCACTCTGGTCCTGTAGCAACACGTAATGGCGGCCGTCAACGATCTCCACCATGGCGTGGTAGGACAATTGCTCGCGAAACACCTCGTGAAAGCCAGGCTCCAGGTGACGCAGATCCTTGGGCAATTCGAAATCACCCGGGCCGCCGCTGAAATAGAACAACTGATCAGGCTCCGGACGATGATTCCAGTCCGAGACGCTGTCCATCAGCAACAGGCGTTGCAGGTCGCCACCCAGTCCGGAGGAAATCAGCTTCTCTTCCACCAGGTGGACCGTCGCCACGATGCCCATGGCGAAGGCCCCGGCCACCAACGCGCTCATCAATGCAAACGCGATGATGATCCGTTGGGCAAGGCTCTGCTTAAACTCCATCGCGGCCCTCGGCCAGGCGGTAACCGACACCGTGCACGGTATGCAGCAACGGTTTTTCAAACGGTTTGTCGATCACCTGGCGCAGTTGATGGACATGGCTGCGCAAGCTGTCGCTGTCCGGGCAATCGTCGCCCCACAAGGCTTCTTCAAGGATTTCCCGACGCAGCACGTGGGGGCTCTTCTGCATCAGCACCGCCAGCAATTTCAGGCCGACCGGGTTGAGCTTGAGCAATTTGCCTTCGCGGGTCACTTCCAGGGTATCGAGGTCATAGCTCAGGTCACCGACCTGCAACGCGCGCCGGCCGCCACCCTGGGCCCGACGCATGACCGCTTCGATGCGGGCCGCCAGTTCCGACAGAGCGAAGGGTTTGATCAGGTAATCATCGGCCCCGGACTTGAAACCCTGCAGGCGGTCGTCCAGTTGATCCCGGGCGGTGAGCATGATCACCGGCGTATCGCGCCGGGCATCTTCGCGCAGGCGCTTGCACAAGGTGTAACCGTCGATACCCGGCAGCATGATGTCGAGCACGATCAGGTCGTAATGCTCAGTCGCAGCCAGGTGCAAGCCCGACAGACCGTCCTGGGCACAGTCGACGGTATAGCCCTTGAGCCCCAGGTAATCGGCCAGGTTGGCCAGGATGTCGCGGTTGTCTTCGACCAATAGAATTCGCATGGGCACCTCTGCGTATACGGTTAACGGCCGTCTTGGCCCGCGCAGCTTACGGCCAAGTGCGGCTCACGGCTAGCGGGACAATCCCTTTGGTGGAGTCGCGCGAACCTTGACGAGTTTTTCACTAGGCATTCACGTCTCGCCAACGCAACGTAGAGCAGACTGCGCGCAACGCGCTCTTCATGAAAACCCCCACCAAAGGTACTGCCATGGTTTCCGCTGCCGTCCGCCCCACTTCTAGACCGCTGAATTTCTGGATTGCCCTGGGCGTGCCCGCTGTTGTTGCGTCAATACTGGTGTTGCTGGAGCTGACCACTCTGGACATGGACCTGGCCCAGCTGTTCTATGACCAGACCGCTGGGGACTTCATCGGGCGGCACAGCTTTTTCCTGGAAAACATCCTCCATGACCGGGCCAAACAAGTGGTCATCGCCTTTTCGGTGTTTTCCATCATCAGCTTCATAAGCGCTTTTTTTGTCACCCGACTCAAACCCTTTAAACGTGAGTTGGGCTGCCTGGTGCTGTCCCTGGCGCTGGCGACATCCTTTGTCACGCCGATGAAAGCGGTGACGGCGGTGCAATGCCCCTGGAGCCTGAAGGAGTTCGGTGGCAAGGAAACCTACAGTGAACTGCTGAGCCCGCGCCCAGACACCCACAAACCAGGCAGATGCTGGCCCGGCGGCCACGCCGCCACCGGTTTCACACTGTTCGCGCTGTTTTTCGTATTGCGTGACCGCCGCCCGCGCCTGGCCCGCCGGGCCTTCGTATTCGCCTTCACCCTGGGCACGGTGTTCTCCGTGAGCCGGATGATGCAAGGGGCGCACTTCTTCTCGCACAACGTGTGGACAGCGGTGTTCTGCTGGTTGATTTGCCTGGGATGTTACTACTTCGTCCTGTACCGACCGGCCACAAGAACAGCACCCGTGGTCGAAGCACAACCGGTCAATGCCTGAGCGGCATCCCACAGGCGTTGCACGGACAAGTGAAAGCCCAATAAAAAACCCCGCCTGCTTTCGCAGGCGGGGTTTTTCAGTGCAGGGGTAAGGCTGGCTTACATCATGCCGCCCATGCCACCCATGCCGCCCATGTCTGGCATGCCGCCGCCAGCTGGAGCGTCTTCCTTGATTTCAGCGATCATCGCCTCGGTGGTGATCATCAGGCTGGCAACGGAAGCCGCTGCCTGCAGAGCCGAACGAGTCACTTTGGCCGGGTCCAGGATACCCATTTCGATCATGTCGCCGTATTCGCCGGTAGCAGCGTTGTAACCGTAGTTACCCGAACCCTGCTTGACCTTGTCGACCACAACGCTTGGCTCGTCGCCGGAGTTGGCAACGATCTGGCGCAGCGGCGCTTCGACAGCGCGACGCAGCAGGGTGATACCGACGTTCTGATCGGCGTTGTCGCCTTTCAGTTCGCTGATGGCCTGCAGGGCACGAACCAGCGCCACGCCACCGCCAGGTACCACGCCTTCTTCGACGGCTGCGCGAGTGGCGTGCAGGGCGTCTTCAACGCGGGCTTTCTTCTCTTTCATTTCAACTTCGGAACCGGCGCCAACCTTGATGACCGCAACACCGCCGGACAGCTTGGCCAGACGTTCCTGCAGTTTTTCACGGTCGTAGTCGGAGGAAGTCTCGGCTACTTGTGCACGGATCTGGGCAACGCGAGCCTGGATGTCAGTCTCGACGCCGGCACCGTCGATCACGGTGGTGTTTTCCTTGGACAGGATCACGCGCTTGGCGTTACCCAGGTGCTCCAGGGTGGTGCTTTCCAGGCTCAGGCCGATTTCTTCGGAAATCACGGTACCGCCGGTCAGGACGGCGATGTCCTGCAGCATGGCCTTGCGACGGTCGCCGAAGCCTGGTGCCTTGACGGCAGCAACCTTGACGATGCCACGCATGTTGTTCACAACCAGGGTCGCCAGGGCTTCGCCTTCAACGTCTTCGGCCACGATCAGCAGTGGGCGGCCGGCTTTGGCAACGGCTTCCAGCACTGGCAGCATTTCACGGATGTTGGAGATCTTCTTGTCGACCAGCAGGATCAGCGGGCCGTCGAGCTCGGCAACCATGGTGTCCGGCTTGTTGACGAAGTAGGGCGACAGGTAGCCACGGTCGAACTGCATGCCTTCCACGACGGACAGTTCGTTTTCCAGGCCCGAGCCTTCTTCAACGGTGATCACGCCTTCTTTACCGACTTTTTCCATGGCTTCGGCAATGATGTCGCCGATGGAGTTGTCGGAGTTGGCCGAGATGGTACCTACCTGGGCGATGGCCTTGGAGTCGGCGCACGGCTTGGACAGGGCCTTCAGCTCTTTGACGATGGCGATGGTCGCCTTGTCGATACCGCGCTTGAGGTCCATCGGGTTCATGCCGGCAGCGACGGCTTTCAGGCCTTCGTTGACGATCGATTGAGCCAGCACGGTGGCGGTGGTGGTGCCGTCACCGGCGTCGTCGTTGGCACGGGAGGCAACGTCCTTGACCAGCTGCGCGCCCATGTTTTCGAAACGGTCCTTGAGCTCGATTTCCTTGGCTACGGAAACGCCGTCCTTGGTGATGGTCGGAGCGCCGAAGCTCTTCTCGATGATCACGTTACGGCCTTTCGGGCCCAGGGTCGCTTTTACTGCGTCAGCCAGGACGTTGACACCGGCGAGCATTTTCTTGCGGGCGGAATCGCCGAATTTAACTTCTTTAGCAGCCATGATCGATATTCCTTAAATACTGTGTAGTAGCGGGAAGATGAGCGGGGAAATCAGCCTTCGAGAACAGCGAGGATTTCGCTCTCGCCCATTACCAGCAGTTCTTCGCCGTCGACTTTTACTGTGTTGCTGCCGGAGTAAGGGCCGAACACGACCTTGTCACCCACTTTCACGGCCAGCGCACGCACTTCACCGTTGTCCAGCACACGGCCGGTACCTACAGCGAGAACTTCACCGTGGTTGGCTTTTTCGGCAGCCGAACCTGGCAGGACAATACCGCCAAGGGATTTCTTCTCTTCTTCGCTGCGACGGATGACGACGCGGTCATGCAGAGGACGAAGCTTCATTGTCGATCTCTCCTAATTTTGGTTTTCATCGGCCGGTGTAGTCCCGGCGGGTTTAACAAAAGCCGGCAAAGCCGGGTGCGGTTCGTCAGTCGAACCGCGGAAGTCTGTCCGGTGTTGCCACCGGAAACCTTGCGGTGACCGATACATAAGGGCGTGCAAGGGGATTACAAGGGCGGATCGAAAAAATTTCTTCATCGCACAAACGAACACGGCACCCGAAGGTGCCGTGTGGTGGGTTTTATTTGGAGTCGCGGTGCTCGAACTCGCCTTCGATCACGTTGGGCTCTCGGCCCAGGGGTTCTCGCGGCGCCGGTCCACCACGGGGCTGCAGGTCGTCGGCGAAAGCCCGCTGGCGCATCGCCTGTTCTTCGGCACGCTGGCGCATCTTGTTGGCCAGCAACCGACGGGTGAAAGGCAACAGCATGACCAGGCCCACCACGTCGCTGATGAAGCCCGGCAGGATCAGCAGGCCGCCACCCAGGGCCAGCATCAGGCCCTCGAGCATGGTCTGGGCAGGCAGCTCGCCACGGCTCAGGCTTTCACGGGCACACAAGGCTGTGGCGAGACCGGCGATGCGCAGCACGAACACGCCGAGCATCGAGCCGAGAATGACCAGCAGCAGGGCCGGGAAAAACCCGATCGCACCACTGACCTTGACGAATACGAACAGCTCCAACACCGGGAACAGCAGAAAGAGCAATAAAAAAGGGCGCATCAAATGGTTTCCTCAACGCAAGAAATCCTTGCTATGAAACCCTAAATGACGTCGCTCTTTCGTGAATTCAAGCGTCGGCCTCTGCATTTTTCGGCCATTGTTCGGCGTGAGCCAGATAAACCAAGGCTTCGCGCACTTGTGTCGGCGTGTTGCAGGGCGCAGGAAAAGCCAGCCAATGCAACCCCTGACCAATGCGCAGGTGCATGCCTTCGCTGTCGATGCCCACCAGTCGCGCCGGTTCGGTCCTGGGCAAGTCGGCCAGATCGACGTAATGGGCGATGGCCTTGGCGTGATCCGCATTCATGTGCTCGATCATGCCCGCCTCGGCTTTGCCGGCAAAGGGGTTGGCCAAAGTGATGCGATCGATCCAGTGGATGGCGCCAAAACCGCCGATGTAACGATGGCGCACCGGATCGAGCACCCAGAAATCGAAATCGTGGGCCTTGTGGTAGTTCTGCGATTCAGGGAAGTAGCGGTAGTAACGCTCGGCCGCCGCGTCGATGGCGGTGCTGTCTTCGAGTTTCCGCGCCTCGGCCAGGTAGGTCAGGCGCCCCACGGCCTGTATGTCTTCGGCGCCCCGCTCGCCCACCAGCATGGAGCATTTCGGGTCTTTTTGCAGGTTGTGGGTGTGTTGGGCGATGCGGCTGATCAGGATCAACGGCCGCCCCTGCTCGTCCAGGCAATACGGCACGACAGAGCCGAACGGAAATCCAGGCATGGATTTGGAATGGGTGGAGAGCATTCCACGGTATTCCTTGAGCAATAATTCTCGGGCATGCTTGGCAGCGTCAACGCTCAATTTATGACTCCTACAATGAAATTCGTCTAAAAACGCTCAGACACCTGGACATACGAATGCAACTCACTGACAAAGTAATCATTATCACCGGCGGTTGCCAGGGTCTGGGCCGCTCCATGGCCGAGTATTTTGCCGGCAAAGGCGCGAAGCTCGCCCTGGTGGACCTCAACCAGGAAAAACTCGACCAGGCCGTTGCCGCCTGCGTGGCCAAGGGCGTCGAAGCCCGGGCGTACCTGTGCAACGTTGCCGATGAAGAACAGGTGAGCGACATGGTCGCCCGGGTCGCCGCAGATTTTGGTGCGATCCATGGGTTGATCAACAACGCCGGGATCCTGCGTGACGGCTTGCTGCTCAAGGTCAAGGACGGCGAGATGACCAAGATGAGCCTGGCCCAGTGGCAGGCCGTGATCGACGTCAACCTCACCGGTGTGTTCCTGTGCACCCGTGAAGTGGCGGCGAAAATGGTCGAGCTGAAGAACAGCGGCGCCATCATCAATATCTCGTCGATCTCCCGGGCCGGCAACATCGGCCAGACCAACTACTCGGCCGCCAAGGCCGGCGTGGCGGCCGCCACTGTGACCTGGGCCAAGGAACTGGCGCGCTACGGTATTCGTGTCGCCGCCATCGCACCGGGCTTCATCGAAACCGAAATGACCCAGGGCATGAAACCCGAGGCCCTGGAAAGAATGACGTCCGGGATTCCCCTCAAGCGCATGGGTCGGCCCGAAGAGATCGCTCATTCGGCGGCCTATATCTTCGAGAACGACTATTACACCGGACGGATCCTGGAGATGGACGGCGGGTTGCGGATGTAAAACCGCCGCAAACCCATTGTGGGAGCGAGCCTGCTCGCGATGGCGGTGTGTCAGTCAACGCGAGGTTGAATGTGATTCCGCTATCGCGAGCAGGCTCGCTCCCACAGGATCCGGGTCAACAACAGACCGCAGTCCGACCTGTCAATCGTCACTGACAGTGATGTTCGGCATCGCCGGTGCAGCCGCTTCCTGCAACACGATCCGTGCGCCCACATGGCGGGCCAGTTCCTGATAGACCATGGCGATCTGGCTATCCGGCTCGGCGATCACCGTCGGCTTGCCGTCGTCGGCCTGCTCGCGGATCAGCATCGACAGCGGCAGCGAAGCCAGCAGTTCGACGCCGTACTGGGTCGCCAGTTTTTCCCCGCCACCTTCGCCGAATAGATGTTCGGCGTGGCCGCAGTTCGAACAGATGTGCACCGCCATGTTTTCCACCACGCCCAGCACCGGGATGTTCACCTTGCGGAACATCTCCACACCCTTGCGCGCATCCAGCAGGGCCAGGTCCTGGGGCGTGGTGACGATCACCGCGCCGGCCACCGGGACTTTCTGCGCCAGGGTCAGCTGGATATCGCCGGTGCCGGGCGGCATGTCGATCACCAGGTAATCCAGGTCGCTCCAGGCGGTTTGCGTCACCAGTTGCAGCAAGGCACCGGACACCATCGGCCCACGCCAGACCATCGGCGTGTTGTCGTCGGTCAGGAAGGCCATGGACATGACCTCCACGCCATGGGACTGGATCGGCACGAACCACTTCTGGTCCTTGACCTGCGGCCGGGTGCCCTCGGCAATGCCGAACATGATGCCCTGGCTGGGACCGTAGATGTCCGCGTCGAGCATCCCGACCTTGGCCCCTTCACGGGCCAGTGCCAGGGCCAGGTTGGCGGCGGTGGTGGACTTGCCCACCCCGCCCTTGCCCGAGGCCACGGCGATCACATTCTTGACGTTCGCCAATCCCGGCACCTGCGCCTGGGCCTTGTGGGCGGCGATCACGCTGGTGACATCGACTTTGGCGGCAGACACACCGTCCAGGGCCTCGATGGCCATCTGCAGCATCTGCGCCCAACCGCTCTTGAACAGATCGGCGGCGTAGCCGATTTCCAGCTGGACACTGACGCGATCGCCCTGGATGTCGATACCGCGCACACATCCGGCGCTGACCGGGTCCTGGTTCAGGTAGGGGTCGGTGTATTGACGAAGGACGGCTTCCACCGTTGCGCGATTGACGGCGCTCATGGGCAACTCCGATAGCAGGACTGGAAAAACAGGTCGCTATCCTAGACCCGATTACCCATATGTGAATACTTTTGTGGCGAGGGGATTTATCCCCGCTGGCCCCTGTAGGAGCTGTCGAGCGCAGCGAGGCTGCGATCTTTTGATCTTCCTCTCGCGACTCAACTGTCTGGGACAAGATCGCAGCCTCGCTGCGCTCGACAGCTCCTACGCACCCCAGCGGGAATAAATTCCCTTGCCACAGCTCACGCTTCAGCTCTACCGAAACAGGCCCGAAGGGTGAAAAAAAGCCGCCGGCGCTTTATAGTGGCCGACCTCCGTTTCATCAAGTAGCCGAGCCCCATGTCCGAGCCACGCAAGATCCTCGTCACCAGCGCCCTGCCCTATGCCAATGGTTCGATTCACCTCGGCCATATGCTGGAGTACATCCAGACCGATATGTGGGTGCGCTTCCAGAAACATCGCGGCAACCAATGCATCTATGTCTGCGCCGACGACGCCCACGGTTCGGCCATCATGTTGCGCGCGGAAAAGGAAGGCATCACCCCGGAACAACTGATCGCCAACGTCCAGGCTGAACACAGCGCCGACTTTGCCGAGTTCCTGGTGGACTTCGACAATTTCCACTCCACTCACGCCGAAGAAAACCGTGAGCTGTCGAGCCAGATCTACCTGAAGCTGCGTGACGCCGGGCACATCGCTACCCGTTCGATCACCCAGTACTTCGACCCGGAAAAGAAAATGTTCCTGGCCGACCGCTTCATCAAGGGCACCTGCCCGAAATGCGGCACCGAAGACCAATACGGCGACAACTGCGAAAAATGCGGCGCGACCTACGCACCGACCGACCTGAAAGACCCGAAATCGGCGATCTCCGGCGCGACCCCGGTGCTCAAGGACTCCCAGCATTTCTTCTTCAAGCTGCCGGACTTCCAGCAGATGCTGCAGGCCTGGACCCGCAGCGGCACCCTGCAGGACGCCGTCGCCAACAAGCTCGCCGAATGGCTCGACGCCGGCCTGCAACAATGGGACATCTCCCGCGATGCGCCGTACTTCGGCTTCGAGATCCCCGATGAGCCGGGCAAGTACTTCTACGTCTGGCTGGACGCGCCGATCGGCTACATGGCCAGTTTCAAGAACCTCTGCAACCGCACGCCGGAGCTGGACTTCGACGCGTTCTGGGGCAAGGACTCCACCGCCGAGCTGTATCACTTCATCGGCAAGGACATCGTCAACTTCCACGCCCTGTTCTGGCCCGCGATGCTTGAAGGCGCCGGTTTCCGCAAGCCGACCGGCATCAACGTCCACGGCTACCTGACCGTCAACGGCCAGAAGATGTCCAAGTCCCGCGGCACCTTCATCAAGGCCCGCACCTACCTGGACCACCTGTCGCCGGAATACCTGCGCTACTACTACGCGGCCAAGCTCGGCCGTGGCGTCGACGACCTGGACCTGAACCTCGAGGACTTCGTGCAGAAGGTCAACTCCGACCTGGTGGGCAAGGTCGTCAACATCGCCAGCCGTTGCGCCGGTTTTATCCACAAAGGCAACGCCGGCGTGCTGGTGGCGGGTAACGCTGCACCGGAGCTGACCGACGCGTTCCTGGCCGCCGCGCCAAGCATCGCCGAAGCCTACGAGGCCCGCGATTTTGCCCGCGCCATGCGCGAAATCATGGCCCTGGCCGACCGCGCCAATGCCTGGATCGCCGATAAAGCGCCGTGGTCGCTGAACAAACAGGAAGGCAAGCAGGATGAGGTCCAGGCGATCTGCGCATTGGGCGTCAACCTGTTCCGCCAACTGGTGATTTTCCTCAAGCCGGTGCTGCCGCTGCTGGCCGCCGATGCCGAAGCGTTCCTGAACGTCGCGCCGCTGAGCTGGAACGATCACCAGACCCTGCTGAGCAATCATCAGTTGAACGAGTTCAAGCCGCTGATGACCCGCATCGACGCCGCCAAGGTGCAAGCCATGACCGACGCTTCCAAGGAAGACCTGGCCGCCAGCCAGACCGACACCGGGGCCACTGCCGGCAACGGCGAACTGGTCAAGGACCCGCTGTCGCCGGAAATCGAGTTCGACGCGTTTGCCGCCGTTGACCTGCGCGTGGCGCTGATCGTCAAGGCCGAGGCCGTCGAGGGCGCCGACAAGCTGCTGCGCCTGACCCTGGACATCGGCGACGAGCAACGCAACGTGTTCTCCGGCATCAAGAGCGCCTACCCGGACCCGGCCAAGCTCGAAGGCCGCTTGACGATGATGATCGCCAACCTCAAGCCACGCAAAATGCGCTTCGGCATCTCGGAAGGCATGGTGATGGCGGCGGGCCCAGGCGGCGAGGAAATCTATCTGCTGAGCCCTGACAGCGGCGCCAAGCCGGGTCAGCGGATCAAGTAAAACGACTGCGCGCTACACCGATCCCACAGACGCTGGCAAGCGGCTGTGGGATTTTCATATCTGGCCTGCCGGATAATGCCTAATCTTGTAACAGGTCCTTTTGTTGCCTAATCCATCATGTCCGACATCCTTCTCACATTGCTCGGCGCCGCCCTGATCAACAACCTGGTGTTGCACTGGCCGCTGGGCGTCGATCCGCTGCTGAAGGCTGGCGGAAGACGGCAGGTCCATGCCCTGGGCCTGGCCTCGACATGCCTGATGCTGATAGTCGGCCCCCTGGGTTATCTGATCGACCACTGGCTGCTGGTCCCGGCAAACCTGATTTCACTGCGCCTGTTCGCCTGGCTGCCCCTGAGCGTCCTGCTGATGCGGCCATTGCTGCGCCTGCTGGCGCGCCGACTGCCGGCACTGCCGTTCGAGGGGCTGTGGCCGCTGTTGCTCGGCAATGCAGGCATACTGGGTGTCACGCTGCTCAATAGCCTGGATGACCAGGGCCTGGTCCACGCCATTGCCTTGAGCCTAGGTTCCGGGCTGGGCTTCTGGCTGGTGCTGAGCCTGTTCGACGACTTGCGCCAGCGCACCCTCAATAACGATATTCCCCTGCCCTTTCGAGGCCTGCCTGTTCAGTTGATTGCCGCCGGGCTGATGGCGGTGGTGTTCCTTGGATTACGCGGGCTGGTCAAGACATGAATCTGATTCAACGTATCGACGCCCTGCTCCCGCAAACCCAATGCGGCAAGTGCGGGCATCCGGGGTGCAAGCCCTACGCCGAAGGCATCGCCGAGGGCGAGCCGATCAACAAATGTCCACCCGGCGGAAGCGAAACCATCGCGGCCCTGGCCGACCTGCTGAAAATACCGGTGCTGGAACTGGATACCAGCCGTGGCTCAGCCCCTGCGCAAATCGCCTATATCCGCGAGGCCGAATGCATTGGCTGCACCAAGTGCATCCAGGCCTGTCCGGTGGACGCGATTGTCGGCGCGGCAAAGCTGATGCACACCGTCCTCATCGACGAATGTACGGGCTGCGATCTTTGCGTGGCGCCCTGCCCGGTCGACTGCATTGAAATGCGGCCGTTGCCGATGACAACCGTGCTGCCGATTGTCGGAGGCCTGGCCTTCAGCATCGAGGAACAACAGGCACGTACCGCCAAGCGCAACCATGCCCGACGGCGCTTCGAACAACGCAATGCGCGTTTGCATCGCGAAGAAGAGCAGCGTCAGGCGCAGCGCCTGGCCCGCACCCAGCACGCCGCCAAGGCCCAAGCCCAGCCCCAGGCGCTTGATCCGGTGCAAACCGCACTGGAGCGGGTGCGCGCGCAAAAAGCCGCCAACGTCGATGCCGCGCTGAAAAAAGCCAAGGTCGACCTGGCCATGAGCCGGGCGCAACTGAACAAGTCCTTGAAAGCATTCGGCCATCCGCCGACGTTTGAGCAGCAGTCGCAATTGATCTTGCTGCAACGTCAGTACGAAGCGGCGGAACAGGCCCTGGCGCAGTTGGAAAGCGCCGCGCCAGCCGCCGCGCCCGTCCCTGCACCTTCGCAGGATGCCGAACTGAAGCGAGCGAAGATTCAACTGGCGATGCGGCGCGCAGAGCTCAGCAAAGCCCGGGCTGCGGCAGCGCCGGAGGCAGACGTACAGGCGTTGGAGCAAGCGGTAGAAACCGCTGAACGCCAGGTGCAAGCTCATGCCACTTGCTGAGGCCCCGGACGAACGGCTGCGCCAAGCGATGATGCGCGTGCTGTTGGCCACACTGCCCGGTGTACTGGCGTTGATGTGGTTCTATGGCTGGGGCGTGGCGCTCAACCTGCTGCTGTCCGGGCTCACCGCCTTGGCGGTCGAAGCACTGGTGCTGCGCTTGCGGCACCGACCGCTAAAACCCGAACTGAACGATGGCAGCGCGCTGGTCAGCGCCACGCTGCTGGCCGTGGCCTTGCCGGCCTACTGCCCATGGTGGCTGACCGTTACCGCGGCCGCCTGCGCCTTGTTGTTCGGCAAGCATCTGTGGGGCGGGGTCGGCAACAATCCGTTCAACCCGGCCATGCTCGGGTACGCCCTGGTGCTGGTGGCGTTCCCCGCCCATATGAGTCAATGGCCAATGCCCCACGGCGTCGGTTTGCTTGAAGGCCTGCAACAGGTGTTCGGCGTTCATCCCACACCCGATGCCTGGGCCGGCGCGACAGCGCTGGACAGCCTGCGCATCAACAAAAGCCTGACCATCAATGAGCTGTTCGCCAGCAACCCGGCGTTCGGACGCTTCGGTGGTCGCGGGGCCGAGTGGATCAACCTGGCATTCCTGGCGGGCGGCCTGTTTCTGCTGCAACAACGCGTGTTCAGCTGGCACGCGCCGGTGGGCATGCTGGCCACCCTGTTCACCATCAGCCTGCTGTGCTGGAACGGTTCCGGCTCGGACTCCCACGGTTCACCGCTGTTTCATCTGCTGACCGGAGCGACCTTGCTGGGGGCGTTTTTTATCGTAACCGAACCGGTTTCGGGGCCCAAGGCGCCGCTCGCCCGCCTGCTGTTCGGCGCAGGCGTGGGGCTGCTGGTCTACCTGATCCGCATCTGGGGCGGCTACCCGGACGGCGTGGCGTTTGCAGTGCTGCTGATGAACCTCGGGGTGCCGGCGCTGGAGCGTTTCGTCGAGGCTCGGCAAGGACGGCAAGCATCATGAGAAATCCTGGCGGTCTTGCCATCCTGGCGCTGTTGACCGGTCTCGGGCTTGGGGCGATTTACCTCGTGCAAATCGGCACTGCCGAGCGTATCGAGGCCCAGCAACAGACCCTTGCGAACAGAACCCTGCTCGAGGTGCTGCCGACCGACCTGTATGACAACCAGCCATTGGCACAACCGGTTCTGACCGATCCAGCGACCCTGGCCCATAGCACATTGCTGGGCGGCTACCTCGCGACCCGTAACGGCCAGCCCGCCGCTGTGCTGCTACGCAGCCAGGCGCTGGGTTATGAAGGTAGTATCGAACTGTTGATCGCCATTGCCCCGTCAGGCCGGCTGCTGGGTGTGAAGACTCTGCGTCAAGCGGAAACACCGGGCCTGGGCGCGGCAATTGCCGGCTGGCCGAATGCCTGGTTGCAGACCTTCAACGGTAAATCCCGTGAAGCGCCCAGCGACAGCGGCTGGGCCTTGAAAAAGGACCAGGGACAGTTCGATCAACTGGCCGGCGCAACGGTGACCTCCCGGGCGGTGCTCCAGGCCGTACACGATGCGCTGCGTTATTTCGACGAACACAAGGCATCCTTGACCGGAGGCGCTGCCCATGAATAAACAGCCGCTACTGACCCGCGGCCTGCTGCTCGTTCCTTTGATCGGCGCGAGCAACTCATGGGGCAATGCGCTGGGCCTATGGCTGGCGTGGACCCTGATCAGCGGCGGCCACGGCTTGGCAATGGGCCTCTTGCGGCCGCGCCTGGGCGCCTATCAGCGCTTACTCGCCTCCGTCATCCTGGCCGCTACCCTGACCGCTTGCGCCAGCCTTGCCGCGCAGGCCTGGTTGCTGGAATGGTACCGCCCGTTGAGCCTTTACATCGGTTGGATAGCCTTGAGCTGTGTGACGCTGGAACACGACAGCTTTTTCATCGAGTCGCGCCTGCCAGGCTCTATCAAGCTGACGGGGCTGTTCGGTCTGTTGATGATCGGCCTGGGCGCCCTGCGCGAACTGATCGGTAATGGCGTGCCATTGGCCCTGCTGGCCCCCGGAGGGTTCCTGCTGCTCGGTCTGCTGCTGGCGGCCCACCAGGCTTGTACGCTTGCCAAACCCCAATCCACCTCCGAGGAAACGCCGCGCCCATGAACGCCGCAAAACGCCTGGAAATATTTCGTCGCTTTCACGAAGACAACCCCGAGCCGAAAACCGAACTGGCCTATTCCTCGCCGTTCGAGTTGTTGATCGCGGTGATCCTCTCGGCACAGTCCACCGATGTCGGTGTCAACAAGGCCACGGCCAAGCTGTTTCCGCTGGCCAACACTCCGGAGGCGATCCATGCCCTGGGCGTCGAGGGCCTGTCCGAGTACATCAAGACCATCGGGCTGTTCAACAGCAAGGCAAAGAACGTGATCGAAACCTGCCGTCTGCTGATCGAGCGCCATGGCAGTGTCGTTCCCCAGACCCGCGAAGCGCTGGAAGACCTTCCCGGCGTAGGTCGCAAGACGGCCAACGTGGTGCTCAATACCGCATTTCGCCAGTTGACCATGGCCGTCGACACCCACATTTTCCGCGTCAGCAACCGAACCGGCCTGGCGCCGGGCAAGAACGTGGTGGAAGTGGAGAAGAAGCTGATGAAGTTCGTGCCCAAGGAGTTTCTACTCGACTCCCATCACTGGCTGATCCTGCACGGGCGCTACGTCTGCCTGGCACGCAAGCCGCGCTGTGGCAGTTGCCGGATCGAAGACCTGTGCGAATACAAGGACAAGACCTCTGACGATTGAGCCGATATTGCGTTTATAGATTCATCGATTGAAAAAAACTTTTTTACCCGCTCGTGGTTTATCGATATAAGGTGCCCCAAAGGCAGTCTTAGCCTGGAGTCGAACCCATGAGTACTGGCAAAGAACAACTGGATGTAGAAGACGATTTCATCGCCGTTGAAACCGAAGACGCCGAACCGGTGGTGGAAGTGCCCAAGACCAATCTGAGCAAGCGCCGCACCATCGACAACCTGCTGGAAGAGCGCCGCCTGAAGAAGCAGCTGGCCGATTACGACTTTGACCTCTGACACGTAAAAGCCTCCCTGATGGAGGCTTTTTACTGAGTACGCGTGACCGAAACCTCACACCAACCCGTTACGCTGTGCCAGCTCGATCAGGTCGACCAGCGAACGGGCGTTCAGCTTCAACAATAAACGGGTCTTGTAGGTACTGACGGTCTTGTTGCTCAAAAACATTCCATCGGCTATTTCCTTGTTGGTTTTTCCGCGAGCCAGTTGCTGCAGCACCATCATTTCTCGCCCGGACAAACGATCCACCATATCGGATTCGCTGGCATTGCCAAGGCTCGAACGCACCGTGTGCAGCGCCTGGTTGGGAAAATAGCTGTAGCCGGAGAGTACCGCCTTTATTGCACTCAACAACTCCGTGAGATCCTGTTGCTTGCACACATATCCGGCCGCCCCCGTCTGCATGCATCGCATCGAAAAATGCCCAGGTGCCTGAGAGGTCAGCACCAGCACTTTCAGTGGTGAAGGATTGGTGGTCAGACGCGCGATGACTTCCAGCCCGTCCAGTTTCGGAATACCAATATCCAGGATGACAATATCAGGTGCCTGCTCCCGGGCAAGTTGTAACGCATCGACGCCGTTATCCGTTTCGGCAATAACTTCATAACCATGACGCTCCATCAGTAAACGTACAGCAAGACGAATGACGGGATGATCATCGACGATCAGCACTTTATTCATGGGCAAATCCAACTTCGCTGTTCGAATTTTTAGAGCAGGCACAATAGCCTAGTCATTTCTACCTTGGCATGCCGCGCCCCCTGGCCGCCCACACCGAAAGACGCAACCTACAGGCAATACAGAAAAATCCTACAAATTCCCGTGGAAATAATGTGCCATGGATGGGTCCGCAGAGAACGGACAATGCGTTCACGGCTCCCGCCCCCCTGTGAATAACGCGGCCTTTACTCTCTGGAGCCGCCTTGCACACATACCGATAAAGGCTTGGCCGCTCATAAAAAGTAACTGAATTATTTACCAATAAACTGCCTACCCCCATATTCCCGCTTCAGAAATTCATATAAAAGAACAGGACAACTCCATACAGCGACTGCCACAGGAGAGCATCGCTCTTATAAATTAAAACTCACACAAGCCAACAACTTACGACACTTCACTTTATTCCCATCACTGAACTGGAATACCCATGAGCATTCACCATGAACAAGCCTTTGAAAACCATCACAAACCCCATGACCCTCATTGCCATATTCGCAACCTTATCCGAAACTTCCGCAGCCATCTCCCTACCCTTTCTGGATGATCAGGATCGCAAATATTACCTGTGGTTCCTGATCAGCTTTCCTTTCTATCTCCTGCTTCTTTTTTTCGTCACGCTCAACTTCAATTATCGTTCGTTATATTCCCCTTCAGACTTTCGAAAAAACAAACACTTCGTCAAGACCATGGATGACTCGGCGTGCCGCGATAAACGCGTGCTCCGTCGCCTGCACAAGATCAAAAGATGGCGAGTGGACCTTCAGCGAGGCAAGCACGATCCACAGCGAGTGGTTCTTCTCGTGCGCTGCCCATCGGAGCCGCTGATCGAGATTAATCGGGCAAAACGTTCAAAACAGGCCACAGGGCAAATAGAGATAGTCGTGTACATCATCATGTACAACCGCGACAGGGCTGGCGTTGTGCCGGACGGATGAAAATCGGGAGAAAGCGCCGCAACGAGGCGCAGCACAGGCAGGACAGGCGAAAAAAAACGGCCTGCTCAGGGCAGGCCGTTTTCACATCGGCAGGATCAGAACAGCTTGCGGCCCTTGTTCGCCGCGATGCGCATGCGCAAGGCATTGAGCTTGATGAAGCCGGCCGCGTCGGCCTGGTTGTAGGCGCCACCGTCCTCTTCGAAGGTCGCGATGTTGGCATCGAACAGCGAATCGTCGGACTTGCGTCCGGTCACGATCACGTTGCCCTTGTACAGTTTCAGGCGTACGACACCGTTCACATTGACCTGGGAGGCGTCGATCATCTGTTGCAGCATCAGACGCTCAGGGCTCCACCAGTAACCGGTGTAGATCAGGCTGGCGTACTTGGGCATCAGCTCGTCCTTGAGGTGCGCCACTTCGCGGTCCAGGGTGATCGATTCGATTGCCCGGTGCGCACGCAGCATGATGGTGCCGCCTGGGGTTTCGTAGCAACCACGGGACTTCATGCCGACATAACGGTTCTCGACGATGTCCAGACGACCGATGCCGTGTTCCCCACCGATGCGGTTCAGGGTCGCCAGCACCGTGGCCGGGGTCATTTCCACGCCGTCCAGCGCAACGATATCGCCGTTGCGATAGGTCAGTTCCAGGTACTGCGGGGCATCAGGCGCTTTCTCCGGGGAGACGGTCCAGCGCCACATGTCTTCTTCGTGCTCGGTCCAGGTGTCTTCCAGCACGCCGCCCTCATAGGAGATGTGCAGCAGGTTGGCATCCATCGAGTACGGGGATTTCTTCTTGCCGTGACGCTCGATCGGGATCGCGTGCTTCTCGGCGTAATCCATCAGTTTTTCACGGGACAGCAGGTCCCATTCGCGCCACGGGGCAATGACTTTCACGCCAGGCTTGAGAGCATAGGCGCCCAGTTCGAAACGCACCTGGTCGTTGCCTTTGCCGGTGGCGCCATGGGAAATGGCATCGGCGCCGGTTTCGTTGGCGATTTCGATCAGGCGCTTGGCGATCAGCGGACGGGCGATGGACGTACCGAGCAGGTACTCGCCTTCGTAAACGGTGTTGGCGCGGAACATCGGGAACACGAAGTCGCGGACGAACTCTTCGCGCAGGTCATCGATGTAGATCTCTTTGACGCCCATGGCCTGAGCCTTGGCGCGTGCAGGCTCGACTTCTTCGCCCTGCCCCAGGTCAGCGGTGAAGGTCACCACTTCGCAGTTATAAGTGTCCTGCAGCCACTTGAGGATCACCGAAGTGTCCAGGCCGCCGGAATACGCCAGAACGACCTTGTTTACGTCCGCCATGCCATCACTCCACGGGTTGTACGGAAAGCCGTGAAGTCTAACGTCCGGCGCAGATAATTTACAGGGGCGCGACAGCTTATGACGACGAAGCGACAGATTATGTCGACCGCGCGACGATCAGAATCGATTCAGGATGTGCGCGCAGTCGCCGGGATGGGCGTCGGGGCCGAGGTCTTGGCCGGCGCAGCCGCGGGTGCCGGGGCCTTGGCTGGCGCAGCAGCCGGTGCAGGAGCCTTGGCTGGAGCCGCGGCGGGCGCAGGTGGTGGTACTGGCTGAGGGGTTGGCTGCGGTGCCAGCGCCTCGGTGGGAGACACACGCGACAGCTGGACGACCACACGACGGTTCTTGGCCCGGTTGGCGGCGTTGGTGTTGGGCACCAGGGGATAGCGCTCGCCATGGAAGCGCACGGTGATCTGCGACTCCTGGAAGCCATTGGCCTTGAAGAAATCCTGGACCGCCAGGGCCCGGCGGCGGGACAACTCGCGATTGGTCAAACGGTTACCGCTGTTGTCGGAGTGACCGTCAAGCTCGACATGATTGACGCTCGGGTCGGCCTTGATGAAGTCGAGCATCACCTGCAATTGAGCCTTGGCGCGCGCGTCGAGTTCGACCTCTTCGCCGGGAAAGCCGATCTGGGTCTGCTTTATCTGTTCGAAATTCTTTGGCAACAGTTTCGCCACACAACCTTGATAGTCGCTGAAGGCCTTGTTGAAGCGCACGGGCAGCAGCCGGACTTCCGACACCCGCCCATCCTCGGTGTTGCGACGCACCACCGGGCTACGTCCCTCCATCAACCCGCTGATCAAACGCCCCGCCTGTATCTGGGAGCTATTGAACAGTACATCGCCACTGCCGATCCTGACCGAGCCCAGGTTGATGTCGCCCCGTCCCGGTTGCCATGGCGCAGCCGCCGCCAGCAAGGTGGCCGACCCGCCGCCCTGCATCGGGTTATAGGTCTTGAGGCGGAACGTGGCCTGCTCGCCCGCCCGACGGACGAATTCGCCGCTGCCGAAATCGGTGATCGGCTGGCTCAGCCGGCACTCGAACTTGTCGCCTTCGACCGTCCACTCGATGCTCTCCAGACGGGTCTGGAAAGTGAGCGCCATCGCGGGAAGGCTGGCAAACACACTGAGCAAGGCTAGATAACGCTGGCGCACGGGAGGCTCCACTGGCTTTTGTACGAAATTCGACACACGCTGAAAGTATGACGCCGGTCCGGGACACCGCACGGATTCGGTTCATGCCTGAAGGGGCTATCGGTAACTTGCGGCAAAACTTGATAGCGGGTGCCTGCATCGGTCTTTTCCGGTAGCATTCCCCAGAGTTTGACCCGCCTGGAAGCCCCCCAATGTCCGACCGCCTGACCCTGCTGCGTCCCGACGACTGGCATATTCATCTTCGCGATGGTGCTGTGTTGACCCATACCGTCGCCGATGTCGCGCGCACCTTCGGGCGCGCAATCATTATGCCTAACCTGGTTCCGCCGGTGCGCAATGCCAGCGAGGCCGACGGCTATCGCCAGCGTATCCTCGCCGCGCGCCCGGCCGGCAGCCGCTTCGAACCGCTGATGGTGCTTTACCTCACCGACCGTACCCAGCCCGAAGAAATCCGCGACGCCAAGGCCAGCGGCTTCGTCCACGCCGCCAAGCTGTACCCTGCCGGCGCCACGACGAACTCGGATTCCGGCGTCACCAGCATCGACAAGATCTTCCCGGCGCTGGAGGCCATGGCCGAAGTCGGCATGCCCCTGCTGATCCACGGTGAAGTCACCCGCAGCGATGTCGACGTGTTCGACCGCGAGAAGATCTTTATCGACGAGCACATGCGCCGCGTCGTGGAGCGCTTCCCGACCCTCAAGGTCGTGTTCGAGCACATCACCACCGGCGATGCCGTGCAGTTCGTCAACGAGGCTGCGGCCAACGTCGGCGCAACCATTACCGCCCATCACCTGTTGTACAACCGCAACCACATGCTGGTGGGCGGGATCCGGCCGCACTTCTATTGCCTGCCGATCCTCAAGCGCAACACCCACCAGGAAGCCCTGCTCGACGCCGCCACCAGTGGCAGCACCAAGTTTTTCCTCGGCACGGACTCGGCGCCCCACGCTCGCCATGCCAAGGAAGCCGCCTGCGGTTGCGCCGGTTGCTACACCGCCTATGCCGCCATCGAGATGTACGCCGAGGCGTTCGAACAACGCAACGCGCTGGACAAGCTCGAAGGTTTCGCCAGCCTCCATGGTCCACGTTTCTATGGCCTGCCGGTGAACACCGACCGTATTACCCTGGTCCGCGACGAGTGGACCGCCCCCGCCAGCCTGCCCTTCGGCGAGCAGACTGTCATCCCGCTGCGCGCCGGTGAAAAACTGCGCTGGCGCCTGCTGGAGGAAAGCGCGTGAGTGAAGAGCATTTCGATGACGAACTGGACGGCAACGGCGGTTCAAGCGGCACTCGCCACCCTATGGCTGCCCGGTTCCGGGGCTACCTGCCGGTCGTGGTCGACGTAGAAACCGGCGGTTTCAACTCCGCCACCGATGCGCTGCTGGAAATCGCCGCGACCACCATCGGCATGGACGAAAAAGGCTTTGTGTTCCCCGACCACACCTATTTCTTTCGCGTCGAGCCCTTCGAAGGCGCCAACATCGAAGCCGCGGCCCTGGAATTCACCGGGATCAAGCTCGACCACCCATTACGCATGGCCGTCAGTGAAGAAACGGCCCTGACCGACATCTTCCGCGGTGTGCGCAAGGCGCTGAAGGCCAACGGTTGCAAACGCGCGATCCTGGTCGGGCATAACAGCAGCTTCGACCTCGGTTTCCTCAACGCGGCCGTCGCGCGGCTGGACATGAAGCGCAACCCGTTCCACCCGTTCTCCAGCTTCGACACCGCAACCCTGGCCGGTCTGGCGTACGGCCAGACCGTGCTGGCCAAGGCCTGCCAGGCGGCCGACATCGATTTTGATGGCCGCGAAGCCCACTCGGCCCGCTACGACACCGAGAAGACCGCCGAGCTGTTTTGCGGCATCGTCAATCGCTGGAAGGAGATGGGTGGCTGGCAGGATTTCGACGACTGATGCAAATCCTGGCTTGGCTTTTGTGGCGAGGGGATTTATCCCCGTTGGGCTGCGCAGCAGCCCTAAAACCAGTCACTCGGTGTATCAGGTCCGGTTGAGTCGTTGTTATTGGGGCTGCTGCGCAGCCCAGCGGGGATAAATCCCCTCGCCACAGGTCCTGCGTACGCCTGGAGAATCAGGTATAAAAAAACCGGCCCATCGAGAGCCGGTTTTTTTATGCCTTGTGCGCTTACAGCTTGTCGCTGTGCTCGCCCAGGTAAGCAGCAACGCCTTCAGGCGATGCGGTCATGCCTTTGTCGCCTTTCTTCCAGTTGGCCGGGCAGACTTCGCCGTGCTCTTCGTGGAATTGCAGGGCGTCGACCAGACGGATCAGCTCTTCCATGTTACGACCCAGTGGCAGGTCGTTGATGATCTGCGAACGGACCACGCCTTTGTCGTCGATCAGGAACGCGCCACGGAAAGCCACGCCGCCTTCGGACTCGACGTCGTAGGCCTTGGCGATTTCGTGCTTCATGTCGGCAGCCATGGTGTATTTCACCTGGCCGATACCGCCATTGTTGATTGGGGTGTTGCGCCAGGCGTTGTGGGTGAAATGCGAGTCGATCGAGACCGCGATCACCTCAACGTTGCGGGCCTTGAAGTCGTCCATGCGGTGGTCCAGGGCGATCAGCTCGGACGGGCAGACGAAGGTGAAGTCCAGCGGATAGAAGAACACCAGGCCGTATTTGCCTTTGATGGCCGAGGACAGGGTGAAGCTGTCGACGATTTCGCCATTGCCAAGAACGGCAGGAACGGTGAAGTCAGGGGCTTGCTTGCCTACGAGTACGCTCATTGGATATCTCCTGGTGTAGTAACGTGAAAAACCAGATTCGCGCCAGCCTGCCACCCTCAGGCGACAGCCCTGTGACACGAACCCGCTTCGCAAGGACCGACCATCATACACCGCGCATTTGGGCTGTCCTCAACGGTTTTTTGGCGTTATCGAAAAATCGCCAGAGTGCCACTAAAAAACCGTTCGTCAGCCCGACGCCGCTCTAGCCCAGGCACTTCAGAAACCACTTTGACAATCATTCTCGTTAACATTAAGATCCATCTCAATTGAGTCACAACCAGCGACGGTTCTCACTTATGTATGTATGCCTCTGCACCGGCGTCACCGACGGGCAAATCCGCGAAGCGATCTACGAAGGTTGCTGCAGCTATCGCGAAGTCCGCCAGGCCACCGGCGTAGCCAGCCAATGCGGCAAATGCGCCTGCCTGGCCAAGGAAGTGGTTCGTGAAACCCTCGCCAAAGTGCAAACGGCCCAGGCGTCGATCCCTTTCCCCGTGGAATTCACCGCCGCGTAATAAACAGTTTTTAAAGAACCGGACTCAATGTCCGGTTTTTTTATGCCTGTAAATCAATTGCTTAGCTTCAAGACGCGGAACACAAACATTCTTATTCCGATTAATTTTCATATATTATTCAATAACTTAGGTTTGACACCCGTAAATGCGCGGCTCAAACTCTGCCCCATACACAGCTAATACAGGGCAGGCCTCACCATGAAAGGCGACGTTACAGTCATCCAGCATCTCAACAAGATCCTCGCCAATGAACTGGTCGCAATCAACCAGTACTTCCTGCATGCACGCATGTACGAGGATTGGGGCCTGAACAAGCTGGGCAAACACGAGTACCACGAATCCATCGACGAGATGAAACACGCGGACAAGCTGATCAAGCGCATCCTGTTCCTCGAAGGCCTGCCGAACGTCCAGGACCTGGGCAAACTGCACATCGGCGAACACACCCGGGAAATGCTTGAGTGCGACCTGCGCATCGAACGCACCGGCCACGCCGACCTGAAAGCCGCCATCGTCCATTGCGAAAGCGTTGGCGACTTCGGCAGCCGTGAACTGCTGGAAGACATCCTCGAATCCGAGGAAGAGCACATCGACTGGCTGGAAACCCAACTGGGCCTGATCGACAAAGTGGGTCTTGAGAACTACCTGCAATCGCAGATGGGCGAAGAATAATCTTCACCCAGAACGAGCCAATAAAAAGCCCCGCTCTCTGATGAGAGGCGGGGCTTTTTATTGGCTACTCATCCACTGTGGGAGCGAGCCTGCTCGCGATGGCGGAGGGTCAGATAAAGTGATGGTGGCTGACACACCGCAATCGCGAGCAGGCTCGCTCCCACAAGGTCCCGCTCACCACAGTATGTGTGGTGAATTGGTCCCTCGAATCAGGCTTCGGTCTTCTTCGCCGCAGCTGCTTGCACAGCGTCCTTGATGGTGGTCTGCAGAGAGCCGTCAGCAGCCATCTCGGTCATGATGTCGCTACCGCCGATCAACTCACCCGCGACCCACAGTTGTGGGAAGGTTGGCCAGTTGGCGTACTTCGGCAGGTTGGCACGGATTTCCGGGTTCTGCAGGATGTCCACGTAGGCGAACTTCTCGCCACACGCCATCACCGCTTGAGCAGCCTTGGCCGAGAAACCGCACTGCGGCGCATTCGGCGAGCCTTTCATGTAGAGCAGGACGGTGTTGTTGGCAATCTGGTCTTTGATCGTTTCGATGATATCCATGGAGCACCTCGGCTTAAACTTCGCGACTTAAGTCGTCGACACGGTGGCGCATTGTAACGGAAAGCCGAGCAGGGTGCTCGGTCTCCTCCAGGGACAAATTCACGCAGCCGCCACCGTCACCGGCACGCCATTGAGCGCCGCATTGCCGGACAACTCATCGAGCTGGCGATCATCGGTCAGGTCATTGGCGCTGGAGCCCGGCTGTTCGCTGGCAATGCTCATCTGCACACCCGGCCGGGCATGGCCCCAACCGTGAGGCAGGCTGACCACGCCTTGCATCATGTCCGGGCTGCCCTGCACTTCGACTTCGATCACCCCCACCCGTGAACTGACCTTCACCCGTTGCCCGTCGATCAGCCCACGACTAGCCAGGTCATCCGGATGCATCAGCAGTTGATGGCGCGGCTTGCCCTTCACCAGTCGATGGAAGTTATGCATCCAGGAATTGTTGCTGCGCACATGCCGACGGCCGATCATCAGCAATTCATCCGGCCTGGGCGCCGGCAACGCGGCGAAACGCCCGATGTCGGCGAGAATCACCGCGGGGGCGGCCTGCACCCGCTGATTTTCGGTCTTCAGGCGCGACGCCAGGTTGGGCTTGAGCGCACCAAGATCAATGCCATGGGGATGGTCGAACAGCGTCGCCAGGGAAAGCTTGTGCGGCGAGGCATCTCCGTAAGCGCCCGTCCGCAAGCCAAAGTCGATCATCTGCGCAGGCGGCATGGTCGGCTTGAGTTCCTTGCCGGTCCTGGCGGCGAAGGCCTTGGCCAGGCCGACAAAAATCTCCCAATCGTGCAACGCGCCCTCGGGCTTGGGCAGGATGGCCCGGTTGAAACGGGTTACGTTGCGCACCGCGAACAGGTTGAACGTGGTGTCGTAATGGTCATTTTCCAGAGCGGAGGTCGAAGGCAAGATCAAGTCGGCGTAACGCGTGGTTTCGTTGATGTACAAATCGACGCTGACCATGAACTCCAGCCCATCCAGTGCTTGCTCCAACTGTCGTCCGTTGGGTGTGGACAGCACCGGGTTGCCGGCCACGGTGACCAGTGCGCGGATCTGCCCTTCGCCCTCGGTGAGCATTTCCTCGGCCAGGGTCGACACCGGAAGCTCGCCGGCATACTCGGGACGCCCGGATACGCGGCTTTGCCAGCGGTTGAAATGCCCACCCGAGGTGCTGGCAACCAGATCCACTGCCGGTTCGGTGCAGAGCGCCCCGCCCACCCGGTCCAGATTGCCGGTCACCAGGTTGATCACCTGGATCAGCCAATGGCACAGCGTGCCGAAAGCCTGGGTCGAGACGCCCATCCGTCCGTAGCAGACCGCTGATGGCGCGGCCGCAAAGTCCCGGGCCAACTGACGGATCTGCGGTGCCGGCACTGCACAGAGCGGGCTCATCGCCTCGGCGGTGAAGGTTGCGACAGCCTGGCGCACATCCTCGAGACCATCCACTGGCAGGTGGCTGTCACGGGTCAGGCCTTCGCTGAACAACGTGTTGAGCAGGCCAAACAGCAGCGCGGCGTCACCACCGGGGCGCACAAACAGATGCTGGCTTGCCATGGCCGCTGTTTCACTGCGACGCGGATCGACCACCACCACCTTGCCGCCACGGGCCTGGATCGCCTTGAGGCGCTTTTCCACGTCCGGCACGGTCATGATGCTGCCATTGGACGCCAACGGGTTGCCGCCCAGGATCAGCATGAAGTCGGTGTGGTCGATGTCTGGTATCGGCAGCAGCAGGCCGTGGCCGTACATCAGGTGACTGGTCAGGTGATGGGGCAACTGGTCCACCGACGTCGCCGAGAAGCGGCTGCGGGTTTTCAGCAGGCCCAGGAAATAGTTGCTGTGGGTGGTCAGCCCATAGTTATGCACGCTGGGGTTGCCCTGGTAGACCGCCACCGCGTTCTGGCCGTGGCGCTCCTGAATGGCCGCCAGGCGTTCAGCCACCAACGCGAACGCATCGTCCCAGGCAATGGGCTGCCATTCGTTGCCAATGCGCTGCATGGGTTGGCGCAAACGGTCCGGGTCGTTCTGGATATCCTGCAGGGCCACCGCCTTGGGGCAGATGTGGCCACGGCTGAAGCTGTCCAGCGGATCGCCCTTGATCGAGGTGATCGCCAGGTCCTGGCCTTCGGTTTCGGTGGTTTCCAGGGTCAAGCCACAAATGGCTTCACACAGATGGCACGCACGGTGATGGAGAGTCTTGGTCATGGCCAGTCTCTGTTTTATTCGTGGCGGGCACTTTCGGCCGCGGGAACAAAACTATGGCGCGTGATCCGCTCCTTTGCCAGCGAGGTTCGTCCTGTGAATTGCCAGCCATCAGGCGCGCCGATGAAGTGGCCTCATTGCTCGGGAGGCGGTGCCAACAGCTGGATCTCCTCGACGGTTTGCACCTGCTCCTGGGCGATGGGCACCCCCGTCAGCTCACCGATCAACCGCCAATGCTCGTCGAGCCCTCCGCTGATGGTGGCCATGCGATCGATCATGCGGCGACCGGCGGCCTTGATGACTTCATCGTCGCTGCGCAACAACTCGAATGACATGGACGTCACCGATGCGGTGAGGTGAGTCAGGGAGCGTGCCGTCAGCCCCAGCAGCTCCATCAGTTGTTGCTCTTTCGAATCCATTTCGAGGCTCCTGCGTCTAGGAGTTCTTTTATAACCCAGCCCTTTTGCATTAGGAAATGTTTCACACTTGGCAACAGACAGGCGAATCATGAAGCGACAGGTCACAAACCGACCACCCGCAACGTCAGGCCCGTCCTGGCTGATTGCCAAGCTGCGCAACGCCAGTGTACAAATGGGTCGCTGCTGTCAGGAAACCGGCCTCAAACATGTCATCAACGTCATGTGGTGACTTCGCTGAAATCCCCAAAAACCGTAGCCCTATTGGTAAGACGCGACATTTCCTTATAAGATCGCGCCTTCCCCTATTTCGTCGCCCCGTGCGGCTTTTGCCGCAGGTCTCGCCCGTTTTTCCATTAAACAAGGCTTTGAGCATCTGCGGTCCGTTACAAAAAAGGTAGTCAATCATGAGCGCAAGGCACTTTCTCTCCCTGATGGATTTCACGCCCGATGAGTTGCTGGGCGTGATCCGTCGAGGCGTGGAGCTCAAAGACCTGCGTAACCGCGGTGTACTGTTCGAGCCCCTGAAGAACCGCGTGCTGGGGATGATTTTCGAAAAGTCATCGACCCGCACCCGTATTTCGTTCGAAGCCGGCATGATCCAGCTCGGCGGCCAGGCGATCTTCCTGTCGCCCCGCGATACCCAGCTGGGCCGTGGCGAGCCGATCAGCGACTGCGCCATTGTCATGTCGAGCATGCTCGACGTGGTGATGATCCGTACCTTTGCCCACAGCACCCTGACCGAGTTCGCCGCCCATTCCCGCGTGCCGGTGATCAACGGCCTGTCCGATGACCTGCACCCCTGCCAGTTGCTGGCCGACATGCAGACGTTCCTCGAACATCGGGGCTCGATCCAGGGCAAGACCGTGGCCTGGATCGGCGACGGCAACAACATGTGCAACAGCTATATAGAAGCGGCGATGCAATTCGACTTCCAGTTGCGCATCGCCTGCCCCGAGGGCTACGACCCCAACGCCGAACTGGTGGCCAAGGCCGGGGATCGGGTGTCCATCGTCCGGGATCCGAAACTGGCCGTGGCCGGCGCGCATCTGGTGAGCACTGACGTCTGGACCTCCATGGGTCAGGAAGAAGAAACCGCCAAGCGCCTCAAGCTGTTCGCGCCGCTGCAGGTCAACCGGGCCTTGCTCGACCTGGCGGATGCCGAGGTGCTGTTCATGCATTGCCTGCCGGCCCATCGTGGCGAAGAGATCAGCTTCGACCTGCTGGATGACCCGCGCTCGGTCGCCTGGGACCAGGCCGAGAATCGTCTGCATGCACAAAAGGCCCTGCTCGAATTCCTTGTCGAGCCGGCGTACCACCACGCATGAGTCATTCCCTGCTGTTGAATCTGCACAACCTGGCCTGCGGTTACCAGGACCAACGGGTCGTGCAGAACCTCAACCTGCACCTCAATGCTGGCGACATCGGCTGCCTGCTCGGCTCGTCCGGGTGTGGCAAGACCACGACATTGCGGGCCATTGCCGGCTTCGAGCCGGTGCACGAAGGTGAAATCCAGCTGGCCGGGGAAACCCTCTCCCGCGCCGGCTTCACCCTGGCCCCGGAAAAACGCCGCATCGGCATGGTGTTCCAGGACTATGCGCTGTTCCCCCACTTGAGCGTGGCCGAGAACATCGCCTTCGGCATCCGCAAGCATCCGGACAAGGATCGCGTGGTGGAAGAATTGCTGGAGTTGGTCAACCTGAAGAACCTGGGCAAACGCTTTCCCCATGAACTGTCCGGTGGCCAGCAACAGCGCGTGGCACTGGCCCGTGCACTGGCGCCGGAACCCCAACTGCTGTTGCTCGACGAACCGTTCTCCAACCTCGACGGCGAGCTGCGGCGCAAGCTCAGCCATGAAGTGCGGGACATCCTCAAGGCGCGCGGTACCAGCGCGATCCTGGTCACTCATGACCAGGAAGAAGCCTTCGCCGTGAGTGATCATGTCGGGGTGTTCAAGGAAGGTCGGCTGGAGCAGTGGGACACGCCCTACAACCTGTATCACGAACCACTGACACCCTTTGTCGCCAGTTTCATCGGCCAGGGTTATTTCATCCGTGGCCGGCTCGAAAGTCCGGAATCGGTGCAGACCGAGCTGGGCATCCTGCGCGGCAACCGGGCCTACACCTGGCCCGTCGGTGGCGCGGTGGACGTGTTGTTGCGGCCGGACGATATCGTCTACGCACCGGACAGCCCGCTCACTGCTCAGATCGTTGGCAAGACGTTTCTGGGGGCTTCGACCTTGTACCGCCTTCAATTGCCGACGGGGGCACAATTGGAGTCGATCTTTCCGAGCCATGCCGATCATCGGGTCGGGGCCAATGTGGGTATTCGGGTGTCGGCTGAACACTTGGTGCTGTTTCAGGCGTCGGGGAGCATGGCTGCGCATGTACCGCCGGTGGAGAGTGGGGTGCGGCGGTACAGTGCGGGTCATTGATTCCGGGTCGCGGTGGCGGCCTGACAGCCGGCCAGGATCTTCTGACCAAGTACATATCCATTGCTGCGGCAACGGCGGCTTATGGTTTCGGCCTTACGCCGAGTCACTTTCGAAGAGCGCGAAAGTAACCAAAGCGCTCATGCCCCACCACTCGGCACCTCGCCTAGGCTCGGTGTGCCCGAACGCAGGCATTGCTCCGTGGGCCCGCCGCGAAGGGCCATCCATGGCCCAGCGCGGCTATCCCGGCATCCATGCCGGGATGCCCACTACGCAATACCTGCGTTCGGCCAGCGTGGTTAACGGGGCGCCGAGATCAACGTCCACCGCGAGGCGGCCTTACAGCCGGCCTGGCTCTCTCAGGTGTACGCCAATCCCATTGTGGGAGCGAGCTTGCTCGCGAAGGCGGCCTTACAGCCGGCCTGGCTCTCTCAGGTGTATACCAATCCCATTGTGGGAGCGAGCCTGCTCGCGATGGCGGCCTTACAGCCGGCCTAACTCTCTCAGGTGTACGCCAATCCCATTGTGGGAGCGAGCCTGCTCGCGATGGCGGCCTTGCGGCCGACCTCATCAGCCCAGCGACAATGTCCCACTGGCCACCAACGTCGCATCCCCACCAATCTTCACCCGTTCCCCCTCCAATCGGCAGAACAGCCCCCCCCCCCTGGCCGAGCATTGATAAGCGGTCAGTCCCAGCTTGCCCAGGCGTTTGGACCAGTATGGAACCAGGCTGCAATGGGTCGATCCGGTCACCGGGTCTTCGTTGATGCCAATCGCTGGCGCAAAGTAACGCGAGACGAAATCATGTCGGCTACCCGGTGCGGTCACGATGGCGCCGGGCCAGGGCAGTTTCGCCAGGGCCGCCATGTCCGGTTTGCAATCGAGCACCGCCTGCTCCGACTCCAGGACCACGAACAGCACATTGGATGTCAGGACATCTACCGCCTCGACACCCAAGGCGTTTTGCACAGCCAGGGAGGCGCCCAGTTCGCTGGGGACCATGGCCGGAAAATCCAGCCACAACCGGTCACCTTCGCGACTGACGCTCAAGGGGCCGGATTTGCAGATGAAGTCCAGCCGCTCGGCGGTTTCGTGATAGATCTCGAACAACACATGGGCGCTGGCCAGCGTGGCATGCCCGCATAACGGGACTTCGGTGGTAGGGGTGAACCAGCGGATGTGCCAATACTGGCCTTCGCGCACCAGGAACGCGGTTTCGGCCAGGTTGTGTTCAGCGGCGATTTTCTGCATCAAGTCGTCGGCCAGCCAGGCGTCCAACCGGTAGACCATCGCCGGGTTGCCGCCAAAGGGCCGATCACTGAACGCATCGACCTGATGAAACGCAAGCTGCATGGCAATTTCTCCTTTTTATTGGATGCGCGAGCATGGGGCGTCGGGGCACGGGTTTGCCAGTGACAGATTCGCTGAATTTTCACCCTACAGCGTAGGGCATGATGAATCAGATGCGTCCGATATCGGCGAATGATGCACCGGTATGCTCGGCCAGCACCCTCGGTGCCAGCTCAACTTCCAACCCGCGTCGCCCTGCACTGACATAGATGCTGGCGAAGGGCTGGGCGGAATTGTCGATGAAGGTGCGCAAGCGCTTCTTCTGCCCCAACGGGCTGATGCCGCCGAGCAGATAACCGGTGGAGCGCTGTGCGGCCGCCGGATCGGCCATCTCGACTTTTTTCACCCCGGCGGCATGGGCCAGCGCTTTCAGATCGAGGCTGCCGACCACGGGCACCACCGCCACCAGCAACTCCCCCTTCTCACTGGCCGCCAGTAGCGTCTTGAACACCTGCGCCGGATCCAGCCCCAGCTTTTGCGCAGCCTCCAGGCCATAAGAGGCGGCCTTGGGATCGTGCTCGTAACTATGGATACGATGCTCGGCGCGCACTTTTTTAAGCAGATCCAATGCGGGGGTCATGACCGCTCCTGAAGAAATCAGAAAAGAGTGGGCCGGGATTCTAAGTCATACTTCACGAATAGTTGAGAATATGACCGAAGGTTCACTTTCAATCTTTGACAGCAGCGTTTCTTGTCTATATTTTTTCGAAAGTGAAAGCCAGAACGCATATCTCGAGCATCACCCGAGACCAGATTTACGTCCCAAGGCAATCGATATGACCGACATCCAGAACAAGAACTACATCATTGCCCTCGACCAGGGCACGACCAGCTCCCGCGCGATCATCTTCGACCGTGACGCCAATGTGGTCTGCACCGCCCAGCGCGAATTCGCCCAGCATTACCCCCAGGCTGGCTGGGTCGAACATGACCCGATGGAGATCTTCGCCACCCAGAGTGCGGTCATGGTCGAAGCCCTGGCCCAGGCCGGCCTGCACCATGACCAGGTGGCCGCCATTGGCATCACCAACCAGCGTGAAACCACGGTGGTCTGGGACAAGACCACCGGTCGTCCGATCTACAACGCCATCGTCTGGCAATGTCGGCGCAGCACCGAGATCTGCCAACAGCTCAAGCGCGACGGCCACGAGCCCTACATCAGCCAGACCACCGGTCTGGTCACCGACCCGTACTTTTCCGGCACCAAGCTCAAGTGGATCCTGGACACCGTGGAAGGCAGCCGCGAGCGGGCGCGCAACGGTGAGCTGCTGTTCGGCACCGTCGACAGCTGGCTGATCTGGAAATTTACCGGCGGCAAGGTCCACGTCACCGACTACACCAACGCCTCGCGCACCATGCTCTTCAACATCCACTCCCTGGAGTGGGACGCGAAGATGCTGGAGATTCTCGACATTCCCCCGGAAATGTTGCCGGAAGTGAAGTCGTCCTCGGAAATCTATGGCCGCACCAAGAGCGGCATTGCCATCGGCGGTATCGCCGGTGATCAGCAGGCCGCCCTCTTCGGCCAGATGTGCGTGGAACCGGGCCAGGCGAAAAACACCTACGGCACCGGCTGCTTCCTGCTGATGAACACCGGCGACAAAGCGGTCAAATCCAATCACGGCATGCTCACCACCATCGCCTGCGGCCCCCGCGGCGAAGTCGCCTATGCCCTGGAAGGCGCCGTGTTCAATGGCGGCTCCACGGTGCAATGGCTGCGCGACGAGCTGAAAATCGTCAACGACGCCCTCGATACCGAATACTTTGCCAACAAGGTCAAGGACAGCAATGGCGTGTACCTGGTGCCCGCCTTCACCGGCCTGGGTGCGCCATACTGGGACCCTTATGCCCGTGGCGCACTGTTCGGCCTGACCCGCGGCGTACGGGTCGATCACATCATTCGCGCAGCGCTGGAGTCGATTGCCTACCAGACCCGCGACGTGCTCGACGCCATGCAGCAGGACGCCGGTGAACGCCTCAAGGCCTTGCGCGTTGACGGCGGCGCGGTGGCGAACAATTTCCTGATGCAGTTCCAGTCCGACATCCTGGGCACCCAGGTCGAACGCCCGAAAATGCGTGAAACCACGGCCCTGGGTGCCGCGTACCTGGCGGGCCTGGCATGCGGCTTCTGGGGCAGCCTGGAAGAGCTGCGCGGCAAAGCGGTGATCGAGCGCCGGTTCGAACCGCAACTGGACGAACAGGCGAAGGAAAAACTCTACGCCGGCTGGAAAAAAGCCATCAGCCGCACCCGCGACTGGGAAGCTCACGAAGACGCCGAGTAGCCTGAAACCGCCATGAAGAAGGACTGAAACTGGTCGGGAGTGGATTCCTGCGGCATCATGGGCAAATTTTGCATGGCAGCCCAAAGGAAGTCCCATGAATCTGCCTCCCCGTCAGCAGCAAATCCTCGAACTGGTCCGTGAACGCGGCTATGTCAGCATCGAGGAAATGGCTCAGTTGTTCGTCGTCACCCCGCAAACCATCCGCCGTGACATCAATCAACTGGCCGAGGTTAATCTGCTGCGTCGCTACCACGGTGGCGCCGCCTACGATTCGAGCGTTGAAAACACCGCCTACGCCATGCGCGCCGATCAGATGCGCGACGAGAAACAGCGCATCGCCGAAGCCATCGCCGCTCAGATCCCCGATCACGCCTCGCTGTTCATCAACATCGGCACCACCACCGAGTCCATCGCCCGGGCGCTGCTCAATCACAATCATCTGAAGGTCATCACCAACAACCTGCACGTGGCGTCGATCCTCAGCGCCAAGGACGACTTCGAAGTGTTGATCGCCGGCGGCAACGTGCGCCGCGACGGCGGCGTGGTCGGCCAGGCCAGCGTCGACTTCATCAACCAGTTCAAGGTCGATTTCGCCCTGGTGGGTATCAGCGGGATCGACGAAGACGGCAGCCTGCTGGACTTCGACTACCAGGAAGTGCGCGTCTCCCAGGCGATCATCGCCAACGCCCGGCAAGTGCTACTGGCGGCGGACTCGAGCAAATTCGGGCGCAACGCCATGGTCCGCCTGGGGCCCATCAGCCTGATCGATTGCCTGGTGACCGATCAGCAGCCGGTGCCGGCATTGGTGCAACTGCTGAGTCAGCACAAAATTCGGCTGGAAGTGGTTTAGGGGCAGCTACAAGCTTTCAGCTTCAAGAGATCGCAGGCTTCGCCAGCCCCTACGCCATCCCTGTAGGAGCGGGCGAAGCCTGCGATTTTTTATGTTCGAAAATTTTCCTTTCAGCCACTTTCGATGAGTTTTTTCAATCGGGATCGACTAGCCGTTGCTGTAGTAATGGGCTAGTATTTTCGCAAATGAACATTTATGTTCGAATTCAAATGTTACGAACAGAGCCCGAGGCCAGCCGATGCCCACCTCCACGTTGCCTACGCCCCCTATCGCCGAAATCTACGACATCGCCGTCATTGGCGGTGGTATCAATGGCGTGGGGATCGCCGCGGACGCTGCCGGTCGCGGTCTTTCGGTGTTCCTTTGCGAAAAGGACGACTTGGCCAGCCACACGTCATCGGCCAGCAGCAAGCTGATCCACGGCGGGCTGCGCTATCTGGAACATTACGAATTCCGCCTGGTGCGTGAAGCCTTGGCCGAGCGCGAGGTGTTGTTGGCCAAGGCTCCGCATATCGTCAAGCAGATGCGCTTCGTCCTGCCCCACCGCCCGCACCTGCGTCCAGCCTGGATGATTCGTGCCGGCCTGTTCCTCTATGATCACCTGGGCAAGCGTGAGCAGCTCGCCGGCTCCAGGAGTTTGAAATTCGGCGCCGACAACGCCCTGAAAAGCGAGATCACCAAGGGCTTCGAATACTCCGATTGCTGGGTCGACGATGCGCGGCTGGTGGTGCTCAACGCCATGGCAGCCCGAGAGAAAGGTGCGCACGTCCACACCCGTACCCGTTGCGTGAACGCCCGCCGCAGCAACGGCCTGTGGCATTTGCACCTGGAACGCGCCGACGGCAGCCTGTTTTCGATCCGCGCCAAGGCATTGGTGAATGCGGCCGGTCCATGGGTCGCCAAGTTCATTCGCGATGACCTGAAGATGGAATCGCCCTATGGCATCCGCCTGATTCAGGGCAGCCACGTGATCGTGCCGAGACTCTACGAAGGCGAGCATGCGCATATCCTTCAGAACGAAGACCAGCGCATCGTGTTCACCATTCCCTACCTGAACCAGTTCACCCTGATCGGCACCACCGACCGCGAATACACCGGCGATCCGGCCAAGGTGGCGATCACCGACGGCGAAACCGACTACCTGTTGAATGTGGTCAATGCTCACTTCAAGAAACAGATCGGCCGCGACGACATCCTGCACAGTTATTCCGGTGTGCGTCCGCTGTGCAATGACGAATCCGACAACCCGTCGGCCGTGACCCGGGACTACACTCTGGCACTTTCCGGTGGCGGCCAAGAAGCGCCCTTGCTGTCGGTGTTCGGCGGCAAGTTGACCACCTACCGCAAGCTGGCCGAATCGGCCATGGCGCAACTGGCCCCGTATTTCACTCAGATGCGGCCGAGCTGGACCGCCGAGGCCTCGCTGCCCGGCGGCGAGAACATGACCACCCCGCAAGCGCTCTGCTCGGCGATCCGCGACAAATTCGACTGGGTACCGACCGCCCTCGCACGCCGTTGGGCCACAACGTACGGCAGCCGTACCTGGCGCATGCTCGAAGGCGTGCACAACCTGAGCGACCTGGGCGAGTTGATCGGTGCCGACCTCTATACCCGGGAAGTCGATTACCTGTGCAGCGACGAATGGGCCGTCGATGCCCGGGACATTCTGTGGCGTCGCAGCAAGCTGGGCTTGTTCACCACTGCGGCCGAACAGGAAAAATTGCAGCAGTACCTGGATAAAGTCGAACAGAACCGCCGCAAGATTGAAGCAGCCTGATCCCTCAGCCTGCTCAACCAAGCCCCTGAATCCTTCGATTCAGGGGCTTTTTGCTATCTGAAACCTCGCCACGCCTCCCTGTGGGAGCGAGCCTGCTCGCGAAGCGATTGCACATCCAACATCATCGATTCAGACAGACCGCTTTCGCGAGCAGGCTCGCTCCCACAGGGATTGGGGCGCAGCTCAGGCAGTCGGTTTTCCGAACACGACCCGACGGTCGGTTCGGCTAACCGGATATTTTCTTTGCTAAAAACCCGAAACAAAACATTAATTTTCATATAAAACAAATAGTTAACCACAGCTCCCTGGCCTGGCACGGGTCATGCTCTACACTCCTCGAGACGAATGCCCGGACGCCGACACAACAGGAGCAACCTGGCACTCGAAGTACTCAGGGCCGAACCGGCTGAAATAAAAAAAACAATGTCGAGGAAACATCGATGCGTATCGTTCCCCACCTCCTGGGCGCAGCCGTTGCTGTCGCTCTGATCAGCACCCCAGCTTTCGCTGCCGAACTGACCGGCACGCTGAAAAAGATCAAAGAGTCCGGCGTCGTCACACTCGGGCATCGCGACGCTTCCATTCCGTTCTCCTACATCGCGGACGCTTCCGGCAAACCGGTCGGCTACTCCCACGACATCCAGCTGAAAGTCGTCGAAGCCCTGAAAAAAGACCTGGACATGCCGAACCTGCAGGTCAAGTACAACCTGGTCACTTCGCAAACCCGTATCCCGCTGGTCCAGAACGGCACCGTGGACCTGGAATGCGGCTCCACCACCAACAACGTCGAGCGTCAGCAGCAGGTTGACTTCTCCGTTGGCATCTTCGAGATCGGCACCCGCCTGCTCTCCAAGAAAGATTCCAAGTACAAGGATTTCGACGACCTCAAGGGCAAGAACGTCGTGACCACCGCCGGCACCACCTCCGAGCGGCTGCTCAAGGCGATGAACGCCGACAAGCAGATGGGCATGAACGTCATCTCCGCCAAGGACCACGGCGAATCCTTCCAGATGCTGGAATCGGGTCGTGCCGTCGCGTTCATGATGGACGACGCCCTGCTGGCCGGTGAAGCCGCCAAGGCCAAGAAAGCCGAAGACTGGGCCGTGACCGGTACGCCACAGTCCTACGAAATCTACGGCTGCATGATGCGCAAAGGCGACGAGCCGTTCAAAAAGGCTGTGGATGACGCCATCAAGGCCACCTACGCGTCGGGCGAGATCAACAAGATCTACGACAAGTGGTTCACCCAGCCTATCCCGCCGAAAAACCTGAACCTGAACTTCCCGATGAGCGACGAGCTCAAGGCACTGATCGCCAATCCGACCGACAAAGCGGCTGACGACAAGAAGTCCTGATTTATCTGGCTAACCTTATCTCCTGAAGGGGCCCGGCCCTTTCAGGGGATGGTCACTCCCAGCTGACAATAAGGAAACACTCGAACCGGTGGCTGTCGAGCCCCACGGGTGTGCCTGGCCTTCGAGGTCGGGCGGGAACGGAGTTTCCCCAGGCGGGCATCTGTACATCGAACGATCTGAGGGGAGACCCTAATGAATTACAACTGGGACTGGGGCGTGTTCTTCAAGTCCACCGGCGTGGGCAGCGAGACTTATCTCGACTGGTACATCGCCGGTTTGGGCTGGACCATCGCCATTGCCGTCGTGGCCTGGATCATTGCCCTGCTGCTGGGCTCGGTGCTGGGCGTGATGCGCACCGTGCCGAACCGGCTGGTGTCGGGTATCGCCACCTGCTACGTGGAGCTTTTCCGTAACGTGCCGCTGCTGGTGCAGCTGTTCATCTGGTACTTCCTGGTGCCCGACCTGCTGCCGGAAAACCTGCAGGAGTGGTACAAGCAGGACCTGAACCCGACCACGTCGGCCTACCTGAGCGTCGTCGTCTGCCTGGGCCTGTTCACCGCCGCCCGGGTCTGCGAGCAAGTGCGCACCGGTATCCAGGCGCTGCCACGCGGCCAGGAATCCGCGGCCCGGGCCATGGGCTTCAAGCTGCCGCAGATCTACTGGAACGTGCTGCTGCCCCAGGCCTACCGGATCATCATTCCGCCGCTCACCTCGGAGTTCCTCAACGTCTTCAAGAACTCCTCCGTGGCCTCGCTGATCGGCCTGATGGAACTGCTCGCGCAGACCAAGCAGACCGCCGAGTTCTCCGCCAACCTGTTCGAAGCCTTCACCCTGGCGACGCTGATCTATTTCACCCTGAACATGAGCCTGATGCTGCTCATGCGCATGGTCGAGAAGAAAGTCGCGGTGCCCGGCCTCATCTCCGTGGGGGGTAAATAATGGAATTCGATTTCAGCGGTGTCGTCCCGGCCATTCCCGGCCTGTGGAACGGCATGGTGATGACCCTTCAATTGATGGTCCTGGGCGTGGTCGGCGGGATTGTCCTGGGGACGATCCTGGCGTTGATGCGCCTGTCCCATAACAGGTTGCTGTCCAATATCGCCGGCGCCTACGTCAACTACTTCCGCTCGATCCCGTTGCTGCTGGTCATCACCTGGTTCTACCTGGCGGTGCCGTTCGTGCTGCGCTGGATCACCGGCGAAGACACGCCCATCGGCGCGTTCGGTTCCTGCGTCGTGGCGTTCATGATGTTCGAAGCGGCGTACTTCTGCGAAATCGTCCGGGCCGGCGTGCAGTCGATCCCCAAGGGCCAGATGGGCGCCGCCCAGGCACTGGGCATGAATTATGGCCAGACCATGCGCCTGATCATCCTGCCCCAGGCGTTCCGCAAGATGACCCCGCTGCTGCTGCAACAGAGCATCATCCTGTTTCAGGACACCTCGCTGGTCTACACCGTCGGCCTGGTGGACTTCCTCAATGCTTCGCGAGCCAATGGCGACATCATCGGCCGCTCCAATGAGTTCCTGATCGTCGCAGGTCTCGTGTACTTCACAATCAGCTTTGCCGCCTCGCTGCTGGTCAAGCGTCTGCAAAAAAGGTTCGCCGTATGATCTCTATCAAGAACATCAACAAGTGGTATGGGGACTTCCAGGTACTGACCAATTGCAGCACCGAGGTCAGCAAGGGTGAAGTGGTGGTGGTGTGCGGTCCGTCGGGCTCGGGCAAATCCACCCTGATCAAATGCGTGAACGCCCTGGAGCCGTTCCAGAAAGGCGACATCGTGGTCGACGGCACGTCCATCGCCGACCCGAAGACCAACCTGCCGAAACTGCGTTCGCGGGTGGGCATGGTGTTCCAGCACTTCGAACTGTTCCCGCACCTGACCATCACCGAGAACCTGACCATCGCGCAGATCAAGGTGCTGGGCCGCAGCAAGGAAGAAGCCACCAAGAAGGGCCTGCAACTGCTTGAGCGCGTAGGCCTGTCGGCCCACGCCCACAAGCACCCGGGCCAGCTCTCCGGCGGCCAGCAACAGCGCGTGGCGATTGCCCGTGCACTGGCGATGGACCCGGTGGTGATGCTGTTCGACGAACCGACCTCGGCCCTCGACCCGGAAATGGTCAACGAAGTGCTCGACGTGATGGTGCAACTGGCCCACGAAGGCATGACCATGATGTGCGTGACCCACGAAATGGGCTTCGCCCGCAAAGTGGCGAACCGGGTGATCTTCATGGACCAGGGCCAGATCATCGAGGACTGCCCGAAGGAAGAGTTCTTCGGCGACATCAGCGCCCGCTCCGAACGTGCGCAGCACTTCCTTGAGAAAATCCTGCAGCACTAAGATCGCCGCGCAACCCTGTGGGAGCGAGCCTGCTCGCGAAAGCGGACTGACAGTCAGCATCCATGTTGACTGTACTGCCCTCATCGCGAGCAGGCTCGCTCCCACAAGGGGCCTGCGCTGGTATGTAGATTTGTGTTGTGGTTGACCCAAGGCTTCTGTGATGAAATGCGACCCCACCCTCTATCGCGCCGCGCCGCCATCACTTGCCGTGAAACCCCGCCTGATCCGCCACCTGTTCCTGCCGCCGTTGATCATCGCGTTGATGATCGGCCTGGGTTACCTCGGTTTCTGGATCAGCGAGCACTACGGCATCCGCGGTCTTGCAGAGAACGGCGAGCGCCAGCTGGAGTTGCACGCCCGCGCGGTCGAGAGCGAGCTCAGCAAGTACACCTACCTGCCCAGCCTGCTGGAGCTTGAATCCAGCGTCTCGCAACTGCTCGACGACCCGACGCCGGAACATCGCAAGACCGTCAACGAATACCTCGAAGGCCTGAACCGCCGCAGCCGCAGCCGGGCCATCTATGTAATGGACACCACCGGCCGGGTCATGGCCACCAGCAACTGGCGCGACGTCGACAGCTACCTGGGCGAAGACCTGTCCTTCCGCGCCTATTTCCAGAATGCCGTGCGCGGCCAGCCGGGGCGCTTCTACGGGATCGGCAGCACCAACGGCGAGCCGGGCTATTACCTGGCCCACGGTCTCGAACAACAGGGCAAGATCATCGGCGTCGCCGTGGTCAAGGTACGCCTCGAAGCCATGGAGGAGCGCTGGCAACGGGCGCGCCTGGAGGCTTTCGTCAGCGACGAGAACGGCATCATCATCCTCTCCAGCGACCCGGCACGCCGGCTCAAGTCCGTGCGCCCGCTGAGTGATGAAACCAAGGAACGCCTGGCCCGCAGCCTGCAATATTACTGGTTCCCGCTGAACGAACTGATTCCCCTGGCTCGGGAGCGGCTGACCGAAGGCATGGAGAAACTGACGTTCCCGGCCAATACCGAGGTGGCGGCTGAAAAGCAGGCCATCAGTTATCTTTCGCAGACCCGGCCCCTGAACGACACGCCGTGGAACTTCACCCTGCTGACCCCCCTTGAAGACCTGCGCCGCCAGTCGATCAACCAAGGCATCCTGGTGGCGGTGGCCTTCGCCCTGGTGGCGTTCCTGCTGATCGCCTGGAACGAGCGGCGCAAGGTCATCGCCACCCGCCTCGCCGCCCGCGAAGCCTTGCAGGAAGCCAACAGCCAGCTCGAGCGTCGGATTACCGAACGCACCACCGACCTGCGGGCCAGCAACGAACGGCTCAAGGGCCAGATCCGCGAACGCCGGCAGGCCGAGGAGACGTTGCGCCGGGCCCAGGACGAACTGGTGCAGGCCGGCAAACTGGCGGCCATCGGGCAGATGTCCACCAGCATCGCCCACGAGCTCAACCAGCCGCTGGCCGCGCTGCGTACCTTGTCCGGCAACACCGTGCGCTTCCTGGAACGCGGTCAGTTGGACATCGCCAGCGCCAACCTCAAGACCATCAACGAACTGATCGATCGCATGGGTCGGATCACCGCCAGCCTGCGCTCCTTCGCCCGACGCGGGGACGACAAGGGGCGGGCCAGCCTCGGCAAGGCCATCGAGGCCGCCCTGCAATTGCTGGGTGGTCGCCTCGAAAGCCAGCATATCCAGGTGCATGCCGGTTTCGCTGACGTCCAGGTGCAGATCGACCAGACACGCCTGGAACAGATCCTGGTGAACCTGATCGGCAATGCCCTGGACGCCATGCAGAACCAGCCCGAGCCACGGCTATGGCTCGAAGGCCAGGCCGAGGAGGGGAAATATCGCCTGCGGGTACGGGACAACGGCCACGGCATAGACCCGGAGACGCGCAAGCATCTGTTCGAACCCTTCTTCACCACCAAACCCGGCGAACAAGGCCTGGGCCTGGGCCTGACGCTCTCGGCAAGCCTGGCCGCCGCCGCTGGCGGGCATCTGGATGTCGAGCACCCGGATGGCGGTGGCAGCACCTTTGTCCTCGGTTTACCGCTGGTAAGCCCTTTATCTGCCGAGCCGCTATGAACAACGACCTGAGCGTACTGATCGTCGAAGACGATCCCCATGTCCTGCTGGGCTGCCAGCAGGCCTTGGCCCTGGAAGACATTCCCTGTGTTGGCGTGGGCAGCGCCGAAGAAGCCCTGAAACGGGTCGGCGATGACTTTGCCGGCATCGTCATCAGTGACATCCGCCTGCCGGGCATCGATGGCCTGGAACTGCTGACCCGCCTCAAGGCCCGGGACCGCAGCCTGCCGGTGGTGCTGATCACCGGTCACGGCGACATCTCCATGGCCGTCGGCGCGATGCAGAAAGGCGCCTACGACTTCATGGAGAAGCCCTTCTCCCCCGAACGCCTGGTGGACGTCGCCCGCCGCGCCCTGGAACAGCGCAGCCTGGCCCGGGAAGTGACGTCGCTGCGCCGGCAACTGGCTGAACGCGACTCCCTGGAAGGCCGGATCATCGGCCGCTCGCCGGCCATGCAGCACCTGCGGGAACTGATCGCCAACGTCGCCGATACCTCGGCCAACGTGTTGATCGAAGGCGAAACCGGCACCGGCAAGGAACTGGTCGCCCGTTGCCTGCATGATTTCAGCCGACGCCACGGCAAACAGTTCGTCGCGCTCAACTGCGGGGGATTGCCGGAGAACCTGTTCGAAAGCGAAATCTTCGGCCACGAAGCCAATGCCTTCACCGGTGCCGGCAAGCGTCGGATCGGCAAGATCGAGCACGCCGACGGCGGCACGCTGTTTCTCGATGAAGTGGAAAGCATGCCCCTGCCCTTGCAGATCAAATTGTTGCGCGTGCTGCAGGAGCGCACCCTCGAACGCCTGGGCTCGAACCAGAGCGTGGCGGTGGATTGCCGGGTGATCGCCGCCACCAAGTCCGACCTGGATGAACTGGGCCGGGCCGGACAGTTTCGCAGCGACCTGTATTACCGCCTCAACGTGGTGACCCTGGAACTGCCGCCACTACGCGAGCGACGCGAAGACATCCTGCAGTTGTTCGAGCATTTCCTTCAGCAATCGTCCCTGCGCTTCGATCGCACGGCGCCGGAGCTGGACAACCAGACCCTGTCGAACCTGATGAGCCACGACTGGCCGGGCAATGTGCGGGAGCTGCGCAACGTCGCCGAACGCTTTGCCCTCGGCCTGCCGGCCTTCAAGCGGTCCGGGGCCGGCGGCGGCAGCCAGGGCCTGGCCTTCGCCGAAGCGGTGGAAGCCTTCGAGCGCAACCTGCTGGTCGACGCCCTGCAACGCAGCGGCGGCAACCTGACCCAGGCCAGCCTGGAACTGGGAATGGCCAAGACCACGCTGTTCGACAAAGTCAAAAAGTACGGCCTGAGCCACTGACCGGAGATGATGAAGCTGTGGACCTGATTTTCAAGGCAGCGCTCGGCGCGGCCGTGGTGGTGATCCTGGCGATGCTCGCCAAGACCCGGAACTATTACATCGCCGGGCTGGTGCCGCTGTTTCCCACCTTCGCCCTGATCGCCCATTACATCGTCGGCAAGGGCCGCTCGGTGGACGACTTGAAGACCACCATCGTGTTTGGCATGTGGTCGATCATTCCGTACTTCGTGTATCTGGCGACGCTGTACATCATGGTCGACCGCATGCGCCTCGAGGCTTCACTGGCCGTGGCGGCAGTGGCGTGGCTGATGGCGGCGACGGTGCTGGTCAGCGTCTGGGTGAGGATTCACGCGTAGGAGCTGTGTAGGAGCGGTGTAGGAGCTGTCGAGCGCAGCGAGGCTGCGATCTTTACCCCAGTCAATTGAGTCATGAGTGAACGATCAAAAGATCAAAAGATCGCAGCCTCGCTTCGCTCGACAGCTCCTACACAGCTCCTACACACAGCGGATCAGTAACCGACAGTGAACCGCGTGCGTGAAAACTGCTGCGTTTCCACTTCATCGATCATCGCAATGGCGTAGTCGGCAAAGCTGATCCAGCTGCGCCCGGTGGCGTCGAACAACAAGTGATCCTTGCCGACCCGGAATTGACCGGTGCGTTCGGTTTCAACGAACTCCGCCGAAGGCGAGAGGAAGGTCCAGTCCAGGTCCTGCTCCTTGCGCAGCACGTCCAGGAACAGTGCACCGGCCGTGGCTTCAGCGAGGTATTCCTCAGGGAAACCGTCGCTGTCGATCACCCGACTGTTGTCCGGCAGCAGCAACGAACCGGCGCCGCCCACCACCAGCAACCGCTTGACCCCGGCGGCCTTCAGCGGAGCAATGACCTTGTCGGCCGGGACGGTGGAAAAATGCGCAGCGCTGATGACCACGTCGTGGCCGGCGACCGCTGCAGTCAACGCTTCGCTGTCCAGTACATCCAGTTGCTTGCTGGTCACCCCGGCCCTCGCACCGATTTTCGCGGTGTTACGGGCGATAGCCGTCACGCTGTGACCGCGACGCAGGGCTTCTTCCAACAGTTGGCTGCCGGCACGACCGGTGGCGCCGATGATTGCGATTTTGCTCATGGTGTTCTCCTGTGACTAACAAGTTTGATAGACATGCTGTTGTGGCAGAGACCTGTAGGAGCTGCCGAAGGCTGCGATCTTTGATCTTGATCTGATAAGCGTTCGCTCTGGATTCAATTGTTTGGGGCAAGATCGCAGCCTCGTTGCACTCGACAGCTCCTACGGCGCGTTTCAAAGGGATTTACTCTCTCGTTCACCACTTCATCTCCCCCTTCGCCACCTTGGCACTGAGCTCAAGCGAACTGTCATCGCCCAGGTTCGGATAACGTTGTTTCATGGCTGCGACCAGCGCGGCGGAATCCTTGGCCCGGGCGGTCTCCTCGTCGAACGCCTTGATGTAACCGGCGGTGAAGGTGACCGCGGCCAGGGAGCGGGCGCTCTCGCCCAGGTAATGGCCTGGAATCACGGTGCGCGGTTGCAGCTTCTCAATGCCGGCCAGCGTCGCCAGCCAGTCCTTATGGGATTGCGGCGTCTGGGTATCGGCCATCCAGACGTGAATGTTCTCGGCCACCACCACACCGCCGACCACTGCCTTGATCGAAGGAATCCACAGGAAACTGCGGTCCGGTTGCGGACCGTCGAGGCCGACGATCTGCAAGCGCTGGCCTTCCAGCATCAGGCTGTCGCCCTTGAGCACCTGGGGCACGACCGCTTTGGTCGGCGCATCGGCCTTCAGGATTGGCCCCCAGTATTCAAGCTTGCCGTCGACGGTCTGCCGGATGTGCTCGACGGTGGGTGCAGACGCCAGCACCTTGGCCTCAGGGAATGCGGCGGTCAGGGTTTCCAGGCCGAAATAGTAGTCCGGGTCGCCATGGCTGATATAAATCGTGGTCAGTTGCTTGCCGCTGGCGCGGATTTTCTGCACCACCTGTTCAGCCTGGGCTTTGCCGAATTGGGCATCCACCAGAATCGCCTCCTTTGCGCCGCTGACCAGTACCGAGGTCACCGGGAAAACCGCCGCCTCGCCAGGATTGTAGACGTCCAGCGTAAGGTCGGCGGCCCAGGCGTGGGCGGTGAAGGCCAGGCCGGCGGCCGCCAGTAACAGGCGCTTGAGTGAGGTGAATCCGGTCATGCTGTGCTCCATTGTCGATAGCCCGAAAGGCAATGAAACGGAGCTTAGTCATCTGGTTCATTCCAAAAAATGCGATGCTACGACATAGTTTGTTTCTGAAAGCGGGCAAATCATGGATCGTCTCCAAGCAATGCGGGTGTTTGTCACCGTGGTGGACCTGGGCAGCCAGTCGGCGGCGGCCGAATACCTGGACCTGTCGCGGCCGGTGGTGTCGCGCTATCTGGCGGAACTGGAAGACTGGGTCGGTGCCCGATTGATGCACCGCACCACCCGCAAGCTGAGCCTGACAGCCGCCGGCATGGAGACATTGCCGCGCTGCCGGCAGATGCTGGAGCTGTCCAGCGACATGCAGGCGGCCGTCAGCACACCGGACGACGCCCCACGGGGCATGTTGCGCATCAGTTCCAGCACTTCGTTCGGCCAGGCCCAGTTGGCAACGGCCATTACCGAGTACGTCGCCCGTTATCCGGGGGTGAGTGTCGACCTGCAGATGCTCGATCGCATCGTGAACCTGGTGGATGAACGCATCGACCTGGCGATCCGCATGAGCAACGACCTGGACCCCAGCCTGATCGCCCGACGTCTCAGCATCTGCCGCTCGGTGATCTGTGCTTCACCCAGGTACCTGGGCGAACACCCGGCGCCGCAACGGGTCGAGGATCTGAGCCAGCACAACTGCCTGACCCATGCCTACGTGGGCAAGAGCCTCTGGCATTTCGAGCAGGACGGCGAGCAGGTCTCGGTGCCGGTGCAGGGCAATATCAGCGGCAATGACGCCAGCACCCTGCTACGGGCGACCATCGCCGGCGCCGGCGTGGCAATGCTGCCCAGCTACCAGGCCGGCGCCCACATCAAGAGTGGCGAACTGGTTCGCCTGCTGACCAACGCCGAGCCCCGGCAGATGAACATGTACGCGGTGTACGCTTCCCGCCGGCACATGCCGTCGGCGCTGCGCAGCCTGCTGGATTTCCTGGTGGTGAGGTTTCCCGAGACGCCGGGGTGGGATGTGGGGTTGTAAAAGTACCTTTTCACCACTGTCCCCTGTGGGAGCGAGCCTGCTCGCGATAGCGGAGTATCAGCCAACATTTCTGCAACTGACACATCGCCATCGCGAGCAGGCTCGCTCCCACAGGGGTAATGCGCCTCTCAAGTCTTGCACCTGGATTTCACCAATAGCCCGCCCCAAGGCATACTTGCCACCCTTCGCATTCCAGAACCCGAAACCGCCCCATGCGTATCCACGTCAGTTTCATCGACCGCGTCGGCATCACCCAGGAAGTCCTGGCTTTGCTGGGTGGGCGCAATCTCAATCTGGATGCGGTGGAGATGGTGCCGCCCAACGTCTACATCGACGCCCCGACCCTCAGCCCGCAGGTGCTGGACGAGCTGCGCGAGGCGCTGTTCAGCGTGCGCGGGGTGCAGGCGGTCACCGTGGTGGACATCCTGCCGGGCCAGCGTCGGCATCTACAGCTCGATGCTTTGCTGGCGGCCATGACCGATCCGGTGCTGGCCCTCGACAGCGCCGGCAACGTGTTGCTGGCCAACCCCGCGCTGATTGCCCTGTACGGTCGCGAACCGGCCGGTGAAAGCGTGGCCGGGCTGTTCGGGGACGAGGCGCTGCTGGGCAGCTTGCTGGAGAATGGCTTTCGCTTGCCGCTGCGGGAAATCACCCTCAACGGCCAGACCTTGCTGCTGGACGCCACACCCATCACCGACGCCGGCGCGCTGCTCACGCTGTATCAGCCGAACCGCATCGGCGAACGCCTGTCGGCGCTGCACCACGACCATGCCGAAGGTTTTGACGCGCTGCTCGGCGACTCCCCGGCGATCCGCACCCTCAAGGCCCGGGCGCAACGGGTTGCGGCGCTGGATGCACCGCTGCTGATCCAGGGCGAAACCGGCACCGGCAAGGAGCTGGTGGCCCGGGCCTGCCATGCCATCAGCGCGCGGCATGGCGCGCCGTTCCTGGCCCTGAACTGCGCCGCGCTGCCGGAGAACCTGGCCGAAAGCGAACTGTTCGGCTATGCCCCCGGCGCCTTTACCGGCGCACAACGGGGCGGTAAACCGGGGCTGATGGAACTGGCGAACCAGGGCACGGTGTTCCTCGACGAAATCGGCGAGATGTCACCGTATCTGCAAGCCAAGCTGCTGCGTTTCCTCAACGACGGCAGCTTCCGCCGGGTCGGCGGCGACCGGGAAATCAAGGTCAACGTGCGGATCCTCAGCGCGACCCATCGCAATCTGGAGAAGATGGTCAACGAAGGTTCGTTCCGCGAAGACCTGTTCTATCGCCTGAACGTGCTCAACGTCGAAGTCCCGCCCCTGCGTGAGCGCGGCCAGGACATCCTGCTGCTGGCTCGGTATTTCATGCAGCAGGCCTGTGCGCAGATCCAGCGCCCGGTCTGTCGCCTGGCCCCCGGCACCTATCCGGCGCTGCTGGGCAACCGCTGGCCCGGCAACGTGCGGCAACTGCAGAACGTGATCTTCCGCGCCGCGGCCATTTGCGAAAGCAGCCTGGTGGACATCGGCGACCTGGACATCGCCGGCACCTCCGTCGCACGACAAGGCGATGTGGACGTCGAAAGCCTGGAACAGGCCATGGAAACCTTCGAGAAACACCTGCTCGAAAGCCTCTATGTCAACTACCCCTCCACCCGCCAGCTCGCCAGCCGCCTGCAAACATCCCACACGGCAATTGCCCATCGGTTGCGCAAGTATGGGATTTCCAACAAGCCGTAGGTCCACCGCTGTCCCCCTTGTGGGAGCGAGCCTGCTCGCGATGGCGGCGTGTCAGTTACAGAAATATTGGCTGATACTCCGCCATCGCGAGCAGGCTCGCTCCCACAGGAGTTCGGCGGTGTTATACAAACCCAGCCAAAAACGACCTCCACATGTACTGAAAGCGCTACAGCGGAACGATATCGCTACAGACAGCGGTAAACAGCGCCGTATAAGGCTTTGATCCCACAACATTTTTATTTAGGCGCAACACTGTAGCGATTTCGCTACAGCGTGGTGTTTTCACGCCCAGAGAAACTCGAACAATTCCTTGAGATACAAGCACTTATCAACATTGGCCGCATTCTTGCTATGGGTATAACCATACGGCCGGGCCAAGCCCCGCGCCTTTCTTCGCGTCCACCAGACGAATCTGGCCCCAGGAGTTTCCATGAGCGAGTTGCGTTTCACTGAAGATCACGAATGGCTGCGCGCCGAAGCCGACGGCAGCGTTACAGTCGGCATCACTGCATTTGCGCAGAACGCCTTGGGCGATGTGGTCTATGTTCAGTTACCGGAACTGCAAACCTACGCCAAGGGTGCCGAAGCCTCGACCGTGGAATCGGTGAAAGCCGCCAGCGGTGTCTACATGCCACTGGACGGTGAAGTGCTCGAAACCAACCCGGCCCTGGAAAGCAATCCCGAACTGGTCAACGAAGATCCGCTGGGTGAAGGCTGGTTTTTCCGTTTCAAGCCAGCCAATGCCGCTGAAGTTGGCCAACTGCTGGATCAGGACGCCTACGACCGTCTGATCAAAGCCAACGCCCAAGCCTGAGGAGCGCCACATGACCGTTAATCTGGGCACCGCCAACGAATTCATCGCCCGCCACATCGGCCCACGGGCCAGCGACGAGCAAGCCATGCTCGAGCGCCTGGGTTACGACTCCCTGCAAGCCCTGAGCGCCAGCGTCATCCCTGAAAGCATCAAGGGCACCAGCGTGCTGGACATGGACGACGGCCAGAGCGAAGCCGATGCCCTGGCCTCGATCAAGGCCATCGCCGCCAGGAACCAGCTGTTCAAGACCTACATCGGCCAGGGCTACTACAACTGCCACACGCCGGCACCGATCCTGCGCAACCTGCTGGAAAACCCGGCCTGGTACACCGCCTATACTCCGTACCAGCCGGAAATTTCCCAGGGTCGTCTCGAAGCGCTGCTGAACTTCCAGACCCTGATCAGCGACCTCACCGGCCTGCCGATCGCCAACGCATCCTTGCTGGACGAAGCCACCGCCGCCGCCGAAGCCATGACCTTCTGCAAGCGCCTGAGCAAGAACAAGGGCAGCAACGCCTTCTTCGCTTCGAGCCACTGCCATCCACAGACCCTCGACGTGCTGCGCACCCGTGCCGAGCCCCTGGGCATTGACGTGGTGGTCGGCGACGAACGCGAGCTGACCGATGCCAGCCCGTTCTTCGGCGCGCTGCTGCAATACCCGGCCAGCAACGGCGACCTGTTCGACTACCGCGAACTGACCGAACGCTTCCACGCGGCCAACGCCCTGGTGGCGGTCGCGGCTGACCTGCTGGCCCTGACCCTGCTGACCCCGCCGGGTGAATTCGGCGCCGACGTCGCCATTGGCAGCGCCCAGCGCTTCGGCGTACCGCTGGGTTTCGGCGGCCCGCACGCGGCCTATTTCTCCACAAAAGATGCCTTCAAGCGCGACATGCCCGGCCGTCTGGTCGGGGTGTCCGTGGACCGTTTCGGCAAGCCGGCCCTGCGCCTGGCGATGCAGACCCGCGAGCAGCATATCCGCCGCGAGAAAGCCACGAGCAACATCTGCACCGCCCAGGTGTTGCTGGCGAACATCGCCAGCATGTACGCCGTTTACCACGGCCCCAAAGGCCTGGTGCAGATCGCCAACCGCATCCATCACCTCACCGCGATCCTCGCCAAGGGCCTGGGCGCGTTGGGCGTGAGCGTCGAACAGGACAGCTTCTTCGATACCCTGACCCTGCACACCGGTGCGCAAACCGCCGCCCTGCACGACCAGGCCCGCGCCCAGCGCATCAACCTGCGAGTAGTGGATGCTGAACGCCTGGGCCTGTCCCTGGACGAAACCACCTGCCAGGCCGACATCGAAACCCTCTGGAGCGTGTTGGCCGGCGGCAAGGCCCTGCCGGACTTCGCCACCCTCGCCGCCAGCGTGCAGAGCTGCATCCCCGCCGAGCTGGTGCGCCAGTCGCCGGTCCTCAGCCACCCGGTGTTCAACCGCTATCACTCCGAAACCGAGCTGATGCGCTACCTGCGCAAGCTCGCCGACAAGGACCTGGCCCTGGATCGCACCATGATCCCGCTGGGCTCCTGCACCATGAAGCTCAACGCCGCCAGCGAAATGATCCCGGTGACCTGGGCCGAGTTCGGCGCCCTGCATCCATTCGCCCCGGCCGAACAGAGCGCCGGTTACCAGCAACTGACCGATGAACTGGAAGCCATGCTCTGCGCCGCCACCGGCTACGACGCGGTGTCGCTGCAACCCAACGCCGGTTCCCAGGGTGAGTACGCCGGCCTGCTGGCGATCCGCGCCTATCACCAGAGCCGTGGCGAAGGCCGCCGCGACATCTGCCTGATCCCGTCCTCGGCCCACGGCACCAACCCGGCCACCGCCAACATGGCCGGCATGCGCGTAGTGGTCACCGCCTGCGATGCCCGGGGCAACGTCGACATCGAAGACCTGCGGGCCAAGGCCATCGAGCACCGCGAACACCTCGCCGCGCTGATGATCACCTACCCATCCACCCACGGTGTGTTCGAAGAAGGCATCCGCGAAATCTGCGGCATCATTCATGACAACGGCGGCCAGGTGTACATCGACGGCGCCAACATGAACGCCATGGTCGGCCTTTGCGCGCCGGGCAAGTTCGGCGGCGACGTGTCGCACCTGAACCTGCACAAGACCTTCTGCATTCCCCACGGCGGTGGCGGCCCGGGCGTCGGCCCGATTGGCGTCAAGTCGCACCTGGCGCCGTTCCTGCCGGGCCACGCCAACATGGAACGCAAGGAAGGCGCGGTGTGTGCGGCGCCGTTCGGCAGCGCGAGCATCCTGCCGATCACCTGGATGTACATCCGCATGATGGGCGGCGCGGGCCTCAAGCGCGCCTCGCAACTGGCGATCCTCAACGCCAACTACATCGCCCGTCGCCTGGAAGAGCATTACCCGGTGCTCTACACCGGCAGCAATGGCCTGGTGGCCCACGAGTGCATCCTCGACCTGCGCCCGCTCAAGGACAGCAGCGGCATCAGCGTCGATGACGTGGCCAAGCGCCTGATCGATTTCGGCTTCCACGCCCCGACCATGTCGTTCCCGGTGGCCGGCACGCTGATGATCGAGCCGACCGAAAGCGAATCCAGGGAAGAACTGGACCGTTTCTGCGACGCCATGATCTGCATCCGCGAAGAAATCCGCGCGGTGGAAAACGGCAGCCTGGACAAAGACGACAACCCGCTGAAAAACGCCCCGCACACCGCGGCGGAACTCGTCGGCGAGTGGACTCACCCCTATAGCCGCGAACAGGCGGTGTACCCGGTGGCGTCGTTGATCGAAGGCAAATACTGGCCGCCGGTGGGCCGGGTCGACAACGTATTCGGCGACCGCAACCTGGTCTGCGCCTGCCCGTCGATCGAAAGCTACGCTTGACCTGTGAGGGGGGTGGGTCAACCGCCCCCTCACAACAACACCGCCTATCCCCCTGTGGGAGCGAGCCTGCTCGCGATTGCGGTGTGACAGCCAATACAGATGTTGACTGACACTCCACAATCGCGAGCAGGCTCGCTCCCACAGGGTTCCCTATCAATCTTTTCGATCGCCATAAAAAGAAACCGGAGAAACACCATGTCGTTAAGCGTGTTCGACCTGTTCAAGATCGGTATCGGCCCGTCCAGCTCCCACACGGTCGGCCCGATGCGTGCCGCTGCCCGTTTCGTCGAAGGGCTGCGTCGTGATGACCTGCTCGAGACCATCACCAGCGTCAAGGTCGAGCTGTACGGCTCCCTCGGCGCCACCGGCAAGGGCCACGGCAGCGACAAGGCCGTGCTGCTGGGCCTGGAAGGCGAACACCCGGATACCGTGGACACCGAAACGGTGACCGCCCGCCTGCAGGCCATTCGCAGCAACGGTCGCCTGAACCTGCTGGGCCAACACCCCATCGAATTCAACGAAAAACTGCACCTGGCGATGATTCGCAAGCCGCTGGCCTTCCATCCCAACGGCATGATCTTCCGTGCCTTCGACGCGGCGGGGCTGCAAGTGCGCAGCCGCGAGTACTACTCGGTGGGTGGCGGTTTCGTCGTCGATGAAGACGCCGCCGGCGCCGACCGTATCGTCGAAGACGCCACGCCCCTGACCTTCCCGTTCAAAAGCGCGAAGGATCTGCTGGGTCATTGCAGCACCTATGGCCTGTCCATCAGCCAGGTGATGCTGACCAACGAAAGTGCCTGGCGCCCCGAAGCCGAAACCCGCGCCGGCCTGCTGAAGATCTGGCAGGTGATGCAGGACTGCGTGGCGGCCGGGTGCCGCAACGAAGGGATTCTGCCGGGAGGGCTGAAGGTCAAGCGACGTGCAGCGGCACTGCACCGCCAATTGTGCACGAACCCCGAAGCGTCGCTGCGCGATCCACTGTCGGTGCTCGACTGGGTCAACCTGTATGCCTTGGCCGTCAACGAAGAAAACGCCTTTGGCGGGCGCGTCGTCACCGCCCCCACCAACGGTGCGGCGGGGATCATCCCGGCCGTGTTGCATTACTACATGCGCTTCATCCCCGGTGCCAACGAAGATGGCGTGGTGCGCTTCCTGCTGACCGCCGCCGCCATTGGCATCCTGTACAAGGAAAATGCCTCCATCTCCGGCGCCGAGGTCGGTTGCCAGGGTGAAGTCGGTGTCGCGTGCTCCATGGCCGCTGGCGCCTTGTGTGAAGTCTTGGGTGGTTCGGTGCAGCAAGTGGAAAACGCCGCTGAAATCGGCATGGAACACAACCTCGGGCTGACCTGCGACCCGATCGGCGGCCTGGTGCAGGTGCCCTGCATCGAGCGCAACGCCATGGGTTCGGTGAAAGCGATCAACGCGGTGCGCATGGCCATGCGTGGCGACGGGCATCACTTCGTCTCGCTCGACAAAGTCATCCGCACCATGCGCCAGACCGGCGCCGACATGAAAAGCAAATACAAGGAGACCGCCCGCGGCGGTCTGGCGGTCAACATCATCGAATGCTGATCTTCCTCAACATTTCCAGGAACTGATATGTCCACCGAAGCACTGCTGAAAACCCCGCTGCATGCCCTGCACCTTGAACTCGGCGCCCGCATGGTGCCGTTCGCCGGCTATGACATGCCGGTGCAGTACCCATTGGGGGTCATGAAAGAACATCAGCACACCCGCGATCAGGCCGGGCTGTTCGACGTCTCCCACATGGGCCAGATCCGCCTGACCGGCGCAGGTGCCGCCCAGGCCCTGGAAACCCTGGTGCCGGTGGACATCATCGACCTGCCGGTGGGCATGCAGCGCTACGCCATGTTCACCAATGACAAGGGCGGCATTCTCGACGACCTGATGGTCGCCAACCTGGGCAACGACGAGCTGTTCCTGGTGGTCAACGCCGCCTGCAAGGACCAGGACCTGGCCCATCTGCGTGCCCACATCAGCGGCCAGTGCGACATTGAGCCGCTGTTCGAAGCCCGCGCCCTGCTCGCCCTGCAAGGTCCGGCCGCCGTCACCGTGCTTGCACGCCTGGCACCGGACGTGGCGAAGATGACCTTCATGCAGTTCCAGCGCGTCACGCTGCTGGGCGTGGACTGCTTTGTCAGCCGCTCGGGCTACACCGGTGAAGACGGCTTCGAAATCTCCGTGCCCGCCGCCGATGCGGAAAAACTCGCCCGCGCCCTGCTGGCCGAGCCGGAAGTGGCCGCCATCGGCCTCGGCGCCCGTGATTCCCTGCGCCTGGAAGCCGGCCTGTGCCTCTACGGCCACGACATGAACACCGAGACAACGCCGATCGAAGCCAGCCTGTTGTGGGCCATCTCCAAGATTCGTCGCGCCGACGGTGCCCGCGCAGGTGGCTTCCCGGGCGCCGAAACCGTGTTCGCCCAGCAACAGAATGGCGTGAGCCGTAAACGCGTTGGCCTGCTGCCCCAGGAACGCACGCCCGTGCGTGAAGGCGCCGAAATCGTCAACGAAGCCGGCGAGATCATCGGTTCGGTGTGCAGCGGCGGTTTCGGTCCGACCCTCGGCGGTCCGCTGGCGATGGGTTACCTGGACGTCGCCTATACCGCCTTGGAGACGCCAGTCTGGGCGATTGTTCGTGGGAAAAAGGTGCCTTTGCTTGTAAGCAAAATGCCATTCGTTGCACAACGCTACTACCGCGGTTGATTGACTGTTTCTATAAGTAACGCGCTTGCGTTATACATGCACTAATGTGTAACGCAAACGCCATAAAAGGGTGCATTTATTCCCTATTGAAGGGGGTTTATAACACCGGCAAACAATTGAACTAGCCTATCGATTAAGCCCAGGCCAGCGAAGCGTGTAAATGGCGACAAGCTGAGGAAAACCGGGCCCTTCGGAGGGGGTTGTTTTTTCATTCGTAGTTGGCGTAGAGTTTGGTCACTGTGTTTGCATGGGTCGCTTGGAATCGTGACCTGGGCAGTAGCCTAAGAAGTTCGCTACATCCCGTTCGACGTCTCTTACTTTCCTGCAACCCAGCCCCAGTACTCTTTCAAGTGAAAGAGGCTGTCACCAATTTAAGCGTCAAAGGAAATAAGAAAATGGCTGAGCGTCAGAGCGGTACCGTCAAGTGGTTCAACGACGAAAAGGGTTTTGGTTTTATCACTCCTGAAAGCGGTCCGGATCTGTTCGTACATTTCCGTGCCATCCAGGGCAACGGCTTCAAGAGCCTGAAAGAAGGCCAGAAAGTCACCTTCGTTGCCGTGCAGGGCCAGAAAGGCATGCAGGCTGATGAAGTACAAGCAGAAAGCTGATCTTCTGTAACGAAAAAGCCCCTGATACTGATATCAGGGGCTTTTTTGTGCCCGTAAATCCGTAAAATGGCTTCTTTTTTCATCCGAGGCCGTCATGCCGAAACACCTGCTCACCCCTCAGGGCGACTTCCCCCCCGTCGGCCTGGGTCGCCGCCTGGCGGCGATGTTCTATGACTTCCTGCTGTGCACGGCGTTGCTGATCGTTACCAGCGGCGTCTACAAGATGATCCAGATGGGAATCATCGGCGAAGAGAAAATGCGCGCCCTCACCGAAGCCGGTGCACTGGATGGCGACCCGCTGCTGTCCACCGTGCTGCTGTTCGTGCTGTTCGGTTTCTTCGCCAAGTTCTGGACCCACAACGGCCAGACCCTGGGCATGCAGGTATGGGGCATTCGCGTACAAAACGCCGACGGCACGGCCATCAGCTTGTGGCAGGCGCTGTTGCGGTTCGTGGTGTCGATTGCATCATGGCTGCCGGTAGGGCTGGGCTTTATCTGGGCACTGTTCGACAAGCGCAAGCGCAGCTGGCATGACATCTATTCGGACACGCAGCTGGTGCGGGTTCCCAAGAAGACCCGGTAACAGCACAGCTTTGTAGGTGGAACCTATTGTGGCGAGGGGATTTATCGAAACGTCGCACCGCCCCGCTGGGGTGCGAAGCGCCCCTAAAGCCAGTCGACTCGGTTTGCCTGGATAATCGAGTTGACTGTTATAGGGCTGCTTCGCAGCCCAGCGGGGATAAATCCCCTCGCCACAGAGCCCCCATCAGGCGTTACCGGCCAGCTTCATCCGCGCCGCCTGGGTGAAGTCCAGCATGCGCTTGAGCGGGCGAATGGCCTGGGGGATCAATGCCGGGTCGACGAAGATCTCATTGGTACCTTCCTGCAGGCTCTTGAGGGTGCGCTCCAGGGTATTCATCGCCATCCACGGGCAGTGTGCGCAACTGCGGCAGGCCGCGCCGTTGCCGGCGGTAGGGGCTTCGATGAAGACCTTGTCCGGGCACAGCTGCTGCATCTTGTAGAAGATGCCGCGGTCGGTGGCGACGATCAGCGTCTTGTTCGGCAGGCTCTGGGCCGCGGCGATCAGTTGGCTGGTGGAGCCCACGGCGTCCGCCAGTTCGATCACCGAAGTCGGCGACTCCGGGTGCACCAGGATCGCGGCGTCCGGGTACAGGGCCTTCATGTCTTCCAACTGCTTGGACTTGAACTCTTCGTGGACGATGCAGGCGCCGTCCCAGAGCAACATGTCGGCGCCGGTCTTGCGCTGGATATAAGTGCCCAGGTGCTTGTCCGGCCCCCAGATGATCGTCTCACCGTTGTCCATCAGGCTCTCGACGATTTCCAGCGCGCAACTGGACGTCACCACCCAGTCGGCCCGGGCCTTGACCGCCGCCGAGGTGTTGGCATACACCACCACGGTACGCTCCGGGTGCTGGTCACAGAACGCCGAGAACTCGTCCACCGGGCAACCGAGGTCCAGGGAGCAGGTGGCTTCCAGGGTCGGCATCAGCACGCGTTTTTCAGGATTGAGGATCTTGGCGGTCTCGCCCATGAACCTGACCCCCGCCACCACCACGGTCTTGGCCGGATGGGCGTTGCCGAAGCGGGCCATTTCCAGGGAGTCGGACACGCAGCCCCCGGTTTCCTCGGCCAGGGCCTGGATGATCGGGTCGCAGTAGAAGTGCGCGACCAGCACCGCGTCCTGAGCCTTGAGCTCGGCGGCGATGGCGGCGCGGTACCAGGCCTCTTGCTCGGCACTCAGCGGCTTGGGCTGCTTGGCGTCGAGGTGAGCCTGGACCAGAAGGCGTTCGGAAATTTGCGTCATGTTCGCAAGACCTGCAGGCGCGTTTGCGCGAAAGTCGAGTATACACCCCGGCTCCGGACCACTCGGGTACCGCCGGGAAAGTGGGTATCAATCAGGCACGGGACAGCGTGAAGCCGGCAAGGCTACAGAATATCCCGCCGATGCAAAAGATCATTCTGACCAGTCTCCGGCACGAGCCTTTCACCAACGCGTCGCTGCGCCCCAAGCTGACTGAAATGTAATCACCCGCCCCGCCGGCCTATGGCATCTTCCCTTCAAACCTGCACAGGGCCGCGCCCTGTGCCTGCCCTGGATCGGCTGACGGATTCAAACGATATGCAAACCAAAACCTCTCGGCGGACCTTCGTAAAGGGCCTGGCCGCCGGTGGCCTGCTGAGCAGCCTGGGACTCTGGCGTCCGCCCGTCTGGGCAGTCTCCAATCCGGGCCAACCCAGCGTCCTGGCGGGTAGCGAATTCGACCTGTTCATCGGTGAAAGCCCGGTCAACTTCACCGGCCACCCACGTACTGCCCAGACCATCAACGGTGGTATTCCCGGCCCCCTCCTGCGCTGGCGCGAAGGTGACACCGTGACCTTGCGGGTCCACAACCGGTTGCAGGAAACCACCTCCATTCACTGGCACGGTATTGTGTTGCCGGCCAACATGGATGGCGTGCCGGGGCTGAGCTTCAAGGGCATCGAGCCCGACGGCCTGTACGTCTACCAGTTCAAGGTCCGGCAGAACGGCACCTATTGGTATCACAGCCACTCCGGCTTCCAGGAGCAATCCGGGGTCTATGGTCCGTTGGTGATCGATGCCCGTGAACCCGAGCCCTTCGCCTACGAACGGGACTACGTGGTGATGCTCACCGACTGGACCGACGAAGACCCCGCCGACGTCATCCGCACACTCAAGAAACAGTCGGATTACTACAACTGCCACAAACGCACCGTCGGCGACTTCATCGACGATGTCGGCAAGAACGGCTGGGCCGCCACCGTGGCCGATCGCAGAATGTGGGCTGAAATGAAGATGAACCCCACTGACCTGGCGGACGTCAGTGGGGCTACCTACACCTATTTGATGAACGGCCAGGCACCGGATATGAACTGGACAGGCCTGTTCAAGCCGGGTGAGCGAATTCGCCTGCGCTTGATCAACGGCTCGTCCATGACCTATTTCGATGTACGCATTCCCGGCCTGAAAATGACCGTGGTGGCGTCCGATGGCCAGCATGTCGAGCCGGTGACGGTCGATGAGTTGCGAATCGCCGTGGCCGAAACCTACGACGTCATCGTCGAGCCTACTGCTGAGGCCTACACCCTCTTCGCCCAATCCCTGGACCGCAGCGGATACGCCCGTGGCACGCTCGCGACCAAGGCCGGACATTCAGCACCGGTGCCACCGCTGGATCCGCGACCGCGGCTCACCATGGACGACATGGGCATGGGCGGGATGGACCACAGCGACATGCCAGGCATGGCCGGCATGCAATCGCACCCCGCCACCGAGAACGACAATCCGCTGGTGGACATGCAGGCCATGAGCGTCACTGCCAGGCTCGACGACCCAGGGATCGGGCTGCGCCATAACGACCGCAAGGTGCTGGCTTATGCCGATCTGCGCAGCACCTTCCCCGATCCCGACGGTCGCGAACCGGGCCGTACCCTCGAGTTGCACCTGACCGGCCATATGGAGAAATTCGCCTGGTCATTCAATGGCGTGAAGTTCTCCGAGGCCGCGCCGCTGCTGCTCAAGTACGGCGAGCGCCTGCGCATCGTACTGGTCAACGACACCATGATGACCCACCCGATTCACCTGCATGGCATGTGGAGCGACCTGGAGGACGAGAACGGCCGGTTCATGGTGCGCAAACACACCATCGATGTGCCGCCGGGTACCCGGCGCAGCTACCGGGTGACCGCCGATGCGCTCGGGCGCTGGGCTTACCACTGTCATCTGCTCTATCACATGGAGATGGGGATGTTCCGTGAAGTTCGGGTGCAGGAATGAGGAGCCGACCATGATCACCAGCGTCAAGTACCGCGCCTTGCCCAAGGCCATGCTTGCCTCCCTCAGCCTCGGTGCCGCCGCTTCGGCTTCGGCCTGGGCCGCGAGCGACGACATGCAAGGAATGGATCACAGGCGGATGCCGGGAATGCACCACAGCCAGATGCAAGGCATGGAACCCATGCAACCGGCCCTGACCACCCGCCGTACGCCCATCCCCGAGCTGACCGAGGCCGACCGCGCCGCCGTCTATGCAGACCACGGCGGCCACATGGTGCACGACAGCGCCATCAACTCATTCCTGCTCATCGATCACCTGGAATGGCAGGACGCCAACCAAGGCAATGCCCTGAACTGGGACGCCTCCGGCTGGATCGGTGGCGACATCGACCGCTTGTGGCTGCGCACCGAAGGCGAGCGCACCCACGGCAAGACCGAAGAAGCCGAACTCCAGGCCTTGTGGGGCCACGCCATCAGCCCCTGGTGGGACGTGGTTGCGGGGCTGCGCCAGGACTTCCAGCCGGGCGCCCCACAAACCTGGGCCGCGCTCGGTGTGCAGGGCATGGCGCTGTACAACTTCGAAGCCCAGGCCACCGCGTTCATCGGCGAAGGCGGCCAAAGCGCAGCGCGGCTGAAAGCTGACTACGACATCCTGCTGACCAATCGCTTGATCCTTCAGCCCACCGCCGAAGCCAACTTCCATGGCCGCAACGATCCCGCCCGAGGTGTCGGCTCGGGACTCACGGACACTGAAGCAGGCCTGCGCCTGCGTTACGAAATCCGCCGTGAAATCGCCCCCTACATCGGCCTCACCTGGCACCGCGTCTATGGCAACACGGTCGACTACGCCCGCGATGAAGATGAGGACCGCAGTGAAGCGCGCCTGGTGCTGGGCGTACGCATGTGGTTCTGAACATGCAGCCGGAAAAGCCTGTGTGGGAGCGAGCCTGCTCGCGATGGCAGTCTGTCAGTCACTTCTGCATCGACTGATCTGTCGCCATCGCGAGCAGGCTCCCACAGGGTTCCAGGCATTTAATCTTTCAATATCCCTGCCCAGTTTTCAGTTTGCCCCTGCCCTCGCTTCCCGGCCTAAATGGCATTTTTATCAGCCAAGGCTTCGTTATGGAAAATGTACGAACTTCAAGCATCCACGCCGTCTGGCTGATGGTCAGTGTGGTGTTGGTGGCGCTGAACCTGCGGCCTTCGATGGCGGCGGTCGGGCCGTTGTTGTCAGCGATTCGCGGCGAGGTGCCGTTGAGTTTCAGCACCGCTTCACTGCTGACCATGCTGCCGGTCATGGCGATGGGCCTGGCGATGTTCCTGGGCATGCGCATTGCGCTGCGCATCGGTGAACACCGCACCATCGTGCTCTCGCTGTTGATCATCGGCATCGCCACGGCGTCGCGCCTGTACCTGGACAGCGCCGCCGAGCTGATTATCAGCGCCGTGGTGGCCGGGGTCGGAATCGCGCTGATTCAGGCGGTGATGCCGGCCTTGATCAAATCGCGATTCAGCGACAACGTCTCGCTGTTCATGGGGCTGTATGTCACCTCGATCATGGGTGGGGCAGCATTGGCGGCGTCGTTCTCACCCTTCGTCCTGACCCAGACGGGCAGCTGGCGTATCGGCCTGGCGATCTGGGCCGTGCTGGCGCTGGTCGCCCTGGGTTGCTGGTATGCCCAGCGCTCGGCCGTCACGCCGCTGCCCGACGCCCCGAGCCGCAACAAGGAGTCGTTCTTCGCCAATGGCCGGGCCTGGCTGCTGGCGATTTTCTTCGGCCTGGGCACTGCGTCCTACACCTGCGTGCTGGCCTGGCTGGCGCCGTACTACGTGGAAAGAGGCTGGAGTGAGCAGCACGCAGGCCTGTTGCTCGGTTTCCTGACGGCAATGGAAGTGTTGTCCGGCCTCGTCACCCCGGCCATTGCCAACCGCAGCCAGGACAAACGCCTGGTGCTGGCCGTGCTGCTGGCACTGATCATCGGCGGTTTCTGCGGCCTGATCCTCAGCCCGGAACGCTTCACCCTGTTGTGGCCTTGCCTGCTTGGGCTGGGCATCGGTGGGCTGTTCCCGATGAGCCTGATCGTGTCCCTCGACCACCTGGACAACCCACGCCGGGCGGGTGGCCTGACGGCATTCGTGCAAGGCATCGGCTACCTGATCGCCGGGCTGTCGCCGTTGATTGCCGGGATGATCCGAGACCAGTTGGGCAGCTTCGAATGGGCCTGGTGGTCGCTCACCGCGGTCATGGCGCTGATGATCCTGATGGTGTTGCGCTTCAATCCCAAGCAGTACGCACGACACATCAGCTAATGGATTAGCACCGCTGTAGGAGCTGTCGAGCGAAGCGAGGCTGCGATCTTTACGCCAACAGTTGAATCTCAAGCGAAAGATCAAGATCAAGAGATCGCAGCCTTCGGCAGCTCCTACAGGCTCTGCACACCCAAGCTCCCTCGCCACCACTCAAAACGCAGGAATCACCCCTTGAGCAAACAAGTCGGTTTTGCCGCGGCCCATTGGGGCATGCTGATCTGGGCGATGCTGATCGCCTCTTCGTTTTTTGCCGCGGCACAGGTCAGCCACTCGATCGATCCGATCCTGCTCACCGGTCTGCGGCTGCTGTTTTCGGCACTGATGTTCCTGCCGCTACTGCTGCTGAACAACACCTCGCCGGTTTCAACCAAAGGCCTGCTGGCCCACGCCGTGCTCGGCCTGTTGCTGGCAACCTACTTCGGCTCGTTGTTCGAGGCGTTGCGCTACACCTCGGCGGTCAACACCGCGACGCTGTATACGCTGGTGCCGCTGATGACGTTGTTTTTCGAGGTGTTCCTGCTGCCCAGTCCGAGCCTCAAGGCCCGCCTGCTGCCCATGCTGGTGGCGGCGGTCGGTGCCGTGCTGCTGACACTCAAGGGATCGACGCCCGGACAGGTGCCAGGGCTCTATCCGGTACTGGTCTTCGGTGCCGGCTGCCTGGCGATGGCCTTGTATTCGCCCCTCAGTCAACGCTTCAAAGCCGGGGTGCTGAAAGGCCGTGATCCAGTGGCGATGACGTTCTGGAACATGCTGTTCGGCTCGCTGTTTCTCTTGCTGTTCTGCCTGTTCAGCGGCGGCTGGCGCAGCGGCCTGCACCTGTCGGCGCCGGATATCGGCTGGCTGGTGTACCTGGCCTTGTTCGGCACCCTCGCCACGTTCTGGCTGTTGCACCGGGCAATCGGGGTGATCGCACCGTCCACAGTGATTTCCTACGTGTACCTCAACACGCTGTTCGTGACGCTGCTTCATTGGTTCTGGCTCAGGCAGCAACCGATGATGGTCGAGATCATCGGCGCTGCGCTGGTGGGTGTCGGCATGCTGGCCCTGGTGATCAGCAGCCGTAACGCCAGAACCGTTACGGCTTGAAACCGATCAGTAGCTCGATGCCGGGCGAGGTGTAACCGGGCTCCAGCGCTCCAGCTCCCGTTCAAGAAAAGCCGCGACTGCCAGCAACCGTTCTTCCTGCCAGTGAGGCCCGACGATCTGGATGCCGATGGGCATCCCGGTGGCCGGGTCGGTGCCAGCGCGGATCACCACTGCCGGTGAGCCGCTGAGACTGAACGGGAACACAAAGGCATAACGGTTGCGGTCCTCCAGGGACTCGCCATGACGAAACGCGACGTCTGGGAACACCGGGCAGATGAACAGGTCGTGTTGCTTGAAGAACTTCGCCAACTGATAGCGGAATGTGTCGATGGCGATCCAGTCGCGCTTGACCTCGTCCACGGTCAATTCCACGGCTTCGCTCATATCCAGCAACTGGGCGATGGCCGGGGTGAAGCGGCGCTTGTTCATCGACTCGAACAGCTTTCGCCAGCCGCGCCCGGCGTCGGCACCGGTGATGAACACCCGCCACAGCACATCGCAGGCCTCCTCGAGCATCGGCGGCGCCACCGGACTCACCTGCGCCACCACCGAACCCAGGCACTGTTCGACCTGCTGCAACACCTGGCTCACCGCCGCGCTGACAGGCGTGCGGTCCGACGCCGAAAACAGTGCGACCCGCAGGCTGGCCAACGGCTCGCTTTCGACAAACGGCACATCGACGGTGTCCGGATCCTGTCCGTCGGCACCGCTGATCAACGGCCCCAGCAGCGCCAGGTCATCGACATAGCGCCCCATCACGCCAAAAGCCGAGGTCATGTGGAACAACCCGGAGCGGTCGTTGGGAAACTGACCGGTCAACGGCACCCGGCCCTGGGTCAGTTTCAAGCCGCAGATGCCGTTGAAATGCGCCGGTATCCGCACACTGCCACAGGCGTCGGAGGCCAGCCCGGCGGGCGAGCATCCGGCGGCAATCGCAGCCGCTTCACCCCCACTGCTGCCGCCGGCGGAACGTTGCAGGTCATGGGGATTGAGGGTGCGGCCATAGATCAGGTTCTCGGTCTCGAAGGCCATGCACAACTCGGGCACATTGCTGATGCCCAGGATAATCGCACCGGCCTGCCGAAGCCGGGCGACGGCCGTCGCGTCGTGCTGGCTGACGTCGCCCAGCAACTCCTCCAGCCCCCGGGACATCCTGAATCCCTGCACGTGGAGGACGTCCTTGATAGTGATGGGAATACCGTGCAGCGGGCCACTGATCTGGCCGATGCGCGCCATCTCGTCAGCTTCGCGGGCCTGGCGTCGCAGGTCTTCCACGGGCGCCAGTTGGATCAGTGCGTTGATCTGCCGGTTACGCTCGGCGATGCGCTGCAGGTAGAACTCCAGCAACGTGACGCTGGTCAGCACGCCACGTCGCAACAGACCGGCCATTTCCCGCAGGGTCAGGGTATCGGGGTTGAACAGGCTCACGAGGCCTCCTTGGCGCGCAACCACTTGTTGGGCAACTGGTACATGTTGCGCACCACCAGGGAGAACGCCTTGACCGCCAGGGCCGGACGCCGGTTGATGGCTTCGAGGGCCTCTTCGATCATTGTCAGGACATGGCGCAACGCATCGGACGAGATGTTCAGCGGCGGATAGAAACGCAGCACCGGGCGCTCGGCCTTTTCATTCATCGAATGCCCGGCATGAATGCCGCGCTTGCTCAGTTCCATGCTCATCAGGGCTTCATAAACCGAACCGCGCAAGCGCAACCCCGTCATCAGGCCCACCCCCGGCACGTCCTCGACGATGTGCGGATAGCGCAGCGCCAAGCGTTGCAGGCCATGGCGCAGCAAGCCACCGTTGATCCGCGACTGCTCCACCAGGTTGTTCTGCTCGATGTAATCGATGGCCGCGAGCGCCGAGGCACACGCCACCGGGTGCCCGCCATTGGTGCGCGTGTCCGGCTCGATTTCACTGAGCGGGTACTGGGTCGCCAGGCGCTGGCTGTACATGGCGCAGGCGAACGAGGTGTAACCGCCGGTCAGGCCCTTGGAGAGGATCATGATGTCGGGCACCACGTCGTCATATTGCACCGCGAACCATTTGCCGCAGCGACCGAAACCGGTCTGGATTTCATCCGCCACCAACAGGGTGCCGGTGGCGTCGCACAAGGCCCGCAGGTTGGCCATGTAACCCACCGGCGGCACTTGCAGATGCGCGCCGCCCAGGATCGGTTCGACATACACCGCGCATACGCCTTCACCCACGGCCTGTTGCAGGGCGGCGAAATCGCCGTAGGGCACATGGGTCACGTCGGGCGCGGCGATGCCATAGCTGCTGTGGTTCTGTTGCTGGCCCAGGATGCTCATCGCCGCCAGGGTCTTGCCGTGGTAGGAGCCGCTCATCACCACGATCCCGCGACGGTGCGGCTGGATGCGCAATGCATAGCGCAGGCTCTGCTCGACGGCCTCGGCCCCCGAGACCATGTACTGCACGTCGCCCCACTCCCCCGGCACCAGCTGGCACAGGCGCTCGGTCAACTTGTCCTGGAGCGGATGCCGCCGGCCTTCCGGCACCCAGGCCATCTGGTTCAACTGTGCCTGCACCTGCTCGCGGACCATCGGGTTGCGATGGCCGACGATGAACACGCCGTAGCTGCACGCGCAGTCGATGAAGCGCTTGCCGGTGTGGTCGGTGACGTGGATGCCATCGGTCTGTTGCTCGACGCTGGTCTTGCCCAGGCGATAAAGCTTGGCCGCCGATGCGCTCCAGTGCCGCTGGCAATCATCCAGCAGTTGTTCATGCGGCCTGAGTAAGGACATGGCTTAAGGTCTCCTTGATGATGTTTGCGGCACGTTGAATGTGTTCCGGGCGTGCGGTGATCGGGCAGCGCAGGATCAACTCGCGGCCACGGGGCGCACTGACATAGACGCCTTGCTGGTAAAGCGCCTCGCACAACACGCTCGGCTGCAGGTCATCGGCCAGTGGCAGGCTGACCCAGCCGCCCTCGGCCACGGCGCCGAACGAGGCCAGGGTTTGTGCCAGGCGCTGACCGTTTTCCAGGCATTGCCGGGGTGCATCATGGGCCTGCACATAATCCAGCGCGGCCAGGGCCGCCACGCAGGCCATCGGATTGCCGGCGGTGGTGCTGCCATGCTTGGCCGGACTGCTGCGACCATAAACCTGCCAGGCCATGCGCTCGCTGCAGGTATAAGTGCCGATGGGAATCGCACTGCCCCCCAGCGCCCCGCCGAGCACGACAATGTCCGGGACACTGCGATAACGCTGGAAACCGAACAGCGAGCCCAGGCTGCCGAGACAGGTCTGGGTATCCACCGCGATCACCGGCGCCGCGGCCTGCGTCGCACGGGCGTGCAAGCGCTCGACCAGAGCCGGTTCGAGCAATTGCAGCCGACCATTGGCATCAACGCGGGTGCTGCTGTGGCAGACCGCAAAGCAGTCGTTCCAGTCCACCGTATCCAGGTCCGCGAGCTGACGAATCGCCACGCGCTTGAAGCCCAGGAAATGTTGCACGCCCAGGTCGCCTTGCGCGGCGTTGAGGCAACGTCCATAGGTCAGCGAGCCGTAATCACCGCCCTGGATAAACACGATGGTGTTGCCCTTTGGCTTGAGCCCCTTGCACAACTTCAAGGCGCCCTCGAACGCTTCGTCGCCGGAGCTGCACACATAGGAGCTGACCAGCGGCTCAGGCAGCAGCTCGGCCAGGCGGCGGCACAAGGCAATCAGCGGTTCAGACATCAGCACCCGGTTGGACAGGCCCATGATCTGCGCCTGCCGGGTGACCGCCTCGATCACCTCCGGCACCTGGAAGCCGAACCCGCCGGTCAGGTCAATGATCTGCCGACCATCGCCGTCGAGGTACGTCTCGTACTGCCCGCCAATAATGTAGTTATCGTTCTTCATGGGATTCTCTCAGCGATAGCTCAGGGCATTGAAGATCCGCCGACGCTCATCGACGATGGTTTCGCGACCGTGCATGACCCGACGGTTATCGATCATCACCACGTCGTGGTCACGCCACCCCACCGGCACGGTGTACTGAGCGGAGACTTCGGCGATTTCGGCCAGGAACTCGGCGGGAATCACCTTGCCGTCCACCGTGTCGATCACCGGCGCCTCGTAGTTGAACGACGGCCCCAGGATGCTGTTGGCAAACGCCGGGCGCTGGCTGAAAGCGGAGGTCAGGATCGCCGAGGTGCTGAAGGCGTAATGCATCGAATCGTCGGCCGGGTTGAAGGAAATCTGCGTCTGCGGGTCATCACCGATGATCTGCAACAAATCCTCGATGACCACGGCCGAAGGGTCCGAAAGCGTTGGCGAATAATGGCAAACCAGCCGACGCCACTTTTCCCCCGCCACGGTACGGCTGTAGCGAATAGGGTTGTTTTCGAAGAAGCTGCGGCAGCCCGGGGACAGCCTCGCCAGCACTTTCTCACCGTCGCAGATCGTGGTTTGCGATCCCTTGCGTGGCGCTTCCTGGCAATAGAACCAGGTCATGTCCGGCCAGAACGGCGAGTTGCCATTTTCGCAATGCAGGCCGACCGCCTGATGCCCCGCATCCACCAACTGCGCAGCCCCGCCGACCATGACCCGCGCCGGATCCAGGCTCAGCCGTGAACTGTTCTGCCTGACGTAGGCGCTGAACGCCTCGGCGCTGTGGATGCAGTTGCGAAACAACACGACACCGTAGTGTCCCAGCAGCTCATACAACTCAGTCTTGCCCAGGCTGGCGAAGTGGTGCGACTCGACGATGGAGACGTCCGGGTTTTCAAAGTGAAAGGCAGGTGTGCTCATTGGATGCGTTCCCTTGCAGAGTGGAAAAAACTGTAGCGATATCGGCACGTTTCGGTCGGCCGGTGACGGTGTAGAGCTGCTCGATCAACGGATCGTCCTGGGTCAACAACCAGAGCCGGCTCGGTCGCTCGATGTCGGAGAAGCGGGCGGTCGACCAGGTCACCAGCTCATCGCTGGCCGGCGTCGACTCGACGCACAGCAACGCCACCAGACCATGCTGCTCATCGAAGAACACCGCGGCGTCGTTGACGCCCGGGTATTTGCGATACTCCAGCTCGACCTGCTCGGGGCTGACGTTGCGGCCGTTGGGCAGGCAAATCACGTTCTTCTTGCGCCCGTGCACGTAGAGGTAGCCGTCTTCGTCGAGCATCCCCAGATCCCCGGTGTCCATCCAGCCGTCGCCAGACATGGAGCAGGCGCTGGGGTCCGTCCCCGAATAACCGCTGAACAGCGAGCTACTCTTGACCTCGATGGTCTGGTCGGCGCCGATCCGCACCTGGACATGGGGCAGCGGCTTGCCGACGCTGCCCAGGCGTTGCTCTTGGAAGGTGTTCATGCTGACCACCGAGGCGTTTTCCGACAGCCCGTAGCCCTGGTACACCTCGATGCCTTGCTCAGCCAGATCGTGCAGGGCATCGATACTCACCGCCGCGCCGCCGCAGGTGATGTGCGCACCGGATTTCAAGTAACCCGCCAACCGATCGCCTGCCTCGCCGCCTTCGTTCAATTGCTCCAGGAAGCGATTGATCATGACCGGCGGTACGGTCAGGGCCGTTGGCTGGACCTGCAGGATCCAGTCGACCAGACGCTGCGGCGAAGCCCCTGGCTCGCCGAGCAATGCTTCGCTCGGCGGCAGGAAATGCACCGTCCCGCCGGCCAGTAGCGGCAGGTACGCGGCAGTCACCTGCTCAAGCAGCAGGCTCAACGGCACCAGCGACAAGTACCGGCGATGAGCATTGGCCGGCATGCGTTCGCGCAACGACGTCAGCACTGCGCCAACCGCCTGGTTGCTCAAACGCACGCCCTTCGGCCGGCTGGTGGTGCCCGAGGTATGGATGATCTTGCAGATCCAGTCATCCTCATCGGCCGGTGTATACGACAGCGGCTGCTCGACCACTGGCTCGTTGAGGCGGCGCAGTCGACTGTCGGGAAAATTCAGTTTCCAGCGTTGCGCCAGTGTCCGTTGCCCTGCGGCATCCACCAGAAACCCGTCGCAACGCTCGGCCAGGTGCTCGGCCTGGGATTGACTGAACGCCAGCGGCAGCGGCAGCGCGGTTATCCCGGCAAACAGGCAGGCCAGGTCGGCCACCAGCCAGTCGCTGCTGTTGCGCGTCGCGATCCCCAACACCACCTGATCGCCGTGGGCCGGCGTTGCAAAGCGACGTTGCAGTTCGGCGGCCAGATTGAGTGCCCGGTGCTCCAGCTCGCCGTAGGTCAGCGCCACAGGTTCAGTGCCCGACGCCCAGTCAACTGCGCAGACCGCCTGACGATTGTCCTGCAATGCCTGTTTCAACTGATTGATAAAACCCCCGCTCATGGCTGCGCCCTCGCCAGGGTTTCACCGGGCAACTGTGTAAACGAGGTATTGAGGGTGGTGGCGGCGAAACGTGAGCGCTTCGGATCGACCCGGATGAAACCGGTGACCGGCTTCTTGGCGTAATAACTCCCCCAGTTCTTGCCGCCGTCGTCGGCCAGGCGGGTGGGGTCTGCGGTGAGCAACGGCTCGAAATCGATTTGGCAACTTTCCATCATTTGCCGCACGCGAGGCGTAACAGTGCACAACAGGTAATGCCCGCCCATGCACCAGGACAACAAAGGAATCATATTAACGAGAATCATTCCCGCTGTTAGGTGATGGGAAATCAGATTGCCGATTTCGACAATGTTCGAACGCTCGATGGTTTTATCGAAACGCTGGGAGAGGATTTCCTCAATCGGTTGAGCCAGGTATTGCTCGGAAAAAAGAGTTCGGTGATCGCCGAATGTAATACCGGCACATGCCAGTATGCGATCAGCCTGATCCTGAGTGACCGCAAAGTATTGCGGATTCGGTTCTACCGAGGCGGCATAAGAACTTTTAAACTTCTCTCTTACTACCTCGGTGGCCTGTACCCATAACGGTGTTTTAGTTTCCGCGACACGTATTTGCATTTTCGTCGTCCTCCGTCCCTGTGCAGGATGTCTATAAAAGCGAGGCGAGCATATTTAAGAAAATTCCTACAAGCCATTTAAAAACTAAATTGCATCCGCTAATATGTAAATAAACGTCTCTGTCATAAAAACCAGAGACGCTAGCCCATGGATTGCGCCAAGAAGGATCTTATGCTCAATAGTAATTTGCTTAGAAAGCTGGACATGCAGGACCTGATGGTGTTCGTCGCGGTGTATGAGCAAAGCAGCGTCACCGAGGTCTCCGAGGCCCTTTGCGTCAGCCAGTCAACCGTCAGCTATTGTTTGAAGAAGCTGCGCACCAGCTTCGAAGATGAACTGTTCATTAATACCCGCAGTGGCATGCGCCCCACCAACAAAGCCAGTGCCATGTATAGTCACATCGTCAAAATTCTGCAGGCAATCAATACTTGCCATTCAGGCATTCAAACATTCGACCCGACACAAAATGAAATAACTTTTAATATTTGTGCACCGGAATACTTCGAGTTATTGATATTCCCGAAACTGATCAAACGTTTTATCGGCAGCCATTTTTCCATCGTTGTGAATATAACGAAATTCCATAAAGATATTCCCGTTGACGAACTGATGGATGGTCGTTTCGATCTGGTAATTTGTTTCGGCCCCAACTTCCATCGCAGCGTCAAAGGTTTACGCTCGCAGGTATTACTGGAGGACGAACTGGTCTGTGTGGTTGATAAAAACGCCGATTTACCGGACCAGACGCTCAGCCTGGAGGCCTTTGCAGCGTGCCAGCACGTCTTTCCCACCCCTTGGACTTCCGACACCAACATGGTGGACGGCTGGCTCGCCCGGCAAGGTTGTAGCCGGCAGATCGTCGCCCGGGCCAACAGCTATGTGGCAGCCCTCAATATGATCCCCGGAACCGACTTCGTCCTGACCCTGCCCCGACGCGTTCAGGCATTGACTTGCGATGAAGACCGGTTCAGCCATCGCGGAGCACCGGAGGGGCTACCAAACTTTACGCTGGACATGATGTGGAGCGAGAAACCGAGCCAGGACAACGCCAATCTCTGGCTCCGCGAGCAGATCGTAAAGGTCTGCGCCGAGGATGGCTTGCTCTAAACCGTCCGGGAACCACTCGCATCCTTGCGTGGTTCCCAGACTTGCCGGTCTGTGACTTTTCCACAGGCAAAAAAAAATCCGGAAATCCTCACTTTCGTGGGCCTTCCAGACTTTTAAAACAGCAAAAATGGTGGGTCGTGTGGGATTCGAACCTACGACCAATTGGTTAAAAGCCAACTGCTCTACCAACTGAGCTAACGACCCGCTGTGTGGTGGCGCGTATAATACTGATTTCTAAGGACTATTCAACACTTAATTTGAAATAAATCAAAAATAAGGGGTTGGATCGCTTACGCCCGCCGCAGCAAAGCCTTCGGCACGCAGGCGGCAGCTGTCGCATTTGCCACAGGCGCGCCCCTGATCGTCGGCCTGGTAGCAGGAAACGGTCAGTCCATAGTTCACGCCGAGCTTCACACCGGCCCTGACGATATCGGCCTTGCTGAGATTCTGCAGCGGCGCCTGGATACGGAAGCCTTGCCCCTCCACGCCGGCCTTGGTCGCCAGGTTGGCCATGCGCTCGAAGGCCTCGACGAACTCAGGACGGCAGTCCGGGTAGCCGGAATAATCCACCGCATTGACGCCGATGAAAATGTCGCGGGCTTCCAGCACTTCGGCCCAGCCCAATGCCAAGGACAGGAACACGGTGTTGCGTGCCGGCACATACGTTACCGGTATGCCTTCACTCGGCGCTTCGGGTACAGCGATGGAGCTGTCGGTCAGGGCCGAACCGCCGATGCCGTTGAGGTTAAGGCCAATCACCTTGTGCTCGACCACCCCCAGGTCCCGGGCGACCCGTTCGGCGGCTTGCAGTTCGGCGCGATGGCGCTGACCGTAATCGAAGCTCATGGTGTAGCAGCGGTAACCTTCGGCACGGGCCATGGCCACGACCGTGGCCGAATCCAGGCCGCCGGACAACAGGATGACCGCTCGTTTCTCTGCAATGTTCGTCTGTTCAGTCATATCAGCGCCCCGGCTCGTCGTTCCAAAGATATTTGTGCAACTGCAGTTGCAAGCGCACCGGCAGGTTATCCGCCACCACCCAGTCCGCCAGGTCCCGCGCGTTCAAGTCGTGATGACTCGGCGACACCAGGACCTCACCGGCCCGCTGGTCGAGCCCGTACTGGATCAGCTTGGACACGGCCCAGTCGTAATCTTCCCGCGAACAGATAACGAACTTGACCTGATCGTTGGGCGTCAGCAGTTCGATGTTCTCGTAGCGGTTACGATGCGCTTCCTTGGATCCTGGGGTTTTCAGGTCGACGACACGACTGACCCGAGGGTCGACGGCCGAGATATCCAGCGCGCCACTGGTCTCCAGCGAAACCTCATAACCGGCATCACACAACTGCTTGAGCAAGGGAATGGCATTGGGTTGTGCCAGTGGCTCGCCGCCCGTGACACAGACGTAGCGCGGGCGATAGCCGGCCACTTGCTCGAGGATATCGTCGAGGGTTCGCAGGGTGCCGCCGCTGAAGGCGTAGGCACTGTCGCAGTATTGGCAACGCAATGGGCAACCGGTGAGGCGCACAAATACCGTGGGCAGCCCGGCCGTTCGCGTTTCACCCTGCAACGAGTAAAAAACTTCGGTGATTCTCAATGTGTCTTGCATAGTCGCCACGGGCGTAACAGCTAAACAGGCCGTCCGCCTCCGTCAGGCACTTCAAGGAACCCCGCCATCGCGCAGGCCCCAAAAAGCGTGTTTCAGAAAAAGGGCGTGAATTCTAACGAAAAAACCCGCGACAGGCGCGGGTTTCTTCATTACAGGGTCAAACCGGCTTACATGCGCTGCAGATCGCGCTGGGCCAACTGGGCGGCGGAGGTACCCGGGTATTGGGACACCACCTGCTGCAGGATGCCCTTGACCTTGTCGGTGTGACCCAGGCGGCGCTCTACATCAGCCAGCTTGTACAGCGAATCCGGCACCTTGGCGTGCTTGGGATACAGCTGGGAAACCTTGGCGAATGCCTGGCCGGCACCCTGCAGGTCGCCCTTGGCCAGGTTCACTTCACCCAACCAGTATTGGGCATTGCCCGCGTACTGGCTGTTTGGGTATTTACGCAGGAAAGCGGCAAAGGCCTGGCTGGCCTTGTCGAAATCCTTGGCCTTGATCAGGTCGAAGGCAGCATCGTAATAGAGCTTTTCCTTCGCCGGATCAGCCGGCTCGCCACTGGCGGCAGGTGCTGGAGCGCTTGCCCCTGCCCCCGCGCCTGCGGCAGCACCGGGGGCGTTCAAGTCGCCACCGGCAGGAGAATTCTCAGGAGTCGCGGCAGGTGCGGCACCGCTTCCTATGCGCCGATCAAGATCCTGGTAACGTTCCAGGTTTTCCTGCTTCATGCGCGATACTTCGTTTTGCAGAACTTCAATCGCGCCTTGTTGGCGTGAAAGCTGATCCTGCATTTGCTGCAGTTGGTTGAACAGCTCGCCCTGTGCCGAGACAGGGGCCGAAACCCCTCCCCCGGCATAGGCGCCGTTCGTACCGTAACCTGCAGGCGGATAACTGCTTCCGCTATTGTTATAGCCGGCATCGTTATCGACCACAGGAACCGCAGCCCACACCGCAAGCGGTGCGAGACTGAGAGCCAGAACAGTTACAGCACGACGGCACGTTCGCATGACGAATCAGTTCTTACGCAGTTCGACGCGACGGTTTTGAGCCCAGGACGACTCGTCGTTGCCGGTAGCAACTGGACGCTCTTCGCCGTAGGAAACCAGTTCCAGCTGAGCTGGGGAAACACCTTGCAGTACCAGGTAGCGTTGAACGGCTTTCGCACGACGCTCGCCCAGTGCCATGTTGTACTCACGAGTACCACGTTCGTCGGTGTTGCCTTCCAGAACAACGCGAGCGCCGTTTGCTTTCAGGTCTTTGGCGTGAACGTCCAGAGCGCGCATGGCTTCTGGCTTCAGGTCCGAGCTGTCGTATTCGAAGTAGAAGGTGGTGATTGCGCGCAGAGCAGCTTCTTCGCTCATGGAGCCGTCAACTGCACCGGTGTTAGCGCCGTAACCAGCGTTTGGATCAACAGCGCCTTCACCGGCGTTGTCGCCGCCTTTGGACGAGCAACCTACAGCTACAGCCATGGCCAGAGCCAGCGCAGCAAATTTACCAAACTTCAGCATTTCCATCGTGAAACTCCTAATGAACCCCAGTGTGTTAAGTAAAACGTATAGCGCCGCGTCAGTTCAGGTAAGGGGACCAGGACGGTTCTCTGACTTCGCCTTGAGCGGTAGGAAGCGGGAGCCTCACGCGTCCATTAATGGACACGAGCATCAAGACTCCCCGGCCCTGCTGGCGGGTGGCGTAGATTACCATGGTGCCGTTGGGCGCAACAGTAGGTGACTCGTCCAGAGTGCTATCAGTGAGGATTTTTACGCTGCCGCGCTGCATATCCTGGGCTGCCACCTTGAAATTGGTGAAACCGTCCTGGCGATGGATCATCACCAGGGTCTTCTCGTCCGCCGACAGTTTAGGGTTGGCGTTGTAGTTACCGATGAAAGTCACGCGTTCGGCACCGCCGCCACCAGCACTGGTCTTGTAGATCTGCGGCTTGCCACCACGGTCGGAGGTGAAGTAGATGGTCGAGCCATCCTTGCCCCAGAACGGTTCGGTGTTGATGCCCGGGCCGTTGGTGACACGGGAGATCGAACGCGAGGCCAGGTTCATTACATAGATGTCCGGGTTACCGTCCTTGGACAGTACGAACGCCAGGCGGTTACCGTCCGGCGACCAGGCTGGCGCGCCGTTCAGGCCTTCGAAGTTGGTGATCTGCTCGCGGCGACCGGTGTCGATATGCTGCACGAAGATGCGCGGACGCTTCTGCTCGAACGACACATAGGCGATGCGCTTGCCATCGGGGGCGAAACGCGGCGACAGGATCGGCTCGCGCGATTGCAGCAGGGTGACCGCGCGGGCGCCGTCGTAGTCGGAGCGCTGCAGGGTGTAGCGGGTGTTTTTCTCGGAGAAGCGTTCGGCCGTCACGTAGAGCATGCGGGTGGAGAACGCCCCCTTGATGCCGGTGAGTTTCTCGAACGACTGGTCGGAGATGTAGTGCGCCATGTCACGCAGTTGGTCGGTGCTGCCCGACACGCTGCCGGTCAGCACTTGCTGCTCGGTGGCGACGTTGAACAGGGCGTATTGCACCTGCAGGCGGCCGCCGGCCGGAACGATGCTGCCAACCATGATGTACTGGGCGCCCAGGGCTTTCCAGTCACGGTAGATGACTTCGCTGGCCTGGGTGGGCAGGCTGATCATGTTCTGCTTCGGAATCGGCGCGTAGTAACCCGAGTTGCGCAGGTCATTGCCGATGATTTCGGCCATGTCGTCCGGCAGGACGCTACCGCCCTGCCAGCCGAACGGTACGACGGCGATCGGGGTCGCCCGGTCGCTGCCGCTGGTGACCAGAATGTTCTTTTCCTCTGCTACCGCTATCCCTGCCAGGCAGCAGATAACGACAAGCATTGATCGAAGAAGGTTTCTCACAAGGCTAGATCCTCAGGTGTGAATGTCATCTTGAATGAACGATAGGGAGCGAAATCGCTCGACTTCATTCCTTGCATTTCCGTCAATCGTCCAATGTTCTTGACCGCTGCAACTGCCGAAGCATCGAAAGGTCCGTCACCGCTGGACTTGGCCACGCTAACCGAGGCCACCGTGCCGTCCGGCAACATGCCGATCTGCAATACGACCGTCATGCCTTGGCGCGCCGAAGGCGGACGAGCCCAGCCCTCTGCCGCCCGGGCCCGAATCAGGTCGTCGAAGCTACCGGCGACTTCATCGCCCTGCTCATCAGCCAAGGCCTGCTGGCGCTCCGGCTTATCGGAAAGCAGGTCTGCCAATGCCTGGGCCTTCTTCTCTTCGGCAGATTTACGCGCTGCGTCCTGGGCCTTTTTCTTGGCGGCGTCGGCGGCGGCTTTCTTCTTCGCGTCTTCGGCGACTTTCTTTTTCGCCTCGTCAGCTTCGGCTTTCTTCTTGGCGTCTTCGGCCGCTTTCTTCTTGGCGTCCTCGACAATCTTCTTCTTGGCCTCTTCGGCGGCCTCTTTCTTGGCCTCTTCCTCAGCGGCTTTCTTGGCTTCCTCTTCGGCTTTCTTCTTGGCTATATCAGCCAATTGTTTCTCTTCTGCCTTCTTGGCCTCGGCTTTTTTCGCCTCATCGGCTTTCTTGGCCTCGTCAGCCTTTTTCGCCTCGTCGGCCTTCTTCGCTTCCTCGGCCTTTTGAGCGGCTTCCTCTTTCTTTTGTTCCGCGGCCTTTATCTCTTCCTGCTCGACCTTCTTCTGCTCCATCTGCTCGACTTCAGTCTGCCGCGCAGCGGATTTCTTTGCCTCACCGGCAAGCTTCTGGTTGGTCTGCGTGGTGGCCTGACTCTTCGACTTGAGCTGGTACAGGGTCGCTTGCACGATCGGTTTGGCCGGCGGCAGCTCCGGCGTCATGGCAAAACTGACGAACAACATGCCGAACACCAGCACGTGCAGGCCGATTGCCAGGACACTGGGCCAGAAGTAGCTTTCCGAGGCGGACGGCTCTCGCTGTTGCTGCATCAGGGGGCCTCGGTGATCAAGCCAACATTACCGACCCCGGCTTTCTGCAGACCGCCCATCGCGCCCATCACGGCACCGTAGTCGACGGTCTTGTCACCGCGAATGAAGACCTGGGTGCGCTTGCCGGCGTCATTGCCGACACGAATGATCTTGGTCACCGCATCGGTCATCTGGGGCAGGGTCATGGCCCGGTCCTGCTGCTTCTCGGTGTCGACTTCGCTGCCAAGGTTCCAGTAATAGGTCTTGTCAGCCTTGATCGAAATGGTCAGGACCTGGGTGTTGTTGTCCTGCGGCAAGGCTTCGCTGGAAACCTTGGGCAGATCGACCTTCACGCCCTGATTGAGCATCGGCGCGGTCACCATGAAGATGACCAGCAGCACCAGCATCACGTCGATGTAGGGCACCACGTTCATCTCGGCAACCGGCTTGCGCTTGTTTCGGGCTCGAGCGATTAAAGCCATCGGGAAATACCTGCTTATTCTTCGCTGGTGTGCACTTTGCGGTGCAGGATCGCCTGGAATTCATCGGCGAAGGTGTAGTAACGGCCGATCAGCGTTTCGCTGCGGGCAGCGAAGCGGTTGTAGGCGATAACGGCCGGGATGGCCGCGAACAGGCCAATGGCGGTGGCGACCAGGGCCTCGGCGATGCCCGGGGCCACGGTAGCCAGGGTCGCTTGCTGGGCGGAGGCCAGGCCACGAAAGGAGTTCATGATCCCCCACACGGTACCGAACAGGCCGATGTACGGACTGACCGAACCGACGGTGGCCAGGAACGGCAGGCTCTGCTCGAGCTTTTCTTCCTCGCGGGAAATGGCAACGCGCATGGCACGGGCCACGCCTTCCATGACCGCTTCAGGATCGACGCCCGGCTGCTGGCGCAAACGAGAGAATTCCTTGAAACCGGCACGGAAGATCTGCTCCACGCCCGAATCCGGATCCGGGTTGCTGCCCGCTTGACGGTACAGTTTGGACAGGTCGATACCCGACCAGAAGCGCTCTTCGAAGCTCTCCAGGGCGCGACGACCGGCGCGCAGCAGGTTGCTGCGCTGAAAAATCATGATCCATGAGGTCACCGATGCGGCTACCAGGGTCAGCATTACCAGTTGCACCACGACGCTGGCATTGCTGACCAGGCTCCACATGGAGGTATGGTCGACGACGTTAGCTTCCACGCTTTATCTCCTGCTCTGAGTGTGTACCCGCGCCGCTCACGCCGGCAAAGGCCGCACGTAGAGCTTCGGGAATGGCCCGGGGTTTCAAACTATGGGTGCGCACACAGGCCACCAGAAACTGCCCTTCACAGAGCAGCACATTATCCGTAGCCCGCCTGACCTGCTGCTTGAAGCGCAGGCTGACACGGTTCAATTCGATGACATCGGCACTTACCAGAAGCTCGTCGTCCAGTCGCGCCGGCGCGTGATAACGCGCTTCGCTGGAATGCACGACGAATAACAGATCCTCCCCTGCCAGCGCGGATTGGGCGAAACCCAGTTCCCGCAGCCGTTCGGTTCGAGCCCGTTCCATAAACTTGAGGTAATTGACGTAGTAAACGATGCCGCCGGCATCGGTGTCCTCGTAATAAACGCGACAGCGATGTGCGAACGACTCCAGCCCGTTTTGCGCGCGCATACTCTAGTGCTTACTCCTCGGGTTGCCAATCGGCGGCAACTGTTTTTTCATTCTTGAGTGCATAGACGCTCCGGACGTCGTCTGGGACAGCACAACCCGGAAAAAAGTCGCTGCACAAAAGTCGCTCAATCGTCCACGGCATCAAGGAATTCGTCTACCACTGGCATCTCGCCCATTCGTGTCGGGATGTTTAAGCCAAAGTGCAGGTAAGCATGGCGCGTCACCACCCGTCCGCGAGGGGTACGCATGATGTAGCCCTGTTGGATCAGATACGGTTCCAGCACATCCTCGATGGTGTGGCGCTCTTCGCTGATGGCCGCCGCCAGGCTGTCCACGCCCACCGGGCCACCATCGAACTTCTCGATCATGGTCAGCAGCAGGCGCCGGTCCTGATGGTCGAAACCACGCTCGTCGATGTCCAGCAGGTTCAACGCCAGGTCGGCAATCGGCTTGGTGATGTGGCCCTTGGCCCGGACCTCGGCAAAATCCCGGACCCGGCGCAGCAGCCGGTTGGCGATCCGCGGCGTCCCCCGGGCCCGACGGGCGATCTCATAAGCGCCGTCCGGATCCAGCGGCAACCCGAGGATGCCTGCCGAACGGCTGACAATCGTCGCCAGGTCCGCGTTGCTGTAGAACTCCAGGCGCTGGACGATACCAAAGCGGTCCCGCAGCGGGTTGGTCAGCATGCCGGCGCGGGTGGTGGCGCCCACCAGGGTGAAGGGCGGCAGGTCCAGCTTGATGGAGCGCGCCGCCGGGCCTTCACCGATCATGATGTCGAGCTGGAAATCTTCCATGGCCGGGTACAGCACTTCCTCGACGATCGGCGACAGCCGATGGATTTCGTCGATGAACAGCACGTCATGGGGTTCGAGGTTGGTCAGCAATGCCGCCAGGTCGCCCGGGCGCTCGAGGACCGGACCCGATGTGCTCTTGATCGACACGCCCATTTCCTGGGCAATGATGTTGGCCAGGGTGGTCTTGCCCAGGCCCGGCGGGCCGAAGATCAACGTATGGTCGAGCGACTCGCTGCGCCCCCGGGCCGCCTGGATGAACAACTCCATCTGCTCGCGCACGGTCGGTTGGCCGATGTAGTCGGCCAGACTGACGGGGCGAATCGCACGGTCCTGGACTTCCTCGCGGTCACGGGGCGCACCCGTGGCGGCAATCAGACGGTCAGCTTCAATCACTTAGATCATTCCCTTCAGGGCGCGGCGAATCATGTCTTCAGTACTCAAGCCTTTTTCCTTGATGGCGGAAATCGCCTTGCTGGCTTCCTGCGGCTTGTAACCCAGGGAGATCAGCGCCGTGACCGCGTCGTTCTCGGCGCTGGCCGTCGGCACCGGCGCATCCGGCTGGTTCGGCACCAGCGCGAACATGGCCGGCACCGTTTCCCAGGCCTTGAAGCGATCCTTGAGCTCAACCAGCAGGCGTTCGGCGGTTTTCTTGCCGACACCTGGCACCTTGGTCAGGGCCGACGTGTCCTGGGACTGCACGCAACGCACCAGCTCATCGACCTCCAGGCTCGACATCAAGGCCAGGGCCAGTTTCGGTCCCACACCATTGAGACGGATCAACTCACGGAAAAAGTCTCGCTCGCGCTTGCCGACGAAACCATAGAGTAACTGCGCATCCTCGCGCACGACCAAATGGGTGTGCAACGTCAGCGGCTCACCGACCGACGGCAAGCGATACAGCGTGGTCATGGGCACTTCCAGCTCATAGCCCAGGCCATTTACATCCAGAATCAGGTGCGGCGGCTGTTTTTCAGCCAGGGTGCCGCGCAAGCGTCCAATCACGTTTCAGATCCTTGGGCGTTGACCAGCCGCTGGCTGGCGAATAACAGCCCGGGCATGCAGGCCGACGACACAGGCGCAACAGACTCGGGCTCATGAATGAGTGCGCTGATGCTATCAGAGACGCAGGCGCCCGCCACGACTGCGTGCAGTTCCCAGGCCATGAGGCAGCAGGCTGGAGCGGGTATGGGCATGACAAATGGCGATGGCCAGGGCGTCGGAGGCGTCAATCTGCGGCTTGCTGACCAGTTTCAACAGGTGCATCACCATCATCTGCACCTGCTCCTTGTTCGCCGCCCCCGTGCCGACGACCGCTTGCTTGACCTGGGTCGCGGTGTACTCGGCGATCTCCAGGTTTTCCTCGGCGCCGGCAACAATCGCCGCGCCCCGGGCCTGCCCCAGTTTCAGGGCGGAATCGGCGTTGCGCGCCATGAAGACTTTTTCAATGCCCATGGTGACCGGGCCGTAGGTCTGGATGACTTCGCGCACGCCGCGATAAACAATCTGCAGGCGCTCGTGCAATTCACCGGCGCCGGTGCGGATACAACCGGACGCGACGTACACGCAGCCGCGCCCGGTATCGCGAACCACGCCGTAGCCGGTGATGCGCGAACCGGGGTCGATGCCAAGGATTAAAGTCATAGCGCCTGCGAAGAGTAATGCGGTTGCAAGTGAGGATACAGCAAGGGCCTGACCCAATGCCGGTCGCGCACGATAGGTAAAGTCGAACAATATTCCTGTGGCGAGGGGATTTATCCCCGCTGGGTCGCGAAGCGACCCAAATCCCGCAGCTTGAGCTTGGTGCATCAGACAGATTGAGTTGACTGATTTGGGGCTGCTACGCAGCCCAGCGGGGATAAATCCCCTCGCCACAGGGTTCCGCTTAGCTGATCACACTTGTGGGTCAGCCAAGCTGTTCAGCCACCGACTCCGGAATATCGGCATTGGAATAGACGTTCTGCACGTCGTCCAGGTCTTCCAGCATGTCGATCAGCTTGAGCACCTTCTCGGCGCCTTCAAGGTCCAGTTCGGCGCTGGTGGTCGGCTGCATGACGATTTCCGCGTCGGCCGGCTTGAAACCAGCCGTTTCCAGGGCATTGCGCACGGCATAGAAGCTGGCGAACGAGGTGAATACGTCGAACGAACCGTCTTCATGGCCGACTACATCATCGGCGTCGGCTTCCAGGGCCGCTTCCGTCAGGGCATCTTCATCGAGACCCGGCGCGAAGCTGATCTGCCCCTTGCGCTCGAACAGGTAGGCCACCGAACCGTCGGTGCCCAGGTTGCCACCGCACTTGCTGAAGGCGTGACGCACCGCAGCGGCGGTACGGTTACGGTTGTCGGTCATGCACTCGACCATCACCGCCACGCCACCCGGGCCATAACCTTCGTAGGTCAGCTCTTCAACGTTGTCGGCCTCGGTCGCACCGGCGCCACGGGCGATGGCCCGGTCGATGATGTCGCGGCTCATGTTGGCACCGAGCGCCTTGTCCAGGGCCAGGCGCAAGCGCGGGTTGGAACCCGGATCGCCACCGCCCTGGCGGGCCGCGACCGTCAGTTCACGGATCCACTTGGTGAAGATCTTGCCCCTCTTGGCATCCTGACGTTCTTTGCGGTGCTTGATGTTCGCCCACTTGGAATGACCTGCCATAACTCGCTCCGGTTCTTCTTGAAACGTTGCCCGCCCTGCGCTCGAGCAGTGGCAGACAAGCAGAAATATCGACACCAACGAAAAGGCGCATCCGAAGATGCGCCTTCAGGTGCCAGCCTTACTCAGCCTTCGGCTGTTCACGCAGGCGGATGTGCAGCTCGCGCAGCGCCTTGGCATCCACGACACCCGGGGCCTGGGTCATGACATCGGCCGCGCTCTGGGTTTTCGGGAAGGCGATCACTTCACGGATCGACTGGGCGCCGGTCATCAACATCACCAGGCGATCCAGGCCGAAGGCCAGGCCACCGTGGGGTGGTGCGCCGAACTTCAGGGCGTCGAGCAGGAAGCCGAACTTCTCTTCCTGTTCCGCTTCGTCGATGCCCAGCAGGCGGAACACCGCCTGTTGCATTTCCTTGCGATGGATACGGATCGAACCACCACCCAGCTCGGTGCCGTTCAGGACCATGTCGTAGGCGCGGGACAAAGCGGTGGCCGGGTTGGCCTCCAGCTCTTCTGGCGAGCACTTCGGTGCGGTGAACGGGTGGTGCAGCGCCGAGAAGCTGCCGTCGTCGTTCTCTTCGAACATCGGGAAGTCAACGACCCACATCGGCGCCCACTCGCAGGTCAGCAGCTTCAGGTCGTGACCCAGCTTGATGCGCAGTGCACCCAGGGCTTCGCTGACGATCTTGGCCTTGTCGGCACCGAAGAACACGATGTCACCATCAACCGCACCCACGCGATCAAGGATCACGTTGAGGTTGGCTTCAGGAATGTTTTTCACGATCGGCGATTGCAAGCCATCGACACCCGCGGCGCGCTCGTTGACCTTGATATACGCCAGGCCCTTGGCACCGTAGATGCCGACGAACTTGGTGTAATCGTCGATCTGTTTGCGCGGCATGCTCGCCCCGCCTGGAACACGCAGGGCCGCGATGCGGCATTTCGGGTCGTTGGCCGGACCGCTGAAGACTTTGAATTCGACTTCCTTGAGCTGGTCGGCCACATCGACCAGTTCCAACGGGTTACGCAGGTCCGGCTTGTCGGAACCGTAGCGACGCATGGCTTCTTCGAAGGTCATGTGCGGGAAATCACCGAATTCCAGACCCAGCACTTCCTTGAACAGGTTGCGGATCATGCCTTCGGTCAGGCCCATGATGTCTTTTTCGTCGAGGAAACTGGTCTCGATGTCGATCTGCGTGAATTCAGGTTGACGGTCGGCACGCAGGTCTTCGTCGCGGAAGCACTTGGCGATCTGGTAGTAACGGTCGAAGCCGGCCACCATCAGCAGTTGCTTGAACAGCTGCGGCGATTGCGGCAGGGCGAAGAAGCTGCCGGGGTGGGTACGGCTCGGCACCAGGTAGTCGCGAGCGCCTTCCGGCGTGGCACGGGTCAGGATCGGCGTCTCGACGTCGAGGAAGCCGTTCTCGTCCAGGTAGCGGCGGATGCTGGTGGTCATGCGCGAACGCAGACGCAGCTTCTCGGCCATTTCCGGACGACGCAGGTCGATGAAGCGGTAGCGCAGGCGGGTTTCTTCGCCCACGTCGGAGTATTCGTTGAGCGGGAACGGCGGGGTTTCCGCTTCGTTGAGCACTTCCAGCTCATAGCCCAGCACTTCGATCATGCCGGACGCCATGTTGGCGTTGCCGGCGCCGGCCGGACGCAGGCGCACCTTACCGGTGATCTTGACCACGTATTCGCTGCGCACGCGGTCGGCGGTGGCGAAGGTTTCAGCACGGTCCGGATCGAACACCACCTGGGCCAGGCCTTCACGATCACGGATGTCGAGGAAAATCACCCCGCCATGGTCACGGCGACGATGGACCCATCCGCAAAGAGTAACTTCCTGACCTTCCAGGCTTTCGTTCAGTTGGCCGCAATAATGGCTGCGCATCATGGTAGTGGTTTCACTTCTCGTAATTCGACATTCGGTTGGAGGCCCTGCCCGTGCAAGGACCCGCGCGTATTCATCTCAGTCAGCTTTGTCGCCACCGGCGAGGTTCTTCTTGGCGCCGGTCTTGAAGTCGGTTTCATACCAGCCCGTACCGCCGAGGCGGAAACCCGGCATGGACAGCATCTTTTTCAGCTCCGGCGCCTGGCAGGCAGGGCAGTCGACCAGCGGTGCCGCGCTGATCTTTTGGATGGCTTCCATCTGATGACCACAGGAAGCACATTGATAGTCGTACATCGGCATGGGTTGTCTCGGCGATCAGGTTAATCGCGCAAAAGCTGGGCTTTGCGGCAAAGAGCGGGATTATATCCATTAAATGCAGCCTGTGCAGCCGTAGGGGCGTTCTCCATTCGTTTGCGCAGGATGGGCAACGAATCTGCAAGCCCCCAGGGCAGCACAGGCCAGCTACCGGCCCGATCGAGTCACTGACCGGGCCCACGCCAATGACGCTCCACAATCCCCATTCCGGCCTCCTTCAAGCTGTGCACCACGCAGACAACCCGGACCAGGCCGCTGAAATTACGGACCCCGCCATGACGCAGATGCACCTCCCGGTCGACATGGGACAACAGGGTGCTGATGGAGCAGTTGTTGAGCTGGGCCATGTCGCCGAGAATCTCCCAATAGACCCGCTCCAGCCGAAGACAGGTGGCGAACCCGTTCAGACGAATGGACCGGGACAAGGGTCGAGCCAGCTGCATATCGAACCCACTGACGAACGGGTCGATATCGATGGACTGCATACCCTCCCTCGATTCTTTTCCTTGAATCATACCGTTGACACTCCTTTGCCATACGAACCTCCCAGTCAGGACAACCCATCTGGTGCCCTATGGAAGCTCAACGGAGTCGTCAGATCCAGATGACTTTTTGACCGGCAACGTAGGACAAGCCAACAGCAGGCAGACGAGGAATTACATCGTCCTACACACGATGGGTTACCCCAACAGCGGGCGCAAGACTGATCGGAAAGCCCGATACAAAGGAAAACCAACGGTTTCGACACACGGGCGATGATGCCAAGGGTCACATCATCGCCCGCCAGAGGCTACCGGTCTTCCAACAGCGAACGCAGCATCCACGCGGTTTTTTCGTGAACTTGCATGCGCTGGGTCAACAGGTCGGCGGTCGGCTCATCGCTGACCTTGTCCAGCAAGGGGAAGATGCCCCGGGCCGTGCGTGTCACCGCCTCCTGGCCATCGACCAGTTGCCGGATCATGTCTTCGGCACCCGGCACCCCCTCCTCTTCCTTGATGGAAGACAGACGCGCATACACCGAATAGGCACCCGGCGCCGGAAAGCCGAGCGCACGGATGCGTTCGGCAATCAGATCCACGGCCAGCGCCAGTTCGTTGTACTGCTCCTCGAACATCAGATGCAGGGTCCGAAACATCGGCCCCGTGACGTTCCAGTGGAAATTGTGGGTCTTGAGATACAACACGTAGGTGTCCGACAGCAGGCGTGAGAGCCCGTCGACGATAGACTTGCGATCCTCTTCACTGATACCGATATCAATTGCCATGTTGGCTGATCTCCTGACGGTGATGAATTGCACAGCGTAGCGGGTGTTGTCGGCAGCGGCCTGCGACAAATCGCCAGCCCTCTTGAAAAGTACCTCTTTCTCCGCCGGACTCTGTAGGAGCTGGCGAAGCCTGCGATCTTTTGATCTTGATCCTGATTTCGCTCGCGACTCAAGTGTCGGGGAAAAGATCGCAGCCTCGCTTCGCTCGACAGCTCCTACGGGCAGGCTCTTGCCATGGATTGCTGTTCGACTTTACCTCTTGGCTGGCTGGCATTGGGATTTGTCCGGTTTTCCGGCCGACGAACAGCGCGGTACACACCTGTTACGAGTTTGAGAAGGCCCGGGCTTTGCTGTTAAATAGGCAGTGTGTCGCTAAGCCTATTTTTCCGGGCGTGGCGCATAGGCTGATTCGGGTACGTGTCCAGCGCCTCTCATTGTTCTGAAGCGAACCGCCCCCGACCAGCTCTTCCTTGTGATCCGTCTTAACCGTGAGCCAATCAAAATGTTGAAAATCGTCCACTTGCTAATGGGCGCAGCTGCCCTGCTGCTGTCCTTCATCCCTAGCCTGGGTTCCGAAGCCACACCTTACCTGCAACATCCCGATGCGCTTTACCTGGCCTTTTTCGGCCTGCTCAACCTGACCCTCGCACCTGTCATTCCTTACTGGCACAAAGGCCCTCGTCATCAACTGCAAAACCTGGTCAGCGCATTGCTGGTGCTGGCCGTTGCCCTGCAAACCCTGAGCCTGCTGGCGCCCATGCCGGAAATCAGCGGTCAACCGGCCGTTGCGTTCAGCCTCGCCTCGGCGCTGCTTGCCGTGGCACTGCACCTGGCCGTCAGCTTCTACAAGAAGTCGTCGCCGGCTGCCGCGCCGCAGAACTACGACATGTCCAACCGCGATACCGGCACCGTGAAGTGGTTCAACACCTCCAAGGGCTTCGGCTTTATCTCCCGCGATTCCGGCGATGACATTTTCGTGCATTTCCGGGCCATTCGTGGCGAAGGCCATCGCGTACTGGTCGAAGGCCAGCGCGTGGAGTTCTCCGTGATGCACCGCGACAAAGGCCTGCAAGCCGAAGATGTGATCGCGGCACTGCCGCGCCGCTGATCCCGGGCGTAAAAAAAAACCGCGAGCAGCCAGGCTGCATCGCGGTTTTTTTATGACCTGCCGTTCGGGTGATCAGTAATGAGGGGGCGGCGCCTCTTCCTCGACGGATTCGAACTGGCCGACCATTTCTTCCTGCCGCTTGAGCAACGCCATCATCTGCAATTGCAAACGCTCGACCACGCGCTGCTGCTCCACCAACACATCATTCAACGCCTGGATGGTGTCATCCTGAAATGCCAGGCGAGTTTCCAGATCGGTAACACGCGCCTCGAGATCCACGGTTCAACCCTCCACAAACTTGAAATCATCGGTCAGTGCCATCCGCAACCGCTCGCGAATGGCCGTCACCTGTTCCGCATTATAAGGCCGGGCCGGATGCTTGCCCCAGACCGGCGCAGGCCAGGCGGCATCCTCATGTTTACGCACGATGACATGCATGTGCAACTGGCTGACGACGTTACCCAACGCCGCAACGTTCAGCTTGTCGGCGTCGAAGGAGTCCTTGAGGATTTCCGCCAGCGCGGTGGTCTCTTTCCACAGTTGGCGCTGATCAGCGTCATCGAGCTGAAACAACTCGCTGATATCTTCCCGCCTTGGTACCAGGATGAACCACGGGTAATTCGAATCATTGGACAACAGCAACCGGCACAGCGGGAAATCGCCAATGGGCAATGTGTCCTGTTGCAGTCGTGGATCTAAAACAAACACCACGCGTACTCCTTGCTCGTTATCGGATACTCGTAGCATACCCGTGAACAGTGGAACCTTCACTGCACACAGCCCAAGCATGGCTTGCACGCCTGTTTTCGGCGCTGACTGTCCAACGTCCGCCAGCCAGGCGCACCAACACAGTGCGACCAGTACCCCGGAATCCAGGAACGACAGCCCCAGGAACCTGCGAAACACCGAGCCTTGTGCAATTTACGAAGTTTTTTTGCACCAAAACCGCACAATGCGTCTACGCTCAGTGCACGAAGCATCCGGGATTTACTCACTGGGTAGGGTGAACCGGTAACGTTTTTGGCTGTCCCTGCCCGTTTACGTGTTTCAAACACGATAGTGGCACAGCAGTCAACCCTATTTAAAACAAGGCCTTTGGCCCCCGGATTCATGAGGTTTCACCGCGTCCAGCGGCAGAGTGTGAAAAAAATGTGAATGAAATTCGGGTTTGTGCATACTTGTTGCATCCATCCCGGACATCACCTTCAGGGAAATCGTCGGAACGAAAACCTGCTGGCCTATAAATAAAGTGGCAAGGTTGCCCTCACGGAGCTTCAAGTGCAGTAAAAAAGGACTCTTGATACCGACGCCGAAGAAAGACAAGCAACATTCAAGTTGCGAAACCCGATTGCGTCGGAACAGCCCCAATACGACATGGATCGAGCCATTGGCGACATGGTCGTAAAGAAGCTGAAAGGTTGGATGGGCAAGTATCGCCAATTAATGTCGTCGTGATATAAGTTTGCGCCGACACAAAAAGAAAGAGCCGCCCAGATAAAAAAACAGGTGGGACGGCAGTACTCTTCTAAACCAAAGGAGCAAATCACGATGCGCGTGATGAAGTGGAGCATGATCGCACTGGCTGTTTCGGCCAGTGTTTCGCAGTTCGCAGTGGCGTCTTCCCAGGACGATTCCAAGGGCTTTTTTGAAGATCAAAGCCTGAATATTCTGACCCGTGCGTTGTACATGAACCGTGATTTCAAGAACGAGAACGCCGTGGCCAAAGGCCAAAGCTATCGTGAAGAGTCCGGCCTTGCTGCACGTGCAACCTACGAATCGGGCTTTACCCAAGGCACCGTTGGCGTAGGCGTTGACGCCCTTGCATTCGGCGCCATCAAGCTCGATGGCGGTCCTGGCCGCACTGGTAACGGTCTGTTCGCTGCTGATAGCAACGGTCACCCTCAGGATACCCAATCGAAAACAGGTGGCGCGGTTAAATTCCGCCTGTCCGATACTGTCTTGAAATATGGCAACCAAATCACCACCAGCCCAGTGTTCTCCACCGACGATAGCCGCCTGCTGCCGGAAGTCGCCACGGGTACGTTGATTACCAGTAAGGAAATTAAAGGCCTGGAGCTGACCGCAGGTCGCTTCACCGCCCTGAGTTCGCAGACTGGCATGGGCCGTGACAGCATCAATGGCCCACACACGCCGGGCCTGAAGTCTGCCAACATTGCTGGCGCAACCTACCAGTTCACCGACAACTTTGTAGCCGGTGTAGCTGCTTCCGACGTTGAAGACAACTTCAAGAAGCAGTACGTCAACGCCAACTACACCTTGCCACTCAGTGACGATCAGTCCTTGAACTTCGACTTCAATGGCTATCACACCAAGAGCCAGGGTCAGGAGCTCAGCGGTGACATTGACAACCGCATCTGGTCTCTTGCAGCTGCCTATGCCATTGGCGCTCACAAGTTCACTCTGGCACACCAGCGCTCCTCCGGCGACAGCGGCTATGTTTACGGCATTGACGGCAATGGGACCATCTTCCTCGCCAACTCCGTACAATACTCCGACTTCAACGGTCAAGACGAACGTTCCTGGCAGGCTCGCTACGACCTGAACATGAAGAGCTATGGTGTTCCAGGCCTGAGTTTCATGACTCGTTACATCACAGGTGACAACATCACCACCGCTTCCAATGTGGAAGGCAAGGAACACGAAGTCGATTTCGAAACCAAGTACGTTCTGCAAAGCGGCCCGGCAAAAGACTTGTCTTTCCGCCTGCGTAGCGCATTCTATCGTTCGAACACTGCCTACTCTGGCGGTGACAACAACGACTTCCGCCTGATCGCCGAATACCCACTGAATATCCTGTAACTCAGTGGTCATTCGATAGCTACACCCGCAACAAACAAAAACCGCTCACCTGATCCAGGTGAGCGGTTTTTTTATGCGCCCGATAAAACGACCTGACGCAACTTCCTAAATAGCAAGCTAACTAAATACAACCTGACCCAATCGACAGGTTATATCCACGTTTGTTATCTCGCCGTCTCTTCCTGAACAACCCGAATCACCCGCTGCGGAAACGGAATATCAATCCCCGCATCCTTCAAGCGATCCCGCGCCTGTTCATTGAACATGAACATCACGCTCCAGTAATCCGCCGTCTTGACCCACACCCGCAACGACACCGTGATCGAACTGTCACCCAGGGTGGAAATCACTGCTTCAGGTGCCGGATCGGCCAGTACGCGCTCATCCTTCGCCAGATCCAGCAGCACCTGCCGGGCCTTTTGCAGATCCGCCTGGTAATCCACGCCCACATCGAACACCACTTTGCGGGTCGGCTGGCGATTGGTGTTGGTGATGATGCCGTTCGACAGGGGGCCGTTGGGCACGATGACCGTCTTGTTGTCACCGGTACGCAGTACGGTGTGGAAGATCTGGATGCTGTCGACCGTACCGGCGATGCCTTGGGCTTCGATCCAGTCGCCGATGCGGAACGGGCGGAACAGCAGGATCAGTACGCCGCCGGCGAAGTTTGCCAGGCTGCCCTGCAACGCCAGGCCGATTGCCAGGCCCGCCGCACCGATGGCGGCGACGAACGAGGTGGTTTCCACACCGATCATCGACGCCACGCTGACGATCAACAGCACCTTGAGGATGATATTGGCGAGGGTACTGATAAACCCTTGCAGTGCCAGGTCAGCGTTACGCAGGGCCAACAAGGCACCCAGTTTCTGCGTGACCTTGTTGATCAACCACCAGCCGATGGCCAGGGTGATGACCGCCAGCAACACACGGCTGCCGTATTCCATGATCATCGGAATCCAGGCCTGGGAAGCCTTGACCAGGTGGTCCACTTCAGCGTTCAAGTCCATCTTGCTCTCCTTTTTTCCATTCGTGGCGAAGGAACAGGTCCGTCGCCACCGTCATGCGAACAACCTGATATCAGTCGCGGAAGTTATTGAACTGTAGCGGCATGCCGAATTCCTTGGCGCGCAGTGCCGCGATAGCTTCCTGCAAGTCATCGCGTTTCTTGCCGGTAACCCGTACCTGCTCGCCCTGGATGGCGGCCTGCACCTTGAGCTTGGCGTCCTTGATGTGAGCGACAATCTTCTTCGCCAGTTCCTTGTCGATGCCTTCCTTGAGCACAGCTTCCTGCTTCATCACCTTGCCCGAGGCATAGGCGTCCTTGATCTCGAGGCACTGCACGTCGATCTTGCGCTTGACCAGCGCAAGCTTGAGGATTTCGATCATCGCCTCGAGCTGGAATTCGGCTTCGGCGGTCAGGTTGACGGTCAGGTCCTTTTCCTTGAACTCGAAGCTGCCCTTGCCCTTGAGGTCATAACGACGGTCGAGTTCCTTGATGGCGTTTTCAACCGCGTTGGTGGCTTCGTGCTTGTCCAGTTCGGATACCACGTCGAATGACGGCATGTAGAGTTCTCCAATAAAAAAGGCGCCCCAGTGATAAAGGCGCGCGCTTGGCTTGTGGTTAAAATCGCGCTCATTATAACGAGTCTTTCCCAGCCAATACTGTGAGCCCCCAAATGCCTGCAGCAAACCGAGTGAAAAACTGATGTCCACCACCTGGCATGTCCTGGGGGCCGGCAGCCTCGGCACATTATGGGCGGCGCGTCTGGCCCGGGCGGGTCTGCCGGTGCGCCTGGTGCTGCGTGATGAAGGCCGGTTGCAGGCCTACCAGGCCGCGGGTGGCCTGACCCTGGTGGAACAAGGCCAGCCGCAGCACTACCCGGTACCGGGCGAAACCGCTGACGGCCCCGGGCCAATCAGGCGCCTGCTGCTGGCCTGCAAGGCCTATGACGCGGAAGCGGCGGTGGCCTCGGTGGCCCATCGCCTGGACGCCGGGTCGGAACTGATCCTGCTGCAGAATGGCCTCGGCAGCCAGGACGCAGTGGCCAACCGCGTCCCCCAGGCCCGTTGCATCAGCGCCTCCAGCACCGAAGGCGCGTTCCGCGACGGTGACTGGCGCGTGGTGTTCGCCGGTCACGGCTACACCTGGCTCGGCGACCCCGCCCACCCCGTGGCGCCGTTCTGGCTGGACGACCTGAGCGCCGCCTGCATCCCCCACGAATGGAGCGCGGACATCCTCACCCGGCTCTGGCGAAAACTGGCGCTCAACTGCGCGATCAACCCGCTGACCGTGCTGTATCACTGCAAGAATGGCGGCTTGCAGGAGCATCGCTGCGAAGTGGCGACCCTGTGCGCGGAGCTCACCGACCTGCTCGAACGCTGCGGTCAGCCTGCGGCGGCTGAGGACTTGCAGCCGGAGGTCGAACGGGTGATCCAGGCCACGGCGGCCAATTACTCCTCGATGCACCAGGACGTCGCCAACAGGCGCCGCACTGAAATCAGCTACCTGCTCGGCCATGCCTGCAAGGTCGCCCGGCGGCACGAGCTGGCGGTACCGCATCTGGAGCAACTGCGTCAGCGGCTGATCGGTCACTTGCACAACCTCGGATTGCCCAGCGACTGAGCAGCGGCTACGCTGGCCTCGTGTTCCTTTTCAGCGACGAATCTGATGCCATTGCGCCAGCGCCTTGAAAACCTGCCGGTCGGCCAGAAACTGTTGGCCGCCCTGCTGGTGTTGTTGACCACTGTATTGCTGGTCGCCAACCTGACCTTTATCAGCGCCGCCTATTACATTTCCCAGGAAAGCATGGCCCCCCAGGCCCTGCAGACCATCGGCCGGCTGATCGCCAACCCGAGCCTGATCTCCGATGCCCTGCAATCACCGCAAGGCGCCAAGCGCCTGCTCGACGAACTCAACAGCTACGCCCCGTTGCGGGCAGCGGCGCTGTATGACGGCGAGGGCGAGCGCCTGGCGCAGCTGCAACAGGGTGACAAGCTCAAGCTGCCGGATCATTTCCGCAGCGTGCAGGCCTGGCAGGCCGGTGAATTCCGCAGCAACCAGGTCATCACCCTGCCCCGCCCCGGCACCGCGCCGGGCCATCTGCTGCTGGTCGCCAGCAGTGAATTGCCCACGGCGTTCTACACCGGCACCCTGACCGCCAGCCTCGGCATCCTGATTTTCAGCGTGCTGCTGTGGCTGGTCATCGCCCAGCAGATCAAACGCCTGATCACCCGGCCGATTCACCAGTTGGAAGAGCTGTCACGGCAGGTCACCCGAGAGGAAAACTATTCCCTGCGCGCCGCCCGGGGCAACCACGACGAAATCGGCAGCCTGGCCGAAGCCTTCAACACCATGCTGTCACGGATCGAGGCCCGGGAGCAGCAGCTCAAGCGCGCCCGGGACGACTCCCAGGCTGCTTACGACCAGGCCCAGGGCCTGGCGGAAGAAACCCGTCATACCAACCGCAAGCTGGAGCTCGAAGTCCAGGTGCGTAGCAAGATCGAGAAAAAACTCACCGGCTTCCAGAACTACCTCAACAGCATCATCGATTCCATGCCGTCGGCCCTGATCGCCCTCGACGAACAGCTCTATGTCACCCAGTGGAACCAGGAGGCCAGCGCCCTTTCCGGCACCCGGCTGGACGAAGCACTGAACCAGCCGATCTTCCTCGCGTTCGAGCCCCTCAAGCCGTACCTGCCGCAGCTCAAGCAAACGGTCGAGCAGCACACGGTGGCCAAGATCGAGCGCGTCACCTGGACCAAGGACGACGAAGCCCGGCACTACGCCCTGACCTTCTACCCGCTGATGGGGGGCGCCGGGCGCGGGGTGGTGATCCGGATCGACGACATCACCCAGCGCCTGTCGCTGGAAGAAATGATGGTGCAATCGGAAAAAATGCTCTCGGTCGGCGGCCTCGCGGCGGGCATGGCCCATGAGATCAACAACCCGCTGGGGGCGATCCTGCACAACGTGCAGAACATCCGTCGACGCCTGTCACCGGAACTGCCCAAGAACCTCGAACAGGCCGAGCAACTGGGCATCGAGCTGCAGGTGGTCAATCAGTACCTCCAGGGCCGGGACATCCCGCAGTTGCTCGATGGCATCCAGCAGGCCGGTGCCCGGGCGGCGAAAATCGTCACCCACATGCTCAGTTTCAGCCGGCGCAGCACCCGGCAGATGGCCCCCTGCGACCTGCCGGCCCTGATCGACCAGGCGGTGGAAATCGCCGGCAACGACTTCGACCTGGCGATCGGTTTCGACTTCAAGGGTCAGGCGATCATCCGTCAGTTCGACCCGAACCTGGGCCCGGTGCCCGGCACCGCCAACGAATTGGAGCAGGTGCTGCTCAACCTGTTGAAGAACGCCGCCCAGGCCATCCACCAACGCCAGGACGACAGCGAGCCCGGGCGCATTATCCTGCGCACGCGGCTGAACCCGCCCTGGGCGGAAATCCAGGTCGAGGACAACGGCATTGGCATGAGCGAAAACGTGCGCAAACGCACCTTCGAACCCTTTTTCACCACCAAGGAAATCGGCCAGGGCACGGGCCTGGGGCTGTCGGTGTCGTATTTCATCATCACCAACAACCACAAGGGCCAGATGGAAGTGCAGTCGGCGCCGGGCCAAGGCACCTGCTTCACCTTGCGCCTGCCCCTGGCGGGCATTTCGATGATGCCTCAAGAAAACAAGCAACTGGAGCGCTGAACATGGGTTTTCGCCTGTCGAAGATTTACACCCGCACCGGCGACAAAGGTGAAACCGGGTTGGGCGACGGTCGTCGTGTGGCGAAGGACCACCCACGGGTCGAGGCCATCGGCGAAGTGGATAGCCTGAACAGCCAGCTCGGCTTGTTGCTGGCGGGGCTTGCCGATGAGGCGAGCCGCTACCCGGCACTGCGGGAGATCATCGAGGTGTTGGCGCCGTGTCAGCATCGATTGTTCGACCTCGGTGGCGAACTGGCGATGCCGGCCTACCAGGCGCTGACCACGGCGGAAGTCGAGCGACTGGAAGCGGCCATCGATCGGTGGAACGAGGAACTGGGGCCGCTGGAAAACTTCATCCTGCCCGGTGGCTCGACCCTGGTGGCCCTGGCCCACGTCTGCCGCAGCCTGGCCCGTGGCGCCGAGCGCCGTTGCCAGCAGTTGAACGCAGTGGAACCGCTGGCCGGGCCGGGGTTGGCCTATATCAATCGGCTGTCGGATCTGTTGTTCGTGGCGGCGCGGGTGATTGCCCGGCGGCAGGGGGTGGCGGAGGTGCTTTGGGTGGCGGCGGCGAAACCTGGGGAGTGATCCGTCGTCCGTAAGGACGCCATCGCGAGCAGGCTCGCTCCCACAGGGGATCGCATTCTTTCAGATACACCGTGATCAAGTGTGGGAGCGAGCCTGCTCGTGATGGCGCCAGTGGTTACACCACAGAATCAAGCCTCAGGCCAAAACGCCCGAATCCCCGCCACACCCTGCGCTCCAGCCTCCCAAGCCTTCTGCCGTTCGGCAGGCCCCACCCCACCCAACAGATAGACCGGTCGGTTGAAGCCCTCGATCAGCCGCGCAGCCTCTGCCCAACCCAAGGGCTGGGCCTCAGGATGGGTCTGGGTTGGTTGCACTGGCGAGAGCGTCACGAAGTCCACATCCATCTGCTGCGCCAGGGACAGTTCCTCGGCGTTGTGGCAGGAAGCCGCCAGCCAGCGGTCCTTGCCGAACGGTCGACCGGCCGCCGCATGCTTGCGCAGTTGCGCGGCAGTGACGTGCCAACCGGCGGAAGGAAAGTCCCCCAGCCACTCGAAAGGCCCCTTGAGCATCAACTGGGCCTTGCCGGCACACAATCCCACCGCATCCACCGCCAGATCGCGGTATTGCGGATCGTAGCCATTGGGCGCCCGTAACTGGACCAGCTTGATTCCGCCGGCAATGGCTTTCTGCATGCCCCGCAACAGAGCCGGGGTTTCAAGGCCTTCCGGGGTGATCAGGTAGTCGCCGGGCAAACGCGCCGCCGCGACAATCGGCTGGTTGGCCGCCGGGAACTCGTAATTCGTCAGATCGCGGGCCGTCACCCAGGCCAGTGGTTGCCCTTCGGCGCCATGGGGTTCACCGGAGAACGCCGAGACTTCCCAGACATCCAGCAGAACCTGCTTGTCCGGATAATCGTGGCGCACCTTGATCAACGGCCGGGCAGCCTCGACCACAATCCCCAGTTCCTCATGAAGCTCCCGGGCCAGGGCCGTCTCGACGGACTCGTGCGCCTCGACCTTACCGCCGGGGAACTCCCAAAGCCCACCCTGGTGCTGGGTGTCGGCACGCCGGGCGATCAGGATCTTGCCGGCGGCGTCGCGAATGACCGCCGCCGCTACGTGTACTCGTTTCACCGCGCTGTTTCCTCCAGGCCGGCCTGTTGCCACGCCTTGAACGCCGGCCATTGGTAAAGGGTTTCAACATAGGCCGCATCGACCTCCGGCAGTTCCACCTGATAGGTACGCAGGCGCACGGCAACCGGCGCGAAAAACGCATCCGCCAGGCTCAAGGTGCCAAACAGGTACGGGCCGGCTTCGGTCGCCACGGCACGGCACTCAGCCCACAGGGCCAGCATCCGCTCGATTTCCGCCTGGACATCAGCCGGCACGGGCGACAACGGCGCGTCGTGGGCCACGTCAAACGGCATGTTGCTGCGGATCGCGAAGAAGCCACTGTGCATCTGCGCACAAGCCGAACGCGCCTGGGCCCGGGCTGCCACATCCCTGGGCCAGAGGCCGGCGTCGGGAAACTGTTCGGCCAGGTATTCGGCAATCGCCAGGGAGTCGGCGATGACACCTGTTTCGGTCTGGAGCAGCGGGACCTTGGCGGTGGCTGAATACTTGAGCAGTTTCTCCCGGGTATCGGGTTGAAACAGCCTGACCAGCTCTTCGGTGTACTTCGCACCGGTCAGGTCCAGGGCCAAAGCAGCGCGCAGGGACCAGGAAGAAACTCGTTTGTCGCCGATGATCAGGTGCAGGCTCATGTCTGGAATCCTTTCTTGTGGCTATTCAGAAATATTGCAGGTCTGTTCCGACGCCATCGCGAGCAAGCTCGCTCCCACAAGGAAATCTGCAGGCTGGCATAAGCCTGTTTCCAGCACAAATCCCCTGTGGGAGCGAGCCTGCTCGCGATAGGCGCGATTCGGTCCCAAGCCTTGTTAAGTCCGGTACTCAGCGTTGATCTTCACATACTCATGGGACAGGTCGGTGGTCCAGATCGTCTCGCTGCAATCACCACGCCCCAGTTCGATACGGATGGTGATCTCTTCCTGCTGCATCACCGCCGCCCCCTGGGCTTCGGTGTAGGTCGCGGCGCGGGCGCCTTGGCTTGCGATGCAGACTTCGCCGAGGAACACGTCGATCCTGCTTACGTCCAGGTCCGGTACGCCGGCACGGCCGACGGCGGCGAGGATCCGGCCCCAGTTCGGGTCCGAGGCGAACAGCGCGGTCTTGATCAGCGGCGAGTGCGCCACGGTGTAGCCGACATCCAGGCATTCCTGATGATTGCCACCGCCGTTGACCTGCACGGTCACGAACTTGGTCGCACCTTCGCCGTCACGGACGATGGCCTGGGCCACTTCCATGCACACTTCGAACACCGCCTGCTTCAGGGCGGCGAACAGCGGGCCGCTGGCTTCGCTGATCTCCGGCAGGTTGGCCTTGCCGGTGGCGATCAGCATGCAGCAGTCGTTGGTCGACGTATCGCCATCGATGGTGATGCGGTTGAACGACTTGTTGGCGCCGTCGAGCATCAGGTCCTGCAGCACCTGGCGGGAGACTTTGGCGTCGGTCGCGATGTAGCCGAGCATGGTCGCCATGTTCGGACGGATCATGCCGGCGCCCTTACTGATGCCGGTGACGGTGATCGTCACCCCGTCGTGCTGGAACTGACGGCTCGCGCCCTTGGGCAGGGTGTCGGTGGTCATGATGCCGGTGGCGGCAGCGGCCCAGTTGTTTTCCGACAGATCATCGAGGGCGGCCTGCAGCGCACCTTCGATCTTCTCGACCGGCAGCGGTTCACCAATCACACCGGTGGAGTACGGCAGCACCTGGGCGGCATCGACACCGGTCAATTCGGCCAGTCTGGCGCAGGTGCGCTCGGCAGCGGCCAGGCCCGGCGCACCAGTGCCGGCGTTGGCATTGCCGGTATTGGTCAGCAGGTAGCGCACCGGCCCCTGGACACGTTGCTTGGCGAGGATGACCGGTGCCGCGCAAAAGGCATTGAGGGTAAACACGCCAGCCACCGTCGAGCCTTCGGCGCAACGCATGACCACCACATCCTTGCGCCCAGGGCGCTTGATGCCCGCCGAGGCGATACCGAGTTCAAAACCGGCAACCGGGTGCAACGTTGGCAACGGACCAAGACCAACAGCCATGAATGCGCTCCTCAATAAATGTATGTCTGAATCAAATGGCAAAACGCCGCGACAGAGCTGGCCTGTCGCGGCGCGGGTCGTTCAGCGCTTGAAACGGGCGTTACTGGATCTGCCCGTGGCAATGCTTGTATTTCTTGCCCGAACCGCAATAGCACAGCTCGTTACGGCCCAGCTTCTGCTCGTTGCGTACCGGCGCGGTCGCCAGGGCGACGTCCACATCGACACCCTCTTCCTGGGCCTGGGACATTTCCAGGCCTGGGGCTTCGGCGTGCTCGAACTGCATGCGCGCGGCCAGGGCCTCGGCTTCCTGACGCAGCCGGGCTTCCTCTTCGGCCGGGTCTTCGCGGCGAACCTGGACGTGGGACAGCACGCGGATCGAGTCGCGCTTGATCGAATCCAGCAGCTCGGAGAACAGCGTGAAGGATTCGCGCTTGTATTCCTGCTTCGGGTTCTTCTGGGCATAACCGCGCAGATGGATGCCGTGGCGCAGGTGGTCCATGGTCGACAGGTGGTCTTTCCACAGGTCGTCCAGCACCCGCAATACGATCTGCTTCTCGAAGGAGCGCAGCGCTTCAGCGCCGGCCTGGTCTTCTTTCTCGTTGTACGCGGCGATCAGTTCGGCCAGCAGCTTCTCGCGCAGGGTTTCTTCGTACAGGTGATCGTCTTCGTCGAGCCACTGCTGGATCGGCAACGACACGCCAAAGTCACTGCGCAAGGCAGCTTCCAGGCCGGCGATGTCCCACTGCTCCGGCAACGATTGCGGCGGAAGGTGAGCGCTGACGGTCGCGTCGAGCACTTCCTGGCGGAAGTCGGCGATGGTGTCACCGATGTTGTCGGCGGCCAACAAACTGTTACGCATGTGATAGATCACTTTACGCTGTTCGTTGTTGACGTCGTCGAACTCGAGCAATTGCTTGCGGATATCGAAGTTGCGCCCTTCGACCTTGCGCTGGGCCTTCTCGATGGCGTTCGTCACCATGCGGTGCTCGATCGCTTCGCCAGGCTGCATGCCCAGGGCCTTCATGAAGTTCTTCACCCGGTCAGAGGCAAAGATACGCATCAGACTGTCTTCCAGGGACAGGTAGAAGCGGCTGGAACCGGCGTCACCCTGACGACCGGCACGGCCACGCAACTGGTTGTCGATACGGCGCGATTCGTGACGCTCGGAAGCGATCACCTGCAAGCCACCGGACTCGAGCACCTGTTGGTGACGCTTCTGCCAGTCGGCCTTGATCTGCGCGATCTGTTCGGGCGTCGGGCTCTCCAGGGAGGCGACTTCCACTTCCCAGTTGCCGCCCAGCAGGATGTCGGTACCACGACCGGCCATGTTGGTGGCGATGGTCAGCGCACCCGGGCGACCGGCCTGGGCGATGATCTCGGCTTCCTTCTCGTGGAACTTGGCGTTGAGGACCTTGTGCTCGATGCCTTCCTTGTTGAGCAATGCGGACATGTGCTCGGAGGTCTCGATGGTGGCGGTACCCACCAGGATCGGACGACCCTGGGCCATGCCGTCCTTGATGTCGTTGATGATCGCCGCGTATTTCTCTTCGGCGGTCAGGAACACCAGGTCGTTGTAGTCTTTGCGCGCCAGCGGCTTGTTCGTCGGGATCACCACCACTTGCAGGCCGTAGATCTGGTGGAATTCGAACGCTTCGGTGTCGGCGGTGCCGGTCATGCCGGACAGCTTGTTGTACAGGCGGAAATAGTTCTGGAAGGTGGTCGAGGCCAGGGTCTGGCTCTCGGCCTGGATGTTCAGGCCTTCCTTGGCTTCGATGGCCTGGTGCAGGCCTTCGGAGAGGCGACGGCCCGGCATGGTACGACCGGTGTGCTCGTCGACCAGTACGACCTGGCCGTCCTGCACGATGTATTCGACGTTGCGATGGAACAGCTTGTGGGCACGCAGGCCGGCATAGACGTGGGTCAGCAGGCCCAGGTTATGGGCCGAATACAGGCTTTCGCCTTCAGCCAGCAGGCCGACGCGGGTCAGCATTTCCTCGATGTATTGATGGCCGGCTTCGTTGAGTTCGACCTGGCGGGTCTTCTCGTCAACCGTGAAGTGCCCCGCCTGGGTCACTTCGCCTTCGACTTCCTCGACGTGCAGCTTGAGCTGCGGGATCAGTTTGTTGATCTCCATGTACAGCTTGGAGCTGTCCTCGGCCTGACCGGAAATGATCAGCGGGGTACGGGCTTCGTCGATGAGGATGGAGTCGACTTCGTCGATGACCGCGAAATTGAGTTCACGCTGGAATTTTTCTTCCAGGCTGAACGCCATGTTGTCGCGCAGGTAGTCGAAACCGAATTCGTTGTTGGTGCCGTAGGTGATGTCGGCGGCGTAGGCGGCACGCTTCTCTTCAGGCGGCTGGAACGGCGTGACCACGCCGACGGTCAGGCCGAGGAATTCGTAGAGCGGGCGCATCCAGTTGGCGTCGCGGCGGGCCAGGTAGTCGTTGACCGTCACCACGTGCACGCCCTTGCCGGACAGCGCGTTGAGGTAGACGCCCAGGGTCGCCACGAGAGTTTTACCCTCGCCAGTGCGCATTTCGGCAATCTTGCCTTCGTGCAAGGTCATGCCGCCGATCAACTGGACGTCGAAGTGGCGCATGCCCATGACCCGCTTGCCGGCTTCGCGGGCTACCGCAAAGGCTTCGGGCAGGAGCTGGTCGAGGGTTTCCCCCTTGGCGATGCGGTCCTTGAATTCGGCAGTCTTGGCGCGTAACTGATCGTCCGAAAGGGCCACCATTTGCTCTTCGAAGGCATTGACGATCTGTACCGTCTTGAGCATGCGCTTGACTTCACGCTCGTTCTTGCTTCCAAAGAGTTTCTTTAACAAAGGCGCAAACATATCGGCAGGATCTTCCACACTAAAGGGATGGAGGGCGGCCCCGTGAGTCGCCCGTGCAGCCCTCATGGCCGCATGCGAACGAGCATTCTACCCGGAAACGATGGTGAGGAAAGTGGCGTTATTCCACGATGCTGGCACAGCGCTGTGACGGGGCCCTCCTAAAATAAGGGCTTTTACGCGAAGTTCAACCCACAAAGCCCATAAGTTCCTACTGTTTGTGTGAGTAAACCGCCATTGGCCGGTAGCGTCGAGGCGTACCCGGCGCTTTCTGCTACCATGGCGCCTCTGTCACTCGCGGTATTCGTTCATGGCCTTCCGCCCTCTCCCAGCCAAGGCTCCTGCGGTTCTGTTGCGCGAAGCCAAACCGCTGAAAGCGATCTTCGGCCACGCCAGGCGCCTGGGCCATCTGCAACGCCTGCTGGACAGCCAGTTGCAGCCCGCCGCGCGCGAACACTGCCACGTGGCGTCCTGGCGCGAAGGCAGTTTGCTGTTGATCGTCACGGACGGCCATTGGGCCACGCGCCTGCGCTATCAGCAGAAACGCCTGCTGCGTCAATTGCAGGTGTTCGAGGAGTTTGCCAGCCTGACGCGCATCCTCTTCAAGGTGCAGCCGCCCACCGTGCAGGCCGGGGCCAAGGGGCATACCCTGGACCTGTCCACCGATGCGGCCGAAACCATCCAGGCCACCGCGGACAGCATCAGCGACCCGAGCCTGCGGGCGGCGCTGGAGCGGTTGGCGGCGCATGCCAGGGCCAAGCCCTGAGATTTTCGTTGCCCGCCAGACCGCTATCGCGAGCAGGCTCGCTCCCACATTGAACCCCATGCAATCCCTTGTGGGAGCGAGCCTGCTCGCGATGAAGGCAACTCGGTTTCCGAGTTACCGCCGCTTGCTCCCCCCCAGCAACGACCCCATCAACCCGCGCACCAACTGCCGCCCCAGTTGATTGGCTGCCTGGCGCATTGCCGATTTCAATGCCTGGCCCGCCGCCGTGCCGAGAAACTCCCCGGCCTTGTCGGTGAAGCTGGGCTCCTCGGCCGCCGGTTTGCCCGGCGCCACCTCGGTCTGAGGTTCCAGGCCCTTGCGCCCCATAAGCACTTCATAGGCCGATTCGCGATCAATGGGTTTGTCGTAGCGGCCTTGCAATGGCGAACGGGCGATCAAGCCGGCGCGCTCGGCCTCGGTCAGCGGCCCGATGCGTGACTGCGGCGGCGCTACCAGTACACGCTGGACCATTTCCGGCGTGCCTTTTTCCTGCAAGGTGCCCACCAGGGCCTCGCCGATACCCAGTTCGGTAAGCACCGCCAGGGCATCGAACTGCGGGTTCGGCCGGAAGCCATCCGCCACCGCCCGCAAGGACTTCTGCTCCTTGGCGGTAAAGGCCCGCAGGCCATGCTGGATGCGCAATCCCAGCTGCGCCAGGACATCGTCCGGCAAGTCGCCCGGCGACTGGGTGACGAAATACACCCCGACGCCCTTGGAACGGATCAGCCGCACCACCTGCTCCAACCGCTCCTGCAATGCCTTCGGCGTACCGGCGAACAGCAGATGCGCCTCATCGAAGAACAGCGCCAGCAGCGGCTTGTCCGCATCGCCGCGCTCGGGCAATTGCTCGAACAGCTCGGCCAGCAGCCACAGCAGGAACGTCGCGTAGACCTTGGGCGCCTCGTGGACCAGACGACTGGCGTCCAGCAAATGAATGCGACCACGACCGTCACCGTCCGGTTGCAGGATGTCTTCAAGCTGCAAGGCCGGTTCGCCAAACAATGCGTCGGCACCCTGCTGTTCCAGGGTGGACAGGCGCCGCAGCAACGCCTGGCTGGAGCCGGTGGTCATCAGGGCCGCATCGTCCCCCAGCAACGCCGGGTTGTCCTTGAGGTGATTGAGCAGCGCCTTCAGGTCCTTGAGGTCCAGCAATAACAGGCCTTCGCGATCCGCCACCTTGAACGCCGCGTACAACGCCGCCTGCTGGCTATCGGTCAGCTCCAGCAGGCTGCCGAGCAGCAACGGCCCCATTTCGCTCAAGGTCGTGCGCAGCGGATGACCGGACTGGCCATGAACGTCCCACAGGGTCACCGGATAAGCCCGGGGCTTATGCTCGAGCCAGGGCATACCGGCAATGCGCTCAGCGACTTTGCCCTGGGGGTTGCCGGCGGCGCCAAGCCCGCACAGGTCGCCCTTGATGTCCGCCGCGAATACCGCCACGCCGGCATCGCTGAAGGCTTCGGCCAGGCGCTGCAAGGTGACGGTCTTGCCGGTGCCGGTGGCGCCTGCCACCAGGCCATGGCGGTTTGCCAGGCGCATGGCCTGGCCAATAGGTTGGCCGGCGAGGTCGGCCCCGATAACGAGTTGCAGTGAGTCAGTCATCTGGTCACCTGTGATTAATTTTTGATCAAGTATGGTCGATATAGGAAGCGACAGACCTCACTGAAAACACGGTCGGATAATTCCCCAGGGAGAGAAGGAAATATCAGAACTTTCAATACGGCGCCTTTTTTCGAACTTTTCATATAAAAGCACGCCCAGAGCTATAAGACTCCGCGGAACCCCGAGCCATGAAAAAAAACCTGCGTTTCAGCCACAAAATCCTGATTGCCGCCGCACTGATCGTCATGGCGGCCTTCGCTTCATTCACCGCCTACAACGATTACCTGCAACGCAACGCCATTCGTGACGACCTCGACAGCTACTTGCATGAAATGAGCGACGTCACGGCGAGCAACATCCAGACCTGGCTGAGCGGCCGCATCCTGCTGATCGAAAACCTGGCCCAGAACATCGCCGCCACGCCAGACCAGGCCAGCGTCACCCGCCTGCTGGAACAGAAAGCGCTGACCGCAACCTTCATGGCGTCCTACCTGGGTGATGCCAAGGGCAGCTTCACCATACGCCCCGACGCGAAGATGCCTGACGGCTTCGATCCGCGGGTACGCCCTTGGTACAAAGGCGCCGAAAGCAGCGGCACCGCGACCCTGACCGAACCCTACATCGATGCCGCCAGCGGTGGGCTGATCATCTCCATCGCCAGCGCGTCCAGGAACGGCGGGCAAAGTGTCGGCGTGGTGGGCGGCGACCTGAGCCTGCAGACCATCATCGACAACCTCAAGACCGTGGATTTCGACGGCATGGGCTACGCCTACCTGGTCAGCGCCGACGGCAAGATCCTGGTGCACCCCGATAAAGCCCTGGTCATGAAGACCCTGAACGACGCCTATCCACAAAACACGCCGAAGATCAGCGACCAGATCAGCGAAGTCGAGGTCAACGGCCATACACGCATCGTTACCTTCACGCCGATCAAGGGCCTGCCCTCGGTGAACTGGTACGTCGGCGTGTCGGTCGACAAGGACCAGGCCTACTCGATGCTCAGCAATTTCCGCACCTCGGCGGTGATCGCCACCATCATTGCCGTGGTCTTCATCATTGCGCTGCTGAGCATGCTGATCCGTCTTCTGATCCAACCCTTGCATGTCATGACCCGGGCCATGGAGGACATCGCCGACGGCGAGGGCGACCTGACCAAGCGCCTGACGATCCAGAACCAGGACGAATTCGGCATCCTGGGCACCGCGTTCAACCGCTTCGTGGAGCGGATCCACGGGTCGATCCGCGAAGTGTCCTCCGCCACCGAGCACGTCAACGAAGTCGCCTTGCGCGTGGTGAGCGCGTCGAATTCGTCGATGGTCAATTCCGACGAACAGTCCAGCCGGACCAACAGCGTCGCCGCCGCCATCAACCAATTGGGCGCAGCGGCCCAGGAGATCGCCCGCAATGCCGCCCAGGCCTCCCATCAGGCCAGCGATGCCCGTGGTCTGGCGCAAGACGGCCAGCAGGTGGTGGAACGCAGCATTGCCGCGATGAGTCGACTGTCCGACCTGCTGAGCACGTCCAGCAACAACATTGAGTCGCTGAACAGCAAAACCGTGAACATCGGCCAGATCCTGGAAGTGATCACCAGCATCTCCCAACAAACCAACCTGCTGGCCCTCAACGCGGCGATCGAAGCCGCCCGGGCCGGTGAGGCCGGGCGCGGGTTTGCCGTGGTGGCCGATGAGGTGCGCAACCTGGCCCATCGCACCCAGGAATCGGCGCAACAGGTGCAGACCATGATCGAGGAGTTACAGGTCGGCGCACGGGCGTCGGTAACGACCATGAGCGACAGCCAGCGCCACAGCCAGGAGAGCGTGGAAATCGCCAACCAGGCCGGCGAACGCCTGAACAGCGTGACCCAGCGCATCGGCGAGATCGACGGCATGAACCAGTCGGTGGCCACGGCCACGGAGGAACAGACGGCCGTGGTGGAATCGATCAACGTGGACATCACCGAGATCAACACCCTGAACCAGGAAGGTGTGGAAAACCTGCAATCGACCTTGCGTGCGTGTTCCGATCTTGAGCGGCAGGCGGCGCGGTTGAAACAACTGGTGGGCAGTTTCCGGATCTAGTAGCGCTTGGACTGGCTTCATCGCGAGCAGGCTCGTTCCCACAGGGGATTGCATTTCAACTGTGGGAGCGAGCCTGCTCGCGATGGGGGCCTATCAAACGAAGTAATACTCCACTGACACCCCGCCCCACTACAACCCAACCGAACATCTATTCTTCATAAAGGTCAACACAGGAGAACACAGACCGGAGGGACGTTCATCGTGCATATAGCGGACATCACCATGTTCTACGCCCCCGCCAGCGGAGGCGTGCGCACTTATCTGGATGCCAAGCACCGTCGCCTGGGGGATCGGCCCGGTATCCGCCACAGTCTGCTGATTCCCGGCGCGCATTCGAGCGAGCAGGATGGGATCTACAAGGTGCCGGCCCCGGCGCTGCCCTTCGGCAAGGGCTACCGCTTCCCCCTTCGCCTGGCACCCTGGCGCAATGCCCTGCGCGACCTGCAACCGGACCTGATCGAAGTCGGCGATCCCTACCTCACCGCCTGGGCCGCGCTGGACGCCCGACGCCAGCTGGACGTGCCCGTCATCGGCTTCTATCACTCCGACCTGCCCCTGCTGGTGAGCAATCGCATGGGCAATTGGTTCACCCCCAACATCGAAGCCTACGTCAGCAAGTTGTACGGCAATTTCGACCGGGTCCTGGCGCCGAGCCAGGTCATGGCCGACAAGCTGACCGGGTTGGGTGTGCGCAATGTCCATGTGCAGCCGTTGGGCGTGGACCTGCAGACCTTCCACCCCGGCGCCCGCGACCCGGAGCTGCGGGCCGAGCTGGGTATCGCCGAGGACACGCGCCTGCTGATCTTCGCCGGCCGCGGTTCCAAGGAGAAGAACCTGCCGGTGCTGCTCAAATGCATGGAACGCCTGGGCGAACGCTATCACCTGCTGCTGGTGGGCTCGTCGATGCCTGCCGTGGTGCCGGACAACGTCACCGTGGTCGATGAGTTCTGCCCCGCGCCGCAGGTCGCCCGGCTGATGGCCAGCGCCGACGCCCTGCTGCACGCCGGCGATCAGGAAACCTTCGGCCTGGTGATCCTCGAGGCCATGGCCAGCGGTATTCCGGTGGTGGCGGTGGCGGCCGGGGCGTTCACCGAGATCGTCCACGAGGACTGCGGCCTGTTGTGCACGCCGAATAATCCACAGGCCATGGCCAACGCCGTGCGCCAACTGTTCTGCGAAGGCTGTCAGCGCCGCGGCTTGCTGGCGCGCCGTCATGTCGAGCGGCATTACGCCTGGGATTGCGTGGTCAACAGCCTGCTGGGGCATTATTACGCCGTGCTCGGTGAACAGTTGCCGTTGCTGGCCAATGGTTGAGGCGAGGTCCGTGCCGATGAATCACTCGCCCAGCGTATTACTGGTGCTGCACGACGTGGCGCCGCAAACCTGGCCCGACTACCAGCCCTTCGTCGAAGCCGTCGACGCCCTCGGTCACGTGCCGATGACCTGGCTGGTGGTGCCGGATTTCCACCACACCAACGCGCTGGACGCTCACCCAGGTTTGCGGCACCTGCTCGACAGCCGGGTCGAGCGTGGCGACGAACTGGTGTTGCACGGCTATTACCATTGCGACGACGGCCCACCGGCCCTCCACCCCCGGGATTGGTTCATGCGCCGGGTCTACACCCATGAGGGCGAGTTCTACGACCTGTCCGAAGAAGCCGCCCTCGCCCGCCTGCGCGCCGGTATCGACACCTTCGAGCGTTACCAGTGGCCGCTGCAAGGTTTCGTTGCCCCGGCCTGGCTGATGAGCGAAGGCACGCGCCGGGCCCTGCGCCAGTTGCCGCTGAGCTACACCAGCGATACCCAGCACTTGTATCGCTTGCCGGATTTCACCCCCATCGACGCCCCGGGGCTGGTCTGGAGCGCCCGCAGTGCCTGGCGCCGTGGCTTGTCGAAAGTCCTCAGCGACCAACGTGAACAGCGCTGGCGCCAAGCGCCGGTGATTCGCCTGGGCCTGCACCCGGTGGACATGCGCCACGGGTTTTCCCGGGACTATTGGCTGCGAACCCTCAAACGCCTGCTCGACGACGGTCGCGTGCCAATGACCAAGGTCGACTGGCTGGCGACCCAAGGCCTGCGGGTCAGCAGCGCCGCATGAAACGGCTGATCTGGCTGGCTGCGGCGCTGCTTACGGCGTTGTTGGTGCCGCTGCTGGTGGGTGGCGGCGAAATGTGGTCACGGGTGCAACGTTTTCCCTTGTCACTGCTGTTGAGCATGCTGGGCATGATCGAGCTCTGCTGGGTCCTGAACTCCGTGCGCCTGCGCCTGTTGCTGGGTGAACAACGTGAGTGCATCGGCGGGCTGAAAAGCATCGGCGTGGTGATGTCCACCGAGTTCGCCATGTGCGCTACCCCCGGCGGCAGTGGCGGGCCGTTGACGCTGATGGCTCTGCTGGCTCGCAACGGCGTGCGCCCGGCCCACGCCAGCGCGGTGTTCGCCATGGACCAGCTGAGCGACCTGTTGTTCTTCCTCTGTGCCCTGGTGGGCATCCTGTTGTATGCGCTGTTCCAGAATCTCAGCCAGCGCATGGAATGGATGCTGGCGCTGAGCGCGTTTTCGCTGCTGGGCGGGCTGATCGGCTGTGCGATGGTGGCTCGCTACCATCGTTGGCTGATCCTGCTGGGCGCCAGGCTGCTGCGACATCTGCGCGTGAAGGCCAGTACCCGCCGCCGCTGGGGGCGCAAGATCCTGAATTTTCTGGCGGCGTTTACCGCCACGCTGAAACTGCCGCGGCAGACACTCTTCCAGGTCTTCGGCCTGACATGCCTGCATTGGGCCCTGCGTTACAGCGTGTTGTACCTGGCGTTGAAAGGGTTGGGGGCGGATCTGCAATGGGCCTGGAGTTTCCTGGTCCAGATGCTGTCCCTCAGCGCGGGACAATTCAGCCTGCTGCCGGGCGGCGCCGGAGCGGCGGAGGTGACATCGGCGGCACTGCTGGCGCCCATGGTGGGCAAGTCCACCGCGGCGGCGGCCATTCTGATCTGGCGGGCGGTGACCTATTACTTTTATCTGGTGGCCGGCGGGCCGGTGTTCTTCCTGATGGTCGGGCGTCCGTTGATCAAGAAGCTGATGAAGCTGAGGCAGGCTTGAAGCGGTCGATTCCTACTCGGGATCGTCCTCGGGATGGGTCTGTTTCCACAGTTCGGCGGCGTCCGGAAACTCCGTACCGTCCTCGGGGCCCAGTTCCTCGGGATCGTAGCGGCTTAGGCAGCCCTCACCCAAGGTGGCCGGGGCCTTGGAGGTGGCTTTGTCCAGTGGATCGGTCATGGCATGCCTCATCATGAAAAGAGCCCTGTCCGTTAAATAACAGACAACACAGAACTTTGTGGCGAGGGGATTTAACGACCCGTCGTACCGCCCCGCGGGCTGCGTCCTGTAGGAGCTGCCGAGCGAAGCGAGGCTGCGATCTTTCCCCAGGCGCTTGAATCCCCAAGCGAAAGATCAAAAGATCGCAGGCTTCGCCAGCTCCTACAGGGCCCACCCGCCGTTGCGTCAGAACACCACAGTCTTGTTGCCATGCACCAGCACCCGGTCTTCCAGGTGATAACGCAAGCCCCGCGCCAGCACCATCTTCTCCACGTCACGGCCGAAACGCACCATGTCTTCGATGCTGTCGCTGTGGCTGACGCGGACCACGTCCTGCTCGATGATCGGACCGGCGTCCAGCTCTTCGGTCACGTAGTGGCAAGTGGCGCCAATCAGCTTCACGCCCCGCATCGAGGCCTGGTGGTACGGCTTGGCCCCGACGAACGACGGCAGGAAGCTGTGGTGGATGTTGATGACCTTATGGGCGTATTCGCTGCACAAGGCCGGCGGCAGGATCTGCATGTAGCGGGCGAGCACCACCACCTCGGCATCATGCTGCTTGACCAGCCGCGAGACTTCGGCGAACGCCGGCTGCTTGTCCTGCGGATCGACCGGTACGTGGTAGTACGGGATGCCGTGCCACTCCACCATGCTGCGCAGGTCGTCATGGTTGGAGATCACACAGGCGATGTCGCAGTCGAGCTCATCGCTGTGCCAGCGGTGCAGCAGGTCGGCCAAGCAGTGGGACTCACGGCTGGCCATCAGCACCACGCGTTTTTTCTGCGCGGTGTCGGTGATGCGCCAGTCCATCGAGAACTCTTCGGCAATCGGCGCAAAGGCCTCGCGAAAAGCCTCGATGCCAAAGGGCAGCGAGTCGGCACGAATCTCGTGACGCATGAAAAACCAGCCGCTCTGATTGTCCGAGTGATGGCTTGCTTCAGTGATCCAGCCGTTATGGGACGCCAGAAAGTTACTGACTTTAGCAACGATGCCGACGCGGTCCGGGCAAGCAATCACCAGCCGAAAAGTGCGCATTAGGGAACTCCAGAACTTCGCAAAGGCGGCCATTCTAGCCATTGCGCGGCAAAACTGCAGTACTGATGACGTGCCAGGCCCCTTCGGGCAGCGAAGGACTGGCACGGGGCAACCGATTATATTGTGAGCGGATGTGAAACCCCGTGATGGTATTTAACTGCAACACCCTTTTTTGCGGCCTGGCACTAAGTAATTAAATAAAACCCTGCTTAAATGTTTACTTGATGAAACTGTCTGATTACTATTGCCACACTGTCTCCTTGTCCGCAGCGTCCTACATAAGGTAGTCCCCATGTCCTTGATCACTGAATACAACGCTACAAAACAAGCCATTGAAGAACTGCAACAGCGTCTGGCCGACCTCTCCAAAGACGATAAATTGCAAAAAGAATTGGAATTCGAAGGCAAACTGCGCACTCTGATGGGCGAATACTCCAAGTCCCTGCGCGACATCATTGCTCTCCTGGATCCAGAAGCCAAGTCGGGTAAAGCCCCTCGTGGCGGCGCCGTGAAAACTACCGGCACCAAACGCGCTCGCAAAGTTAAGCAATACAAAAACCCGCACAACGGCGAAGTCATCGAAACCAAAGGTGGCAACCACAAGACTCTGAAAGAGTGGAAAGCCAAGTGGGGCGGTGACGTGGTTGAAGGCTGGGCAACCCTGCTGGGCTAAGCCTCGTCGGGTTTCAGCGTTCTCTACGCACACAAAAACGCCAGCCATTGCTGGCGTTTTTCATGCCTGTAGTTTTTTCACTTCACACCGTTCAAAGACTTAAACGCTTGCGCAATTGCTGGCTGTAACCTTGCCATTCCAGAAGCACCTCTCGCTGCACCGGCGTGGAAAGCGCCAGCCACTCGCCCATCGCTTCATCAAAACTTTCCAGGGTATTGGGCGCGCCCCACTCCGGTGATGACAGCCGTTGCTGACAGAACAGCCTCCAACGCCCCTGCTCTTCTGGATTCAACGTATCTGGAAAGTTACGTGCTCGATATCGGAATAATAATTCGGGCAAACGTTCATCATCGAAAGGCCAGCGCTCTTGCGCCAAATGAGCCGGGTCGGCCATGCGGACTTGTTCACATAAACGGCGATCGCGATCACCGAGGAAGCCTGTGTATAACTGTTGCTCGGGGTCCTCGCTGGCGGTGAAGTCCTCGCGGCCATAAATGGCCTGAAGTTTGTCCTGCCAAACTTGCCGGGCATCACTTAGCTGCAACACCCGTTGCTGCAATCCCTCCATGTCCAGTTGCAGTCGCTGCCGGTCCTCGGCACGCAGCACCGACAGCGGCGCGACCACCGGGCATTTGTTGATATGAATGAGTTTGAGCGGCACTGGCAACTCTCCCTCGAGCAGTTCCTCGCGGCGGGTATATAGACGCTGCCGCAAGATGTCCGCATCGTGGTCCAGCAGCCCCTGGGGATCCAGGTGCAGGTCGCAGACAATCAGGGCATTGCGGTTCTTGGGATGCCAGGCCAGTGGCAAAACCACACCGATGTAGTTTCGCGCAGCCGAGAAACGCCCGGAAACATGCACCATAGGCTGTAACAGGCGGATCTGGTCCATCACTTTCTGTTTACTGCGCAACTGGAACAGCCAGTCATAGAGCCGTGGTTGTTTCTGGCGGATCAGGCGAGCCAGGGCAATTGTCGCGCGCACGTCCGACAATGCATCGTGAGCCTGGCCATGGTCGATGCCATTGGCGGCGGTGAGGCGCTCGAGCTTGAGGGTGACCCGGCCATCCTCTTGCGGCCAGACAATACCATCGGGGCGCAGCGCATAGGCGGCGCGCACTAGGTCGATCAAGTCCCAACGGCTGTTGCCGCCCTGCCATTCCCGCGCATACGGGTCGAAAAAATTCCGATAGAGGCTGTAGCGGGTCATTTCATCGTCGAAACGCAGGGTGTTGTACCCGGCGCCGCAGGTACCGGGCGCGGCCAGTTGCTGGTGGACACGGGTCATGAAATCGGCTTCGCTCAAACCTTTTTCAGCCAGGCACGCCGGGCTGATTCCGGTAATCGCACAGGCCGCCGGATGGGGCAGGATGTCGTCGCTCGGCCGGCAATACAGGTTCACCGGTTCGTCGATTTCATTGAGCTCGAAATCGGTACGGATGCCCGCCACCTGCAAAGGTCGGTCGCAGCGTGGATCGATGCCGGTGGTTTCGTAGTCGTACCAGAAGATGGAGGTCACGGGCTGTTCCTGGACAAAAGACTGGCGAAGTCTAGGGGTTCCCACCCGGCTTCGGCCAGAGGCCCGGGAATTGAATCACGTCACGATCCATAAAATGACATACACAGTTGTATCGTTTGCCCGCACGAAGGCTGCTAGCATCTGCCGGGATTGAATGTTCGAACCGGCCCATCACTCAGGTTGCCCATGCTCGAGACACCAGCACTGCAAAGGAACGCGACGCTGCCACCGCCACTGGACACGCGGTATCAGGTCGAGACGCCCGAAGGCATCGACCTGCCACTGCGCCCGGCAGGGTTGATGCCTCGCGCCCTGGCCTTTGCCATCGACCTGGGCATACGCGGTCTGATCCTGGGCTTTCTGTTCGGCATCCTCGCATTCTTCGGTGACCTGGGTATCGGCCTGGGCTCCATCCTGCTGTTCGTTGTCAGTTGGTGGTACATGGTGCTGTTCGAGGTGCTGCGCCAGGGATGCTCGCCCGGCAAGCAGATGATGGGGTTGCGGGTGGTACAGGACGACGGTCGTCCCATCGGCTGGTCCGCCTCGCTGATCCGCAACCTGTTGCGTTTCGTCGACATGCTGCCCTTCGGCTACACCTTCGGGGCGATCAGTTGCCTGCAGCACCCGGCCTTCAAACGCCTGGGCGACCTGGCGGCCGGCACGCTGGTGGTGTATCGCGAGCAACCGGTCAAGCGCCCCGCATTACCATTGGCACAACCGGTACGCCCGCCCTTTGCCCTGAGCCTGAACGAGCAACGCGCCGTGCTGGGTTTCGCCGAGCGTCAGGCAGAACTTTCCGAAGCCAGGGTCGGCGAACTGGCGGCCATCCTGGCTGCGCCACTGAACGTTGCGCCACCGCGAGCCGTGGCCGAGCTCAACGGCATCGCCCGCGGCCTGCTGGGGCCGACATGAAGCAAAGCCTGTTCGAGAGCCGTCACCAAGGGGAATGGGAACAACTGTCCCAGCAACTCGATCAACTGGAGCGTAGCCGCAATGTGCCCCAGAGCAGCGAGTTCCCCCAAGCCTACCGCCGGCTCTGCCAGCACTTGGCGCTGGCCCAGGCGCGGGGCTACAGCAGCCTGCTGGTCGATGCCCTGCAACAACTTGCGTTGCGCGGTCACCAGCAGCTCTACCGGGACAGCAGTCGGCCATCGGCCAGTCTGTCGGCGTTCATCCTGGCCGGCTTTCCCCGGCTGGTGCGTGAACAATGGCGGTTCGTGCTGGCGGCCAGCCTGATGTTCCTCGGCAGCCTGGTCGGCATCGGGCTGCTGGTCTATCTGTTCCCCGACCTGGTCTACAGCGTGCTGGGCACCGAAGAGATCAGCCAGATCCGCAGCATGTACGACCCGACCGCCGGCCACCTGGGGCGTTCGATCGAACGGGCGGCCAGCGAGGACTGGGCCATGTTCGGCTACTACATCATGCATAACATCGGCATCGCTTTTCAGACGTTTGCCAGCGGCATGATGTTTGGCCTGGGCAGTGCGTTTTTCCTTTTCTTCAATGGCCTGACCATCGGCGCGGTCGCCGGGCACCTGACCCAGATCGGCTCCGGAGGCACGTTCTGGTCGTTCGTGATCGGGCACGGTGCCTTCGAACTCACCGCCATCGCCCTGGCCGGCGCGGCGGGCCTGCAACTGGGCTGGGCACTGATCGCTCCTGGACGCCTCACCCGGGGCGAAGCCCTGCGGTTCGCCGCGGGCAAAAGCGTGTCGATGATCGGCGGGGTCATACTGTTCCTGCTCATGGCCGCGTTCATCGAAGCCTATTGGTCCTCCAGCGCGGTGACACCCGCCGTCAAGTACACGGTCGGCGCACTGTTGTGGCTGCTGGTGATCAGTTACCTGCTGTTTGCCGGACGGAGACACCATGCGGCTGAGTGATGCCACCGTCGCCATCCGTCCGCGTACCTCCTGGGAAGCCATGGACCTGGGCGTGCTGATGAGCCAGCAACATCGATGGCTGCTGATGACCAGTTGGGCCATCGTCACGCTGCCGATCTACGCGCTGCTGTGCCTGTTGTTGTGGGATTCGCCGTCCGTGGTGGTGCTGGTGTTCTGGTGGTTGAAACCGGCCTTCGACCGCCTGCCGCTGTACATCCTGTCCAAGGCACTGTTTGGCGAAACGCCGACGTTGAAACAGGCCTTGCGCCAGTGGCCCGCATTGCTCAAGCCGCAACTGTTCGCCAGCCTGACCTGGCGAAGGCTGAGCCTGAGTCGCAGTTTCCTGATGCCGGTGGTGCAACTGGAAGGGCTCGCCGGTGATGCACGAGCGCTACGCCTGCGGGTATTGCTGCAACGCAACGGGCGTGCAGCGCGATGGCTGACGGTGATCGGCGTGCACCTGGAAACCGTCTTGTGGTTCGGCCTGATGGCCCTGTTCTACCTGCTCGTGCCACAACAGGCCGAACTGGAATGGGACTGGCAGAAGCTGATTGCGACGACCGAGCAGGACTGGTTGTGGTTCGAGCATCTGGTCAACGCCCTGTATCCCCTGCTGCTGATCCTCTGGGAGCCGGTGTACGTCGCCTGCGGCTTCAGCCTCTACCTCAACCGGCGCACGGTGCTCGAGGCCTGGGACATCGAACTGGTGTTCCGGCGACTGCGCCAGCGCCTGAGCAGCGCAGCCCCGGTGCTGATGCTGCTGGCGCTGGTCCTGCTGCCGCTGGCCCCCCCAGCCTGGGCCGACGAAGACAGCATCGCCCCCGACAGCCCGCGGCTGCTCAACCAGCCCCTGACCAGCGAGGCTTCCAGGGACAGCATCAAGGCGATCCTCGAAGCCCCGCCGTTCAAGAATCCGGAAACGGTCACCCGTTATCGTTTCGGCGAAGACACCGCCGAATCGAGCGAGGCCGGGGAAACGCCGGGCTGGCTCAAGGCTTTTTTCCAATGGTTGGGCCGTCAGCGCTACGAAGCTGCCGCCGCGCTGATTCAGGTCCTGCTCTGGGCCGCACTGGCGGGGGCGATTACCTGGCTGGCCTGGCGCTATCGTGAAAGCTTCCAGGCCCTGGGCCAACACCGGCCGATAAAACGCCTGCCCGTGGAGCGCCCGGCACCGCCCCGGATGTTCGGCCTGGACATTCGTGAAGAAAGCCTGCCCGACGACGTCGCGGCCCGCGTCGAGCAGTTATGGAACAGCGATCCCCGTGACGCCCTGGGCCTGCTGTATCGGGCCCTGCTCAGCCGCTTGCATCATCAGTTCGGCGTAGCCTTGAAAGCGGCCGACACCGAAGGCCAGGTGCTGCAACGCGTCGAACAGCTCCAGCATGAAAACCTGCTGGCGTTCAGCAGGAATCTGACCCTGCACTGGCAGAACATTGCCTATGGGCACCGCATACCGCCCCCAGCTCTGCAGCAGGAACTGTGCGACGGCTGGCGCGGGTTGTTCGATGAAGGAGCATCGCGATGAACCGCCGCGCAGGGTGGCTGGCCGCGATACTGATTGTCGTCGCGCTGGTGGGGGCGCTGGTCATGTACCTCTACCGCAGCGCGGTGCCCTATCAGGAAACCGTCGATTACGGCCCGTCCCCCGAGGCCCAGGCCAATCCCTACCTGGCCGCCGAGCACTTCCTGCGCCAGCACGGCGTGGCGGTCGAGCACGCCAACAACCTGGACGTCCTGCCTACCCTCGAACCCCATCAGCGCACCCTGTTGCTGCTGGGCGAGCGGACGAACATGACGCCACGGCAAGTCGACCAGTTGATGAACTGGACCCGAGCCGGTGGTCGCCTGCTGTTTGTTGCCGAAGCCCTGTGGGATGACAGCACCGGCAGCAGCGGCGACCTGCTGCTGGACCGCGTGCAACTGCGCCAGTCCTTGAGCAGCGAACTCAAGGAGCCGCCCCCCGAGCTGATCAAGGATCCCTACCCCAAGCTGACCAAGTTGTACCTGGAGGACGAAGAAGCGCCCGCCTATGTCGGCTTCGACACCGACTTTCACCTCGAAGACCCGAAGAACATCGCCCAGGCCTGGGCCAACAGCGCGCTGTCGACCCACATGATGCAACTGAACCATGGCCAGGGCTCGATCACCGTGATCACCGACGCCGAGCTGTGGAAGAACGACCAGATCGAGCAGTACGACAACGCCTGGCTGCTCTGGTACCTGAGCGCCGATACCACCGTCACGTTGCTGTTCAATATCGACCACGACAGCCTGCTGACCCTGCTGCTGCGGTATTTCCCCCAGGCACTGGTGGCGCTGGTGGCGTTGATTGCCCTTTGGCTCTGGCACTCGGCGATACGCCACGGCCCGCTCCAACAACCGTCCCCCAAAGCCCGACGCCAACTGGAAGAACATGTGCAGGCCAGTGCCGGTTTCCATCTGCGCCACAACGGCCGGCAGCACCTGCTGCAAACCTTGCAACAGGATGTGCTGCGCCGGGCGCGGCATCGTCATCCCGGTTTCGAACAACTGGCCGTCGCCGAACAATGGCAAGTGCTCGCACGCCTCAGCCGCCAACCCACGCGAGCCATCAGCCAGGCCTTGAGCCCCCGGCCGAAACAGCGCATGTCCAGCGCCGAGTTCTGCCGCCAGGTCGCCCATCTGCAAACCCTCAGGAATGCCTTATGAATCGATACTTGGAAGGGTTGGATCTTTGAGGTGGATGCCAGCGCCATCTTCAGCATTACAAAACCGACGTATCGATGCGCAGTTTCTGCACTGTGGAGCCCTTGTAAATACTGGAATAAAAGGCAATCACCGGCTAGAGTCACCCCATGATCTATAGCTGCACGTCAGAGGTGAGGGTATGAAACTTGAAGAACGCATGGCCCGCTCGATCAAGCAGCGCGCAAGCGTGGTCGTTCTGCGCTCGGATTTCGCCAAGATGGGGAGTGACTCTCAGGTCGGACGAGTGCTGGCTCGCTTTGTGGAGGACGGAATGCTCATCCGTGTGAGCAAGGGAGCGTTCGCCAAGACCCGCATCAACAAGTTCACCGGCAAGCCAACCCCTGCGGGGACACTGGAAATGATCGCAGCGGAGCTCTTCCGCAAGCTCAAGATTTCTGTGGAACCCAGCTCGCTCGTTTCGGAGTACAACAGCGGCAAATCGACCCAGATCCCTATGGGAGCGACTGTCAATACAGGACGTCGACGCATTTCGCGAAAAGTGACGGTAGGAGATAGCACCCTAACTTATGAAAAAAATTCCAGACGAGCTGAAGTCTGATATCGAAGATGCCGCCACTGCCGGATTACTGGGGAATCTACCCGCCGTTGTAGCTGAAAAAGACCAGCACATCACCGACGTACTGCGAGTGCTAGCGCAAATCCAGATGACGCACACTGCGCAGCAAAGGGATCGTCGGAAGGGAGATAGCGAGCCGGCGTCGATCACCCTGGTCACACGATTGATCTTCGCTGGCGGCACCTGCCTTTCGAAAGCTTATGGCCTGATCGAACGGATGTCTGAAGACATTGATATCAAGGTCATGCTGGAGGAAGTACCGCAAGGCTACGCACTACAAAAAGGAGATCGAGGGCGTCTGAAGGATTTGCAACGCGAGGTGGAGCGCTGTCTGACAGAAATGGGCTTCGAGCACGTGGTCCATGATGACAATGAAAACCCGGTCCTGCGCGACAGCCGACGCTACTACTGCTTATTGGTTTCCTACGGTGCGCATTTTCAGGATGTGTCTGGCGTGCTTCGCCCACAACTCAAGCTTGAACTGATTCATAGGCCCCCGATGCTGGCCGCCGAGACGCGCGAAATGGGGTATATGCTTGACCAGTTTGTCCCTCGCGAAGTACCCGAGCGCTTTTCCATGACGTGTATCACGGTGGCAGAAACACTGGCTGAAAAGGTACTGTCGCTGCTACGCCGCTGCGCCTGGGATTGGGATGGAAATCAACGCGGCGAATTTGATACTGCCTTGGTTCGCCACGTTTACGATGTCTGGCGGATCGCTGGAAGCCAGCCCGATGCCATAGAACCCGCCAGCCAGATTTTTGCAGCGCTGGTCCAAAAGGATGCGGAAGAATTCAAGGGACAGCATCCGGAATTCGACCAGGCCCCATACACGGTGCTTCGGCGAAGCCTGGCCTCTGCTGCAACCCACGAAGGGCTGAAAATGAACTTCGAACAGCGCCTGAAGCCGCTGCTCTACGCTGTGGATAAACCGGATTTCCAGACCTGCTATGTCGCTTTCGCTGCTGTCGCAGAGCGACTACTGAATCAAAATCAGCTCAGATAACTGGCTGGTTTATGGACGATAAATCGCATGTAACCAGAAGGGCTCCGGAATTTATGACTGAACAAATCGAACCTGCCGGCAGCCAGGCCCACGCCGCCCAACAGCGCCAGCGCGCCAGTCAACTGGCCCAGGCCATCCGCACCGAGCTGCATAAAGCGGTGGTCGGTCAGGCTGCGGTGATCGACGATGTGCTCACGGCGTTGATCGCCGGTGGGCATGTGCTGCTCGAAGGGGTTCCCGGGCTGGGCAAGACGCTGTTGGTGCGTGCCCTGGCCCGCTGCTTCAGCGGTGAGTTCGCGCGTATCCAGTTCACCCCCGACCTGATGCCCAGCGATGTCACCGGGCATGCGGTGTACGACTTGCAGACCGAGCAATTCAACTTGCGCAAGGGGCCGGTGTTTACCAACCTTCTGTTGGCGGACGAGATCAATCGCGCGCCGGCCAAGACCCAGGCCGCGCTGCTCGAGGCCATGCAGGAACGCCAGGTGACCCTCGAAGGCCGCGCGTTGCCCATCGCCCAGCCCTTCATGGTGCTCGCCACCCAGAACCCCATCGAACAGGAAGGCACCTACCCGCTGCCGGAAGCCGAGCTCGACCGCTTCATGCTCAAGGTGCGCATGGACTACCCCGATGCCGAGCAGGAACTGAACATGGTGCGCCAGGTCAGCCGCTCGACCCGCGCCGACATGCTCGATGTACAACCTTTGCGCACGGTGTTGCAGGCCAAGGATGTGCAAGCGCTGCAACGCATCGCCAGCGACCTGCCGATGGACGACCAGGTGCTCGACTACGCCGTGCGGCTGGCGCGCACCACCCGCAGTTGGCCGGGGCTGAGCCTGGGCGCCGGGCCGCGCGCCTCGATCGCACTGGTGCGTTGCGCCCGGGCCCGGGCGTTGCTGCGCGGCGGTGACTTCGTGGTGCCGGATGACATCAAGGGCTGTGCCCTGGCCGTGTTGCGCCACCGGGTACGATTGGCGCCCGAGCTGGACATCGAAGGGCTCTCGGTGGATCAGGTATTGGGGCAGTTGCTGGACCAAGTACCGGCGCCGCGCTTGTGAGGATAGAACCAGAGATGAAAGTGCTTTTTGTGGCGAGGGGATTTATCCCCGCTGGGCTGCGCAGCAGCCCCCTGGCTCTGCCTGACACACCGCAAGGGGCTGCTTCGCAGCCAGCGGAGATAAATCCCCTCGCCACAAAAAGCATCCTCGCCACAATGGACTTCCTCCTCAAAGGAATACACCCATGAAGCCCTCGCGCCTGCTGCTGATCTGGCTGGCGGTTCTGCTGGTCCTGGGTATTGTGTTGGGCACGTTGCAAGCACTGGGCATCGGGGTGCCGTCGTACCTCGTGTCGATCAACTGGGGCTTGCAACTGGCCCTGCTGACCCTGGCGATCCTCGACGGCGTGCGCCTCAAGCGCTTGCCGTCGCCGCACGTGCAGCGGCAAATGCCCGGGAGCCTGGCACTGGGTCGCTGGAGCGACGTTCACCTGGTGATCACTCACGACGTTCACCAGCCGCTGAACGTCGAGGTCTTCGATCATGTACCCAACGGCCTGGATTTCGAATACCTGCCACTGACGGTCGAGCTGCAACCCGGCCAACACAGTCAGGTCGGCTACCGCTTGCGTCCGCTCAAGCGCGGGCATTTCATCTTCGAACACTGCGAAATCAATCTACCCAGCCCCCTTGGCCTGTGGACCGACAAACGCCTGCTGGATGCGGTCGATGAAATCCGCGTCTATCCCGATTTCGCCAGGCTCTACGACGGTCAACTGCTGGTGGTGGACAACTGGCTCAACCAGCTCGGCGTGCGCCAGCGCCAACGGCGCGGCCAGGGGATGGAGTTTCATCAACTGCGCGAATTCCGCGAGGGCGACAGCCTGCGCCAGATCGACTGGAAAGCCACCGCTCGCCACCGCGTTCCCATCGCCCGGGAGTACGAGGACGAGCGCGACCAGCAAATCATCTTCATGCTCGATTGCGGCCGGCGCATGCGCAGCCAGGACGACGAGCTGGCGCATTTCGACCATGCCCTCAATGCCTGCCTGCTGCTCAGCTACACCGCACTGCGCCAGGGTGACGCCGTGGGCCTGAGCACCTTCGCCAGCGACCCGCCCCGCTACCTCGCCCCGGCCAAAGGCCAGGGTCAGCTCAACGCGTTGCTCAACACCGTCTACGACCTCGACAGCAGCCAGCGCCCCGCCGACTACCAGGCCGCCGTCAACGACCTGCTGACCCGCCAGAAACGCCGGGCCCTGGTGGTGCTGGTGACCAACCTGCGGGATGAGGACGACGCAGACCTGCTGACGGCGGTCAAACGGCTGGGCCAGCAGCACCGGGTGCTGGTGGCGAGCCTGCGCGAAGAAGCGCTCGACCGGCTACGCCAGACACCGGTGCAGACCTTGCCGGAGGCGTTGGCCTATTGCGGGACGGTGGAGTATTTGAATGCGCGGGCCGAACTACATGAACGGATGAGTGCCCATGGCATTTCTGTACTGCAAGCCCGGCCCGGGGAACTGGGGGCCGAGCTGGTGACGCTGTATCTGGGGTGGAAGAAGGCCGGGAATCTATAAATTAATGCTCCACCTTGAAAGGCAGCCACCGTGGTGGCAAATGATCGCTGCGAAACTCCAACTCAAACTCACCGTAGGCCCCTGTCTTGGGAATAATGGACCAGGTCAGGGGGGCTACCGTCACGGGCCGTAGCATCCGCAGTTCGGGATCAAACTGTAACCCTAGAGCCTCCGATGGAAATCCATACAAAGAAACTCTCGTCTCGTTGATCAAGTTGCTGTCTTTCCTGACACTCAACTTCAGAATGCTGGTACTTGTATCCCTGATGACCATTTTCCAATTGGCCAGGTCGTCCATGTTGATCGGACGTCCGTCCAGTTGAAGCGTAAATTCCTGCACCCAGCTATCTTCGGTGCCCGATACCCCAGATGCCAACTTGGCCGACTCCCACCCCTGCACCCCTCTCACGGATGCACTCAATACATAGCGCCCCACCCTCGGCGGCAACTCAAAGGTAATCCGCGCCTTGCCATTCGCATCGGTAACGATCGGCTCCAGCACAACGCCCTTATAGAACCAGTGCACCCGCACCCCTTGAACCGGTTCACCACTGGCCGCACTGACTACCGTGGCCTCGGCGCTGACTTCTTTCCCTGGAGGCCCTTCGAGGTCGGCGCTGGTCAGGCTTTGAATCACGCAAGCCTCATGCACGAGATACTCAAACGATACAACCTCGGTCCCTCCGACCGCCCTGGCCGTCACGCTGCCCGGCCCGTCTACCGTCGCCACGAAACTGAAGCGGGCAACGCCATAGAAATTGGTGAGCGTGACCGTGTCTTCCATGGCCACGTCCGTACCGCGCCAGGACACCGGTACATTTCGCGCCGGTTGACCGGACAGCGCGTTGGTCAGGGTGATTTCAAAGGACAAGGTTTCGCCCCAGTCGACCACCCTCGGATCCTGATGCGTGGCCGCCATGACATCCACCGGAATATGGCTGCCCAGGGAAAATGCATTCAGCGGCGAGCGCGCCAGCAGCCGTGAGGCCGACAGTTGCAAATAGAACGCCGCGTCGGTCCGGTCCTCGGCCTTGAGACTCACCGGCAGATCCTTGTCGGTCAACAAGCGGGGGATCCCCAACCCTACCGGCTCGAAAGACATGCCCGTATCCAGCTCCTGGGCGCCGCTGAGCCCCAACGTCAGGGACTGATTGAGTAACGGGCTGCCCTCTGCGGCCGAAAGCGTCAAGTCGAGCCTGTCTTTGCGTCGAGGAAAGAAGGTCTGCTCGCCCCAACGCTGCGCGGCCCCCGGACCGCCCTGTACGTTCAGGTCGAGCCAGGGGTCTTCTGCATGGGTGTGCACGGTGAACGTATGCTCGACTTCGCTCCCGTCATAGGGATTGCTGACCAATACCGGGACTTCACTGGTGCCTGCTGCCGTCGGCCGGTAATCGCGTTGGGCAATACCATCGGCGCCACTCTCGGAGGTTTCACCATCAGGCCACTCCACCGACACGTCGTTGGCCGGCCTGCCCGTGAAGGCCGACACATACCGCAGGGCCAGTCGTGCGCTCTCGTTCTTGCTCAGGACCGGGTCGGTCGCGACCTCGTACGGCGTGCCGATCACCACTTTGTTGTGGGCCAGGTTCAGCCCGAAGGGCGGCGGCTGCGTGAAGGCGCCAACGCCCAGGACTTCAGCGGCCCAGCTACGGGTGGCGACTTCGGTGGTATCGCTGAAATCACACCGGTAGCGAATCCCCCCCGCCGTCATCGGCGCCGGCTCCGTCAAGGGCGGGGTGATGCTCCACCCGGATGGCAGGCCCGGCGACACGCTGGTTTCAAACAACAGCCCATGCAACCCGCTCAGGTCATCCACCGGTTGGAGGGTCAGGTCGTGGGTGGCGCCGATGCAGGGGTACAGATCGATGGCGGCGACCCAGGTTCTGGGTGCCTGGTCGAACACCAGCGTCATCGTCGGGGCCAGGTCCTGGGGCAACAACCGAAACGCCAGGTCAAGCAGTTCCAGGTCGGCCGATATTACCTGCAAGTCAAACACACCGCTGGCATCGGCCTCCAGCGCTTGCACGGTCCAAGTCACTCCGGCAGCGGTAACCGGGGTCGGGGTTTCCATGCCGGTGATGACAATTGCACGGGCGTTCGCCGGATCGCGCCACCTCAGGGAAACCTCCTTGCCGAGCAACGGGCTGCCAGTCGTCACCGTGAGATGCAATTGATAGCCCTGCCCCATGCGACACACCACACCCGCCCCCACCCGATCGACCGCAACGTCACCCAGCTTGAAACTCGCCGTTTTCCAGGCGCTGGTCGCCAGTGTCTGGATAGTGAAGCTATGCTCCGGCACCTGCCCGACTTCACGGGGGTTGACCCGTGCCTTGAGGGTGTATTGCCCGTGCACCGAAGGTCGGTCAATCACGCTGGCCCAGCCGTCCACACCGGACCAGGTCCGCTGGAGTCCCAGGGCGCTGTCCCATTCCACCGGCACTCCGCTGATGGGATCGTCCCCCAGGCTCACCACCTGCACCATGCACCAGACATAATCGTCCTCATCGACCACCGGGACCCGGTTGGCTTCACGCACCAGGCCAATCTTGAGATTGTGGCGCGCCAGGGACATGGCGTTGTTGACGGTAGGTTTCAGCAAACCGGTGGCGCCCAATCGCAAGTCGAAATCGCCGTCGATGCGATCATCGCAGTCCAGCGTCCATCTCAGCAGTGCATTGTTGCCCGAGACCGGCTGCAACAGCGCCGGATCAACCCTCACCCCCAACTCCTCAGGGAGTTTCCCACCCCATTCCAACCATACAGATCGATCGCGCAACGGGCTGTCGGCAGCAAGCAACACGTCCAAGTGATACGAGTCACCGCGATCGGGGTAGCCGGTTTTTTCACCCCAGAGCGCGGCCTCCATGTTCGGAAACTTCACTTGCACATCATTCATCGGATCCGTGGCGTGGGCCGTCACACTGAAGGTGTGCAGCGCGTTGCCCCCAGCGTGGAAAGGGCTCTCGACGCGGGCCTTGACCGAGAGCGTGCCGGCGGTCTCGGGGGCAAAGTCGAACCAGGCATAGCCGCCGCCGTCGGTTTCATCGCGAAACAGTACGGTATCCCCCAGCACCCAGGACACTTCCCGTTGGGGCATGGGCAGGTCGAGGTAATACGACTTCACCTGAACCCCCAGCCTGACACACTGATTGTGCTCGATCACCGGTTGGTAAGCCGGTTCCAGATAGCTCTCGACGACCAGTCGATGGTGCCCCAAGGACACCGCAATCGGGTACGTCTCGGCGTGGTACTTGCTGTAGATGGACAGGTTGAACAACTGGGTGTCGTCACCGGGCAATACCGGGCAGTCCACTTGCCAGGTGTCTTCGAGCAGTTGGTTTTCCCCCCACTCGGGCGTAATCACTACCGCCTCCTGGGGATTGTCCTGGCTCCACAGCAACGCCTCGGTCCCCACCCAGGGGCTGTCCGGCGCGGGTTGGAAGGACAACTGGTGGCTCTTCGCGCCGCTCGCCCCATGGCACAGGTAAAGCAAGGGCTCCCCGGTCGGGGTATAGACCTGGCCGTCGTTGACGATTCGGGCCAGGACCAGCGGGGCCAGCTCAAGGTGGAAATCGATCCGGGCAACAATCACGTCCAGGCGTGTGTTGGATTGAGACGGGCTGAGGATGACAAACTCGAACAGATCATCGCGCTCGACATCGAATTCGATCAGCGCCGTCATCGGCGTCAGGCTCAGTGCCTGGGTTTCAGGATCGGGTATCCGGTTATCCGAGGGCGACAGCGTGATCTCCAGACTGTCCTCGGTGCCGCGCCGACGCAGGATGAAAACCCCGTCCGCTGTAGAACGGTTGTCGTACAGGAAGCTCAAACGGTAGCGCGCCCCTGCCGATTGCGGCGCCGGCGCAGGTACGATCTGGCGAATCCCCCCACCGCTGTAAAGAGACATATAGTAGATGGGTTGCCCTTCCCATTCGCCTGATTTCCTATCGAAATTGTCTTCAACGCCGGCATCTTCCCAATGATCGTAGCGCTGGTCGAAATGTCCGTTGGGGAGCACGTTGGTCCTGGTGTCGACCGGTTCTCTGTTCATTTTTGCAACCCCTCGTGCGCTGCGCTTTCGGCGGCCCTGACTTTTTCCTGGACCTTGCGGGAAAACGCCGGCCCTCCCACCTTGGCGGTGTAGCGGACCTTCACGATGATGTCATTCAAGGCCGCCAGTTGACCCTTCTGGCGGTCCCACTCCTGGAACCAGGGGAAAGACAGCGTCCAGCGGGACACGGCGCCGGTGTTCTCGAAGGTATTGCGCAAGCCCTCTTCGGGCTTCAACGCCGCCACGCCAAAGTCGTCCAGGCCGATGGAAAGGGCCATTTGCTCACCGCTGCCGATGTTGAGCAGCACATCGGCCGGCGCTGGGAAGCTTTCGTCATACAGATAGTCCAGCGATTCGCGAGACGCCTTGATGGCGGTGCTGCTGCCAATCTGCGTCAGCGTTGCGCAGACGTTTTCGTAAGGGCCGAGCAACGTCGGCAAAGTCACGTCGACGGCGCTGATCTGACGGCAGTAGTGGTCGTGGTAATCCCGGTCGAACAGCAGTTGAGAAAGTTTGAAGTTCAGTGTGCCGTTGGCGATCAACCCTGCCCGCGCATCGTTCCAGTTGTCGTAATCCACCTGCCGGTCGGTGTCGTCATCGAACAACAGACGCAGGGATACGGTCTTGACCATTTCCAGACGCCGCTCATAACGCAGCAGATAATCGGCCTCCATGCGCAACAGATCGAGGCGCAACGAGTCGCCGGCGGTCAGGCCGTAATAATTGTCCAGCCACGCATCGGTGCGGATGTGACTCAGGCCGAACTCGGCGGTTTCCAACTGCAGTGCGCTCTGGGCACTGAGGCAAAGGCTGACAACCTGGTCGTAGGCCTGGTAGTGCAGGGTCTTGCATTGCCCCAGGTACCAGCGATACAGCTCGACGCGGGTGGCCCGGGTGAGCAGGAAATCATAAAGCGCCTGGGCGTGGGCATTCATCCTGAGGATCTGCTCCAGGCTGGCCTCGGCGGCAGACACCGCATGCTTCTGGGCCTCGATCTGCGCATCGAGCACCGCCAGCTCCGCCGTGGCCTGGTCTCGCGCCAGCCCCCAGTCTTCGCGTCGCCGCCGATAACTTTCGGAGGTGGCGTCCTTCTCGGCATCGCTGCGCACGATCTCCGCCGCGACCTGGAACCCATAACTGAGCGCCCTTGGCGCACTGCCCAACTGATGCCCGCCGTTGGCCAGGCCGAACACATTGGGAAAGGCATCGATGACAGCACCGGCAACCTGCATCGAGGTGCTCAGCGACGTCAACAACTTAGCGGTGTCGAGGGCGCCCATGACCTTGTATTCATTGTTGGAAATATTTTCGCTGTACAGCTTCGTGTAATGGGCTTGCCGCTGCTCGGTCAGGGTGCGACTGCTGTTCATTGCCGCCAGCGCGCCCCGCAGTTGTTCGAGATTTTCTTCCTGCACGGCCCTGGCGAAGGTACTCAGCTCGGTCAGGTGGCGCTGTTGCAACAGTTCCTGCTCGCCTCGGTCCTGTTGCTCCAGCAAGCGCATCACCTGGTTGCCGCAGTCCTGCAGGTACTGGGTCGCCCGGATCGCCGTATCGAACAGCGTGCGCCAGCGAAACGCCGCAACCCGCAAAGGCCCGCCCATGGGGCGGACAGGCCCGGCACCACCGGCCGCCAGGTTGTTGAGCAGGTCGGAAGGGTTGATCGTGCTGAACAACTCGATGGACAGCGGTTTGCCGTCAATGGTCAGGTTGTTGCGCAGGTTGTACATGCGCTGGGCCGGTAACTCATACAGCAACAACACCCGCTGACTCACCGGCAGGCGGAAACGCTCCGCGCCGATGACGCCAGGGTCTTCAAAGAAACGGGTCTTGACCGGCAGCGACCCCGAATCCAGCAGCAGCCCTTGCTCGAATGCCTTGAGCGCGGCACTGTCGTCCAGTTCATCCACCAGTTCCGCCAACGTGGCAGGCGTCCACTGGCTGAGGGTGTGCACATCCGGCGTGGCGCCCATCAGGTTCTTGGCGCGCAGGTATTGCATCTTCGCCGCAGCCAGGCTGTCCCGGGTCAGTTGCCGGTACAACCAGTCGCCCCAAGCCACGAGGTTGGCAACGTAGTCGAGGAAAATCAGCATCTGGTAGTGCCGGGGCGTCGAGTAGGCAATCGCATCCGGGTCGGTCGGGTTGTCGGCCTCACACCCCACGTCGCCCTCGGCACTGGCCACGTTCAGCGGTCGGCACCGCCAATAGCGTGGCTTCGGGTCCGCCCGCTCGGCATTCGCGTCGGCGATCGCCTGGGGATCGAAGATGAAATGCAACCATTGCTGGGCTTCGACGAAGCGGTCTTCATCCTTGAGCCGGGTCGCCACCAGGTGGGGCAGATGAAAAAACAGTTCCCAGAAGAACAGCCCGTTGGCGCCGTCGAACGGGCCGTTGGGCTCGCTCGCATTCTCGGGCAGCGGGGGTTCGTCGGGAAACTGGGTGTCCCAATCGAGTACCGCATCGATCGAGACATTGGCACGTGTCACCAGTTCAGCACCGATCAGGGTGTTCAGACGTGCGTATTTGAGTGTCAGACCCGAGTCATTGAGATGCAGGAACTGGGCCCCGCGTGGATTGGTCTTGTGCACGGAGGGAAGGCTGGGGGCGGCGGGAACGCCCTTCAGCGTCAGAGTGAAGGTCTTCTTGCCAAAATCACCCGGGCCTTCCATGACGAACGTCGCCGTCAAGTTGGCGAAGTTGTCGCGCTCGACCTGCTGCCAGGCAAATGACCAGCCGCCGTTGTCGGAGTGTGGCTCCTCAACGCCTGGAATGTCATCACCTGCGGGGTACCGCAGCGATAGCGTGAAGGTCTTTTGCTCTCCTGCCTTGCCGGGCGTCAGCAGGGCACAATGCGCTTGATAATGCAGGTACTGCTTGCTTCCGTCAGTTGTCACGACCGCTTTGAGGGTGAAGTGCTCTACCAGAGGATTCGCGCCGCTCGACACCTCCTCTGTCATTTGGGAAAAGTCTATGGTGGCCACCCGCTGCTGAAGGGTCGAGGGGCTCGCGAAGCGAACCATGGCCAGGTGGTCCATGATCGGCTTTTCGTCGGCCACCTTGCGAAACAGTGCGTCCCGTGTTTCGTAAATCTCCACCGGCCGGGGATGCAGCGCTGTAAAACCTGCCGGCGCATTGGTCAAATGCACCGCCAACCGACCCTTGGGGTACAACGGGTCGACGTCGTCGCGCAGCATCACCGCCACCAGCCGACATCCCGGGCTGACGTCCTCGTTAAACGCCGACAGGCTCAGCCGTACCGGTGGCGACCACTTCCCGTCCAAGGTGATAAACGCCACCTTCAGCTCAAGCTCATAGGGCTTTTGCACGCCGCCATCGCCATCGATCAACGCCTCGCGCCATTCGGCCCAGACCAGGCACAGGCGCCCACCCCAAAAGACCAGGCGGCTGTCGAGCACCTGCGCATCGGCAGGGATATCGACAGGCTGCCACTCGCTCCACGCCGCCGGATTGATCGTTCGGGTGTCGGTGTCCAGCTGCACATCGGCCTTGCGCCAGAAGTAACGATAGGGCGCGATCCGCTCCCGGCCCACCAGGTAGTAGTCGGCGCGGCGGGCATCGGGGCCGTCGACATAGCCATTGAGCACGTCCAGGTTGCACACCTCTTCAAAGGCGCGCAGGTACTGCTGGACGCCCGACTGCACCGAATCGGTGGTCAGGCGGGTCTGGTTGAGGTTGTTTTCCAGGGCCCTGAACAGGCTGGTCTTGCGGATGCGCGCATAAGGTGTGATGTAGTCTTCGGGCATGCATTTGAGCAACTGACTGGCGGCCCATAACGGGTACTGGCTGGCAATGTCCCAGTCCTTCAGGTCCTTGCGGTCGAACTCCCGCTGGGTGTAGCCCGGCTCGAGCTTCTGGTAGACCGCATGGATGTATTGCTGGAAACAACTGACCGCCTCGGCGACCCAGGTAGTCTTGACCTGATGGTTATCCAGGGGATCGGTGCGCAGCCACTCCAGCAGATCGTCTGCGGTCTTGATCGGTGGGTAGCCCTTATTGGCGTCGTGGTCTTCGATCTCCTTGATCCCCAAGGCACATTCGATCAACGCGTCGCGGCGCAGGGCGGTTGCCCGGGTGATGTCTTGCGTAGCCATTGCCCTCTCCTGTGGGTTGGGTGTCGTCGCCGTCCGGACAAGCTCCGTGGCGCTGGATGGAGCATCGTTTCAAGGGACGAAATGGATGGTCCGAAAGCTCATGCTGGTGCCGCCCCCCATGACTTCCGGTGTGATGCCGTCCTCTATCACGCTCATGCTGGTGAACGTCACCTCAGTCATCCCCTCGGCATTGGTCGTGCCTGCAACGGGGAGAAGCGGCGCGAGACGCCAAGTCACCGTCTCATGGGCAGCCGGATTGCCATGCATGTCGTGCATGAGCGCCCGCAACGTGACGTCGACGCCGACTTTTTCCTCCTGGATAACGAAATCGCTCTGCGGACGAGCCAGCACGAAACTGGACGGATCATTGCCCAAGGTAATCGTCACCGCCGGCTGCGGCTCACGCGCATCGAGCCGGTAACTGATCACGTCACGCCCCATGGTGGTCCCGGCACGCACGGTGACGGTGGCCTGCCCGTCCTCATTGGTCGTAGACACCGATGGCTCAACAGGGCACAGCGTCGATCCCCAATAAATATTGACGTTCTTCTGGGCTTCCCGTGCCAGGGTCACGGTGACAGTCAGTTGCGTCGTGCCATTGCTGTTGGCAATCAGCTCGGTAGCACCCGCGGTGACCTGGACTTCGACCCGATCACCCGCGGCGTGCAGGCCATAAAGGGGTGACGTCCGGTCGGGGTCCGCCAACCGGGCCGAGACCTGATTGGCCAGGTCCTGGTAGTCGCTGAAGGGCGCGTCGGGCAGCAACGTGCCCATTTTCAATGTGGTCGACGCATCCAAGGTGCTCTGGAGCGAGAACTCACGCAGGCGCGTGAACAGGTCCAGGTGTTGCAGGTTGCGGATGTAACCCTGCCCGACATTGACACGCTTGGCGCAGGCACGCACCTCCTCGGCACTCCAGTCAAAGAGTTCGGCAAGCAGCTCGGCAGTGTGAGCCTGCACCAGGCTCAATCCGTCGCCGGATAGGCTGGGTAGCGCGTTGACCAGCCGCAGGTAATCGAGCAGTTGTGCTTCGGGTTCCTGGCTGAGCGCGACGGCGCGGTTGTAGACCGTCAGGTAATACAAGGCACTTGGGGTGAAGGGACTGGTGGCGGGGGTGTTTTCGACGCCGTCGCCGATGGCAAGGTAAAGCGTCAGAAATTCCGCGCTCAGTTTCAGCGCTTTCACGACCTCGCTACGGCCGGAAAAACCGTCCAGCATGCCGAGGAAGGGATCGCCAGGCTCATCATCTTGTTCACGGGTGCTTGGCGGGGCTTGCAGCGTTGATCGGCCCGACACATAAGCCAGCACCTCTTGCACCGTACTGCCCGCCCAAGTCAGTACTGGCAGCGCCAGGGGCGCGGTCAGCTCGCCATACACGGTCAGGCTCTCCTGAACCACGCCACGCTGGCCGGCACGGCTGCTCAACAGCACGGCGACGATCTGCTCGACGGTCTGTGGATCGTTTTTTCCGACCACTTGCCGCACAACGCGCTCGACCACCGCCCGGGCATATTCCTCGTAGGGCGGGTCGGCAGACTCGCTGCGATGCAGCACCAGCCCTTGCTCGTCGACCAGCTCCAGCAGTTGCTGAGTCCATTGCCGGTCGTTGGACAACGGCGGGACGCCGGCCATCCGCAGCGCGGCCTCGGTAAACAGCGCCGGCCCAAGCTGCGAACGGATCTGATCGAACAACCGGCTCTGTGCCTCTGACGGCTCGGTGGGAGCGGACACGGGCTTGACCTGCTCCAGAGTCCAGGCCACGTCCAGGTTATTGTCGATACACCAGCGCACCCAGCCCTCCAGACACTGGATCTGGGTCAAGGCGTCCGGTGCCGCCGAATCGGCGTCGGTGTTGACCGCGGGCGGCCCCAGCAACGCAACGAGCCCGGCTTCGCCGCTCAGCCGGTTGAGGATTTCCACCGCCACATTCGGCGCGATACCCAGCAGCTGCGGCAGCCTGGCCATGCGGTAGAAACTGGACAGTACCGGCCGGCTCCGTTTGAGCGTCGTTAGTCCTTGGGCGCTGGCGATCAATGGGGCCAGGTTGAAATAGGTCGCCAGGTCGATGTTCAAGCCACCGCAAATCTGCGCGATGGTCAACGCGTCGGCTTCGGTCTCCGGTACCAGCGCGAATGTGCCGTCGTCCATCAGCAATGGAGGGGTGGACAGCACGTCCCGGTTGTACACCCGGTCGAATTGCGAGAGCTCGGTGCCACGTCCAAAAATCGAAATTTCGCCCACGAACGCCGCGAACTCCTCCGCCGAGCAGCGGTAATCCTCCCGCAGCATCTGGAACAGTCCCAGTGCCCGAATGGTACTGCCCGTCATCCAGTAATCGAGCGGTTCCGTCGCTGATGGGCCGCCCGCCCGTGCATCGGGACTCAGCTCGGCAGCGATGATCGCCGTCAGCAGCGCATCGGTTTCATGGCTGGGCAACTGCAACGCGTTGTCCAGGCGGATCTTGCGGTTGAGACGATCAATCCTGTCATCGAAGGCCCCTTCTTCAATGAGCTCGATGATTTTATTGGTGCTGGCATCACCGCCATAGGTGATACCCATCGAGTTTCCCGGTCCGTTGTTGACGAACACCGAACCCGCATGCCCGGGCGTGATCAGCTCATCGACGGTCTGCACATGGTCGGACAGCGTGGGGGCAAACGACTCCACCGAGAGCAAGGCTTCCAGCCCGCGCTGAGTCAGCTTGGTCCGCTGGTTGAAAAACACTGTCTGGTTCAGGTTTTGCGCTTCAATGCCCTTCGCCCCGAAGTTCTTCTTGAACCACTGATCGTTATCCTCCCCGGGGAAAGGCGACGCCTCCAGCATGATCTGTCGCAAAGCCGGGCTGAGCCGGGCCGCTTGGGTCAGGGCATGGCCACTGGTGTCTTCCCAGGGCAGCGCTTTCAGGAAATAGGGAAACGCCGGATCACACAACTGCACCACACGGCCGACGGACATGTTCAGGTCCCGGGTCAACTCATCCAGGGTGACCCACGGGTGGTGATAAGGCAGGCCGTTGGGGTAGCGGCGCCCGCTCAGCATCACGTCCAGGTCGTGGATACCGCCAAGGGAGTCCTTGATGGACGTTTCCAGCACAGCGCTGACCACCTCGACCGACGACACCACGCGATGGGTCGTCACCGGGTCGATGCGTAACGGTCCCAGGTCCCTGCGGCGGAGGGTGAGCGGGTAGGCCTTATCGGTTTCGGAGGGGCGCAGGCGCCGTTCGGACCAGTGCTTGAGCCACACCGCATAGGCCACGGGTGAGTGGATGGCTTCGATCGCGTCCGCCGGGCACTTGTTGCTGAAATTGGGCTTGAACAACTCCCCATAAGTGGGGCCCTCGACCAGGGCCAGCAAGCCTTGGCGCACGGGCATGGGCAGCGGTTCATGCCGGGTCAGTTGGTCTTCGATGAAACCTCGCAACACCCACGTCGCCAGGCCGTTGAGACGCAATGCGAGCGCCTGGGCATCCTCGGGTTCCAGCCCGTACTCGCTCACCAGCCCGGCCACCCCTTTGCGGGCCAGTGCGCACACCGAGCCACCCTCTTCAAAATACTGTCCAAGGTCGGACAGTGAATCGGATTGCCGCCCCGCCAGGAGCTGTTCGCAAAAATGACGAGCGATTACGGCGGGAGAATTTTTCATCGTGGTGCTCCGTTTCAGATATTGGAGACGATGGAGCTACTCTTGCCGGGCCAGCTCAAAGCGCGGACTGCTCCCCCACCCTGCCGCGCCTTCACCCAGTACCGTCCTGGCACTACTCCGCGGTGGGCGGTGGGGGCCGGATGATGAGGGTTTGCGGTTCGGTGACCTGGGACGAGATGCCATTGAACAGTTGCCGGGCTTCGACGGAATAGGTCCCCGGATTCCAGGCTTCAGTTGCGGCGGTTGACCAACGGTCGTTGCGGACATCGACAATCGGCGCGGCAGGCGTCGACTCGCCCACACGCCGCACCTCGATCTGCGCAGCAGGTTGGTCCGGCCAGCTGTGACCGAAACCGGAGAACGCCGGTTTGCGATCTGCGCCTACCGTTACCGAAAGGGAAGGAACCGGGACGGGCACGGTGACCGTGAAATTGTCACTGGTATTGGAGTAGATCCAGCCACCCATCCCATCGGGAACACCTTGTCGGGCATTCATCTGGCGCGCGGCTGAAGGCGGTTGGTCGAGCCAATCAACGCTCCACGAGCCGTCATTATTTACGGCGGTATCGACCTGGAGGGTGCCGCCGCTGAGAATGTCCACCCTGGCGCCGCCATAACCCACGCCCGAGAACTTCACAGTGCCGGGGCTGGGGTAGGTCACTTGGATATTCGTCAGTTTCGGCGGTTTGATTTTGAATGCCCGGCCGACATTGCGTTGCGACGTTACGCCTCGATAGGTCTGATCTGCCACCAACAAAGTCGGACCCGGCCTCGGCATTTGTACATTGACGCTCCAGGCTCCCCCGGTCCCTACGGTGTCATTACCCACGTGGACATCACCCAGGTCAATCCATGCGTCGACGCTGGCGCCTGGTGTGCCGTTGGTTCCAGAGAGGGTGAAACTCATTTCCTGATCGGTGGCTGGCCCGGTGATGATCAATGCGCCTATCAGCTCGAAAGATACATAATCTGTGTAACTGAGAAGCGGACTGCTCTGGACTTTATATTCCGCCCGCACGGTATAAGCCCTGCTGGTCAGTGGCACAGTTGGCCGGACTTGCCATGTTGTCCCAGGGCCTACGGCTGTCACCGAAGCCAGTTCAGTCGTACCTTCGAGTACCCTGATGTGCATGCCCGGGTCGGTCGGTCTTTCGCCCGGATAGCATTCCCCTCCGAAAACAGCCTGGGCTACGTAGCCCGACGTGGGCTGCGTGAGCGTGGTCGGACGCCTTACGATCTTTCTCGGCCTCGTGAACCCATGTCCGCTTTGGCCGGCGCGGTACGTTAGATCCGCATCGCTTGGCATCACGGCGTCCACGGTCCAGTCACCATCATCATTGATGTCGTAACTCCACCCCAGTCCATCGGCGTTGGAATCATCATAAATAACGACTGTGCCGCCGGGTCTGGCGCCGCGTCCTGAAACATGAAATATGCGCTCAGGGACATAACCCGACGGCGACAGGATTTCAAATTCAGCCCTGACCTGCATCTCTTCGAGAGGCTCGTCTTTTTCGCTATCGTCGTCAGTGTCCATCATGGCCATGACTCATTTCCCATCGTTAACGCCAGGCGGCTTGTTGGGTACAGTGAATGACAAACCCGTCGTGTCAGGCACCTGTCATGTCTGACAGTGACGACGAGTGGTGGGACGTGGTGTAAGACGTAGATCGGTTGACTACAGCGCCTTGCGCAACGGACTACAGATCCGCCAGAATCCGCCGGCTTGTGCGCTTTGGCCTTGCCCCGTAACTTGATTCGTGTCGCTGATAATCAGCGGTCGGGTTTAGTCGCCCGGGAGGTATAACGAAGTACACAAGCATCATCCAGTCGGGCTCTCCTATTCCCGTGCTTAATGGTGGCTGTGCGCAGGGCGCCCTCGGGCGCGCCGGTTCTTTCGTTATCCTCCCGGTCGACTAACCTGCGTTCAGCCGCCACCCCTCGTTTAGTCGCGAGTCGGTGGCAGCCCATTTAATGGATAACGAATCATGATCAAACCAACACCCAATCCCCCGCACACCGATCCACAGTCCTCCCACGAAACCCTCGACCCCGAAAAGCTCGACCAGGCCGCCCAACGAGCCCTGGACTACTACCTCAAGCCCAACAACGGTCAACCCGAACAGAAAGCCGCCAAGCACCTGGACTACTTCATCGTCGCCCCCGACGCCGACCCCGAAGGCATGCTCGCGCACAGCTATGAAACCTTCTGCTCGGTGAGCACGTTGATCCTGGATTTATCCGAAGACCTGGAAGGCGCCCCGCGCAACCTGGCCCTGGCGATTCACCAGATGGGCGAGATGGGGGTGTTGTTGCTGGAGAAGCTGCTGGATAGCGAAGAGAAGATCCAGCGCTGAAAGAGGCCCGTGTAGGAGCTGTCGAGCGAAGCGAGGCTGCGATCTTTTGATCTTTCGCTTAATACTCAAGCGTCTGGGACAAGATCGCAGCCTCGCTTCGCTCGACAGCTCCTACAGCGATGAGTGCCTTCAGGTATCAGAGGCAATCTGGGCTCAAGCCGAACCCGACAACGAGTGAAAGCTGAATACCGCAAGGCGCTGACCCGTTGTCCGTACCCCAGCGACTATTCCTGTGCCACTTCAAAGCGCGGGCTATCGCCCCAATCCGAATCGTCTTGCCGGGCCTTCACCCAATGGGCACCGAGCCGCAACGAGGCGTCGGGCGAAGCCGTCCAGGTCCCGTCAGTTACCGGGCGATCCTGGGCGACGAGCTGCCGGGCATCGAACCAGTACGACACCTCGACGCGCTTGCCGCTCTCGCCCGTGCCTGCGAAAAGCGGCTGGCCTGCGAACCAGTGCCCCGCCTCAGGCGTCGTGAACGTCGGCGCCCCGGACAACAACAGCACGTTATGCACCGCGCTCCACCCGGAGCTGTACCCGTCGCATTCCTGCTGCACGATCAATGAATGGGAACCGGCCAGCCGTTCGATATTCAGAGGAATCGACCAGGTCCGGTTCGCCTGCACCTGCGCCCTGCCCAACACCGTGTCGGGCGCATCGCTCCAGGCGACTTTCACCCAATCGCCGGTGTAGCCATGCCCGGAAATCGTTACCGTCGTGCCGAGGTGTTGTTGCAACGCTGGCGACTCGATGAGCGGGATGGCCGGGACGGCGGTGAAGGCATGGTCGGGACTGAAATCGGAGGGCCTGTCTTGAAAAATCTGTTTGGCACGCAGCGTATAGGTGCCCACCGGCAAGTGGGCGTCATAGAACCAGTAGCCGTCGACACCTCTGGCCGGCACCCTTGCCAGGGGCTCGCTCCAACCGTCGAGCCACAACTCGACGGTCGCCGTATCGAACTCCCAGTGTTTGCGGGCATAGCCGTCGATGACCGAAGTCCGGGCAATCGCGTCGCCCGGCTGGGGATGATCGATGGTGGGGGGAAACAGGATCACCTTGAAGCTGACGGGCTCGCTGGCCTCGGACGGAAACTCGCCGTACTGCTGGACCGCGTAAACCTTGTGATCGTCAAACGCAAGGTCCTCGGTAATCGGCACCGACCATTCGTTGCCGGTGACCTCGGCTTCGCCGAGCAGTGTTTCTGACACGAAATCAAACACACGCATAAAAGCACCGGCGATGCCCCCGGTGCCCTGGATGACCGGTTTGTGATCCACCTCTTCATCATTCACCGGTGAAGTAATGACTGGCTGCAACCCGACGATCTCGAACGACTGCGACACTTCATCGGAGGTCTGGCCGCCGAAGGACTGCGTCACCCTGACGGTATAAGGACCGGGCACGAAAGGCTCGGTCCGGGTGAAACTCCAGGTGGCACCGCTCACTAACGCGGCATAGGGCGAGTTCGGGTCATCGTCGAACTGAAGCTGCACCTGCGCGCCACTCATACAGGTGCCGGAGAAGCGCGGCGTGAGACCGTCCTGGCGCCACTCCACGGTGGGCAGTGGGGGCCGGATGACGAGGGTTTGCGGGTCGGTGACCGCGGATGGGATGTCCTTGAACAACTGTCGGGCATCGACAGAATAAGTCCCCGGATTCCAAGCCTCAGCCACGGTGGTTGACCAACGGTTGTTGCTGACATTGACAATCGGCGCGGCTGGCGTTGATTCGCCCACACGCCGCACTTCGACCTGCGCAGCGGGTTGCCCCGTCCAGCTGTGACCGACGCCGGAAAACACCGGTTTGCGGTCTGCGCCTACCGTCACCGAAAGAGAGGGGACCGGGACGGGTATGGTGACCGTGAAATCGCTACTGCGATCAGAGTAGATCCAGCCGCCTACTCCATCGGGAACACCTTGCTGGGCATTCATCTGGCGCGCGGTTGAAGGCGGCTGATCGAGCCAGTCGACAGCCCACGCGCCATTACTATCGACAACGGTTTCGACCTGGAGGGTGTCGCCGCTGAAAATCTCCAGCTTGGCATCAGGGTAACCCGGGCCCCAAAACCTCACGATGCCGGGGCTGGGATAGGCCACCTGGGTACTCACCAATCTGGGAGGTTTGATCTTGATCGCTTGGGCGGCGCTAAGTGGCGACGTCACACCCCGATAGGTCTGCTCGGCCACCAGCGAAGTCGGACCCGCTTCCAGCATCTCTACACTGGCATTCCAGACACCGTTCGCCGCCACCTCCCCTCCGCCGACACGGGCACCGCTAAAGTCGATTTTCACGTCGACGGTAGCGCCCGACATGCCGTTGGTTCCGCTTAAATTGAAACGCATCTCCCGAGCAGATGAGGGAGGGGTAATGAGCAGCTGGCCTACGACGCTGAACGATATCTCAGGCGTAACACTCGTTCCGGCAAGGCTCCCAACTTTATACTGGGCTCTCACCGTGTGAACGCCGCTGGACAGTGGTTCATTTGGCCTGACGTCCCAGGTTCTTTCTGGTATTACGTCACCCAGATAAGCCAGCACAAGACTCCCTTCATATACCCAGACTCTGGTGTCTGGAAATCGCGTCCCCCGAAAACAACGTCATTGGCGTGCACGATGGTGTTCGATGCGGGCCTTGTCAGTGTCGTCAGGAACCGGTGGAGCTTCCTGTTGTTATCTGGATTACGGTTGTCGGGTTGGACGGCGTATATCTCCAAGCTATCGACCCCGCTCGGCATGGTGGCCCTCACCGTCCAGGTACCATCGTCATTGACGGGGCCGGAACCCAGCTCATAGGGCTGGAAAGCTCGCATGATCCTGACGGGATAGCGCCCAGGTATGCCATTGATCCCCGACACGTCGAACGTCGCAGGCACATAGCCATGCGGGGGCAGTATGATTTCAATCAGGTTGTTATTAATGCCCTTTGAGGTTTCGTCTGGCTGATCTTTTTCGACTTCATCAGAGTCCATGGCGCACCTCCCCAGTCATTGGCGTGCCTTGTGCTCGATCGCTGGCAACTGACTCAGTCGGTGCCACTTCAAAGCGCGGGCTATCGCCCCAATCCGAATCGTCTTGCCGCGCCCTCACCCAATGGGCACCGAGTCGCAACGACGCGTCCGGCGAAGCCGTCCAGGTTCCGTCAGCTATCGGGCGGTCCTGGGCGACGAGCTGTCGGGCATCGAACCAGTACGACACCTCGACATGCTTGCCGCTCTCGCCCGTGCCTGCGAAAAAAGGCTGGCCTGCGAACCAGTGTCCGGCCTCGGGTGCCGTGAACGTCGGCGCCCCGGACAGCAACAGCACCGCATGCGCCGCACTCCACCCGGAGCTGTACCCGTCGCATTCCTGCTGCACCATCAATGAATGAGGACCAGCCGGGCGCTCGATAGTCAGGGGGATCGACCAGGTCCGGTTCGCCTGCACCTGCGCCCTGCCCAACACGGTGTCGGGTGCGTCGCTCCAGGCCACTTCGACCCAGTCACCGGTGTAGCCATGTCCGGCGATCGTCACCGTTGCACCGAGGTGTTGTTGCAACGCCGGCGACTCGATGAGCGGGATGGCCGGGACGGCGGTGAAGGCATGGTCGGGACTGAAATCGGAGGGCCTGTCTTGAAAAATCTGTTTGGCACGCAGCGTATAGGTGCCCACCGGCAAGTGGGCGTCATAGAACCAGTAGCCGTCGACACCTCTGGCCGGCACCCTTGCCAGGGGCTCGCTCCAACCGTCGAGCCACAATTCGACGGTCGCCGTATCGAATTCCCAGTGTTTGCGGGCATAGCCGTCGATGACCGAAGCCCGGGCAATGGCATCGCCCGGCTGGGGATGGTCGATGGTGGGGGGAAACAGGATCACTTCGAAGCGGACCGGCTCGCTTTTCTCGGAGGGAAAGTCGCCGTATTGCTGGACGGCGTAAACATTCTGTCGGCCAAAGGGAAGATCCTCGGTAATGGTTACCGACCATTCATTGCCTGTGACCGAGTCTTCGCCGAGAGGCGTTTCCGACACGAAATCAAACACACGCATCAAAGCACCGGGAATGCCACCCGTGCCCTGGATGACCGGGTTGTGGCCCACCTCTTCATCATTCACCGGTGAGGTAATGACTGGCTGCAACACGACGATATCGAACCGCTGCAACACCTCATTGGAGGTCTGGCCGCCGAAGGACTGCGTCACCTTGGCGGTATAAGTGCCGGGCATGAAAGGCTCGGTCCGGGTGAAACTCCAGGTGGCACCGCTCACTAACGCGGCATAGGGCGAGTTCGGGTCCCCCTCGAACTGAAGCTGCACCTGCGCACCACTCAGGCAGGTACCGGAGAAGCGTGGGGTCAGGCCGTCCTGGCGCAACTCCACGGTAGGCAGTGGGGCCGGAATGACGAATTGCTTTGAAGTTGGCTCGGAAGAGAGGTTACTGAACAACTGTCGGGCTTCGACGGTATGCGTCCCTGGATTCCAGACTTCGGCCGCAGTGGTTTGCCAACGGTCGTTGCGGACATCGACAACCGGCGCGACAGGCGTCGACTCGCCCACACGCCGCACCTCGATCTGCGCAGCAGGTTGGCCCGTCCAGCTATGACCGATGCCAGAGAACTCCGGCTTGCGGTCTACGCCAACCTGAACCTCCAGGGTCGGCATCGGCACAGGTATCGTGACCGTGAGCCTGTCGCTCCAATCCGAATGAATCCAGGCGGAACCGTCGGGGAGTTTTTGCCGGATATCCATCGAGTAGCTTGCCGGCGGCTGATCGGGCCACTCCACCGCCCACTGGCCGCCACTGACGCCAGTGCTGACCTGAGGGTCGTTAACGCCGGTTTTATGAACATCCACCGTGGCGTCGGCGTGACCCGCGCCAGAGAATTTCACCGTACCGGGCCTGGGGTAGGTGATTTGGATATTGAGCAGTTTCGGGGGTTTTATCTTGAACGCTCTAGGCGAACTACGACCCGAGTCTTTCCCGTTCAATGTTTGCAAGGCAGCCAGCGAGATAGGCCCCGCCGGCACGGTCACGTCTGCATTCCAACTACCATTGTCCTGCGTGACCACCGTGTGACCCACACTGGTGTCCGTCGGGTCGCGATAGACGGTCACCGTTGCACCTTTGAGTGCGTTGTTACCGCTGAGGTTAAAGGTTTGTGCCTGAATGCTATTGGCGGCAGGTCCGGTGATTGCCGGGGCGAGTAATACTCTATAGCTAACCGGATCCGAAACGACGCGGGGGAAGCCGGTTAAATCATAAATAGCCACAACCGAAACAGTGTCGCCGAAGAGATCAGCATTCAGAGACGACTGCCACGAATCGTCCGTCCCTACGGTGGCTTCGGGGGCCAACTGAAAACTGTGATTGTCAGCCTTTACCACTCTTACTTTGCTTCCGGGCGCGCCAACTCCCCTGAAGATGTCTCCTTTGGCCAAAACAGCGTTGGCGCCTGGGGCCGTAATGTAAACCAGAAATACATGTGAACTAGGCGATTCAGGTGACCGTCTGTTCTCAACCATCTGATACGCGACGAAGGTCATGTGGCGCCCATCTGCGGAAAGAGGGACGTCAACCTTCCATATTTCGCCACCGTCCCAAGTGGCTTGGTAATGGGTAGAGCTGATGCTGGTACGAACAAACACCGTGCCGGCACCGACTACGAGTCTCTTTCCGGTAATACGTACGGTTCTGGAGTTCACATTTCTGATCGGATCAATAGTGGGAGTGACAGCAGCAACAAAGGTCACGCGTCTTTGAGCCGTAAGATTCGGTTTATTACCATTCCACCAAAAACTGAAATTTATTGCTGCATTACTAGCATTGGAGTTTATCGAATACGTACGATCGATTCTCCACTCTGTCCCATTCTGATACGCGTTATCAGTTACCAATTCCCATGGACCTTCGCCGCCAGAGTCGAGTTGCAGATGCAACCGACCTCGTCCAGAAGCAGCAGCTACTGTCTGATACTTTTCTGTTCTTACCGTAAACCTCCGACCGTCATCAGACCACTCGTGGCTCAGCCAGATCTGGGCCCAGAGATCACCACTTACAGCACGCAAAGGAGAAAAAGAAGTAGCCTGATCTGGAGGAGAATACACCGACACCCCACCCGCATCAGATGCCTCGTTGATAGCCCCGATGTTGATATCTTCCGATGTATCTGCTGACTTGTTCTTATCAAATTCGTCGTCAGTGGTCATATCTAGCTCTCAAAGGGGTGGTCGTGAGCAGGGCTTTGGGGAATCAGTAAATGCCATGACAGGCTGTTCAAACACCTGTTAGCTTTGACAGTTCCGACCAGCGGAGGCATCTGATGCAGGAAACGACCGACTGACTACAACGCCTTGCGCAACGGACTACAGATCCGCCAGAATCCGCCGGCTTGTGTGCCTTGGCCTTGCACCGTAACTTGATCCGTGTCGCTGATATCCAGCGGTCGGGTTTAGTCGCCCGGTGGCAAAAGTGGTGTGCACAGGTTTCATCCAGTCGGGCTCCCCTATCCCCGCACTTGATGGTGGCTGTTCGCAGGGCGCCCTCGGGCGCGCCGGGCTTCGCTTTTCCACCGGTCGACTAACCTGCGTCCAGCCGCCACCCCTCGTTTAGTCGCGAAGCGGGTAGCAGCCCCATCATGGAAAAGTGAATATGATCAAGCCAACACCCAATCCCCCGCACACCAATCCACAGTCCTCCCACGAAACCCTCGACCCCGAAAAGCTCGACCAGGCCGCCCAAAGAGCCCTGGACTACTACCTCAAGCCCAACAACGGCCAACCCGAGCAGAAAGCCGCCAAGCACCTGGACTACTTCATCGTCGCCCCCGACGCCGACCCCGAAGGCATGCTCGCGCACAGCTACGAAACCTTCTGCTCGGTGAGCACGCTGATCCTGGATTTATCGGAAGACCTGGAAGGCGCCCCGCGCAACCTGGCCCTGGCGATTCACCAGATGGGCGAGATGGGGGTGTTGTTGTTGGAGAAGCTGCTGGATAGCGAAGAGAAGATCCAGCGCTGAAAGAGGTTTCTGTAGGAGCTGTCTGTAGGAGCTGGTAGGAGCTGTCGAGCGAAGCGAGGCTGCGATCTTGTCCCAGACGCTTGAGTCCTGAGCGAAAGAGCGAAAGATCAAAAGATCGCAGCCTCGCTTCGCTCGACAGCTCCTACACAGCTCCTACAGGAAGGGGGCCTTCAGCCTGGGCTTAAGCCGAAGCCGACAACGAGTGGAAGCTGAAATAGTGCTGTAATGCGCTGACCAGTTGTCCGTACTCCGGCGGGGTCCCGTGCAGGCTGAAACCGGCGTCGAAATGCTGCGGCGTCACGTCTTCATGGCACCACAGGCATGTGGCCTTCAGCCTGATGTCCATCTGCTGGCCATCATCCACGGGGATTTTCAGGTGCAGGTCAAAGTCTGCGCCGATCATGAACGGCAACGTGCCGATCAGCATCAGACCATATTCGGAAACGTTGCCCAGGAAACCAATGGGCCTGTCATTGACGCCGTTGAACACTTTCAAGAAGCACGGCAGATCCTGCCGATCAATTCGACGCTTTTTGTACATGTCTTGTATCGCTTTTTCCCAGCCCCAAAAAAGGGACCTACCCAATGCTTCGGAACGAGCCCAAGCCAGCCCGCTCTCCCCGATCTCGGTGCCAGACGCTTTCAAGCATCTTGAGCCTGTTTCTGCCGGTCACAGGTGTTGCCTCGCTATTAGAGAAGCTGCTCTAGCCACGAGTTGTACAAATATAGCTCAAGCTTGGGTGGAAGCCAGTCCGCAGCGATGCCGCTCCTCGGCTGGGAACCATTCCCAGATGCGGTTTCGCTGCAGTGGCGATCAGAGTGCAGTCGGGCGGATCGCCGTGGCGCTACGAGTCGGGTAGTGCCCCAGGCTTTCGAGGGTTTCGAGCCGGGCACGGGCGCGGAAGGCGTATTCGCTGGTGGGGTATTGAGTGATGATGAACTGGTACGTCTGTGCCGCGTCGATGAACAGTTTCTGCCGCTCCAGGCACTGACCGCGCAGCATCGAGACTTCCGGCTGCATATAACGGCGGGCCCGGCTGGCGCGGTCGACCTGGGACAGTTCGAGCATCACCTGGTCGCAGTTGCCACGGTCGTAGGCCTTGTAGGCCAGGTTCATGTGGTGGTTCATCGACCACCGGGTGCAGCCCGTGATGCTCAGGGCCAGGGCAATAAAAAGCACGAATCGCATGGGAAGGTTCTCCTGTCTTGAGCGCTGTATCGGCCTGGCCGTAGAAATCTTCAGCTTATATATGGTGCCGAGCTTGCTCTTGTGGCGAGGGGATTTATCCCCGCTGGGCTGCGAAGCGGCCCCCCAAAAACCAACGCAACCTGCCAGATGCACCGAGTTGTATGGATTTAGGGCCGCTTCGCGCCCCAACGGGGATAAATCCCCTCGCCACAGATAAATCCCCATTGCCTCAGATAAATCCCCATTGCCTCAGATGAATTCTCATGGCCACAGGAATGGTGTAGGCCGAAGAGGCGTGAAAATCTTCGGGAATGTTCACTTCGAAAAAGAAACGAATAAGTAGTGCATATGAACAATGACTACACCCAAAGACCATAGTAGCCTTCGCTGGCGCTTGAACTTGAGGAGTCTTGCATGTCCGTCCGTCGCACCAAAATCGTCGCTACCCTTGGCCCGGCCAGTAATTCGCCGGAAGTTCTCGAACAGCTGATTCTGGCTGGCCTGGACGTTGCCCGCCTGAACTTTTCCCACGGCACCCCCGATGAGCACAAGGCTCGTGCCAAGCTGGTGCGCGACCTCGCCGCCAAGCACGGCCGCTTCGTTGCCCTGCTGGGTGACCTGCAAGGCCCCAAGATCCGGATCGCCAAATTCGCCAACAAGCGCATCGAGCTGAAGATCGGTGACACGTTCACCTTCTCCACCAGCCATCCGCTGACCGAAGGCAACCAGCAAGTGGTCGGCATCGACTACCCGGACCTGGTCAAGGACTGCGGCGTGGGCGACGAGCTGTTGCTCGACGACGGTCGCGTGGTGATGCGCGTCGACACCGCCACTGCCACCGAGCTGGTCTGCACCGTGACCATCGGCGGCCCGCTGTCGGACCATAAGGGCATCAACCGTCGCGGCGGTGGCCTGACGGCGCCGGCCCTGACTGAAAAAGACAAGGCCGACATCAAGCTGGCCGCGGAAATGGAAGTCGACTACCTGGCCGTGTCCTTCCCCCGTGATGCCGCCGACATGGAATACGCCCGTCAACTGCGCGACGAGGCCGGCGGTACTGCCTGGCTGGTGGCGAAGATCGAACGCGCCGAAGCCGTGGCCGACGACGAAACCCTCGACGGCCTGATCCAGGCGTCCGACGCCGTGATGGTGGCCCGTGGCGACCTCGGTGTGGAAATCGGTGACGCCGAGCTGGTGGGCATCCAGAAGAAGATCATCCTGCACGCACGTCGCCACAATAAAGCGGTGATCGTGGCGACCCAGATGATGGAGTCGATGATCCAGAACCCGATGCCGACCCGCGCCGAAGTGTCCGACGTAGCCAACGCCGTGCTCGACTACACCGACGCCGTGATGCTCTCGGCCGAAAGCGCCGCCGGCCAATACCCGCTCGAAGCGGTGCAGGCCATGGCACGCATCTGCATGGGCGCGGAGAAGCACCCTACCGGCAAGACCTCCAGCCATCGCATCGGCAAAACGTTCGAGCGCTGCGACGAGAGCATCGCCCTGGCGACGATGTACACCGCCAACCACTTCCCCGGTGTGAAGGCGATCATCGCCCTGACCGAAAGTGGCTACACGCCGCTGATCATGTCGCGCATCCGTTCCTCGGTGCCGATCTACGCGTTCTCCCCGCATCGCGAAACCCAGGCCCGCGCCGCCATGTTCCGTGGCGTCTACACCGTGCCGTTCGACCCGGCCGCCCTGCAACCGGGCGAAGTCAGCCAGGCGGCGGTGGACGAGCTGGTCAAGCGCGGCGTGGTGCAGACCGGTGACTGGGTGATCCTGACCAAGGGCGACAGCTACCACACCATCGGCGGCACCAACGGGATGAAGATCCTGCACGTCGGCGACCCAATGGTCTGAGTGCCCCGCTGACAGACAAAAGCCCTGCCATGTGAATGGCGGGGCTTTTTGGTTTCTGCTTCCTGAGAAATGGCGCCTGGGCGGACGCCATCGCGAGCAGGCTCGCTCCCACAGGGAATTTACGGTGACCGAAAAATCGAAGACTGCCCTGGTCCAATGATTGGGTGGAGGCAACAAGCTGGTGCTCGTTGCCCCTCCCACACCACCGGACGTGCGGTTTTCCGCATCCGGCGGTTGAACAGCTCAGCAAACTGCTGAGGCGAAGTCCTGTGGCGTCCACAGTCCCCAACGTTGCATTACCTTCAGACTCATCGCCTGATGCATCACCGGGTGGCGCGCCGCTCGCCAGGAACCGTCGTGAAAACTCACTCGCGTAAGCTGGCGATTTGAGATACCAAGTCCGCGCAGTTTGCGTATTCGACCCTCACGACTGTGCCAGCGTTGCCAGAAACATTTGCGCATATGTCGGCGGGTCCATTGAGATAACCCTTTGAAGTCGTCCTTCACCCAACGGAAGTATTCGTACCAGCCTCGGACGTAATCCCCCCATTGAGCGATAAGCTCAGTGCTCGTCAGGCTTTGCCTGGCCGACCAAAGCTCGCGGACCTTCTTGCGGTATTTCTTCACCGTCTTGCCCGACAGCTGCCCATTCCCTTGTTCGTCGATGTTGTAGCCAAGGAAGTCGCGATCCCAAGGACGGCCCGTTCCACTTTTGCTGGCGCTCACCTTAAGCTTGAGGTGTTTCTCTATCCAAGCCGTCACACTCTTCAGCACACGGTCCGCGCTGCGTTCGCTGGTGACGTAAATCATCAGGTCGTCAGCGTAGCGGCAGAAACTCAGCCCTCGGGCCTCCAACTCTTTATCCAGTGCATCCAGATAGAGATTGGCAAGCAGCGGACTTATCGGTCCCCCTTGTGGCGTTCCTGCCGTCCTTTTGACCCGCTGGCCGTCCAACAACATATCCGCTCGAAGCGTCTGACCCAGATACCTCATCAGCCGCTTGTCATGGACATCCTGGGATATGAGGCTCATCAGCCTGTCGTGGTTGACCTGATCGAAGAAGGCTTCGATGTCGATATCAACAACCCACGTCTTGCCTTCCAGAACAAAAGCTTTGGCCGCTCGTATGGCATCGAGATTGCTCCGGCCGGGCCGAAAACCGTAACTGTGTTCGCTGAACCTTACATCCCACAGTTGAGTCAGGAGCTGTTGAACTGATTGCTGGATCAAGCGATCCTGCGTATTCGCTATGCCCAACAGCCGCTCCCCGCCTTGCGGCTTGGGGATCCTGAGGCCTTTGATCGGTCCCGGTTTGTAGGTCCCATCCAAAAGCTTGCCCTTGATGGCCGGCCAATGCGCTTGCAGGTGCGCCTCAAGCTCTTCGGTAGTGATTCCGTCGACCCCTGGCGCACCCTTGTTCGACCGGACCTTCTTGAGCGCTCGGTGCATATTCTCCTTTTCGACGATCGTTTCCATGCAGATTTCGCTAAACACGTCTCTAATCCTGTTCCGTCTGCCTACTGACTCGCCCCCTCCTTGCATGTGTTGATCGAGGTCCACTCGACTTCTCCATGCCTGGCCATCCCGCTACATGCCACATGGCATTTCCGGGTGCAGTTTCAAAGGGCTCTCGCTTTGTAGGCAGTAGTCTATGGTGAGTGTTTCTGTTCTTCAGCCCTTCGTTCCAGATCCATTACGATCCTTCTTCACTACTACGGCTTCTGCTGACTTCTCGTGGGCTACGCCCACGAGATCTCCCCGGGTAAGGTGCCAAAACCTTCGGCTCGGGCCGCCAAGCTCTACCTGATGCGTCTTTCGGTGACCGTTGGATTTCGTGGCTCCCAGCACACTTATCGCCCGCATCCGGCCTCACTGCTTGTTCGTGTTCCTGCGGTCGCGCCTTTGCTACACGCTTCTTTCAGGATGGCCTCGCGGTTTCCCCCTTGCGTTTCACTACAGTTCTTGTCACTCATTCTGGTCACCACTTCTCAGGTGACTGGCTTTGGCCCATGCCGGGCACACTGGGAGCGAGCTTGCTCGCGATAGCGGTGGCTCAGCTTGTATCAATGATGAATGTACTGCCGCCATCGCGAGCAAGCTCGGCTCCCACAGGTCTAGTGGTGTATGTAAATACTGCGTACACCGCAGATCCATGTGGGAGCGAGCCTGCTCGCGATGGCGGTGGCTCAGCCTGCGCCGCCCTCGCGGGTAAGGAAGACATCCGCCAGCAACTGATTACGCGGCAGGCCGGCCAGGTAGAGGCGTTTGGCGAAGGCTTCGACCCGCTCGGGGTGGCCGCAGGCCAGGGCCTGGGTTTGTCGCGAGGCCAGCCGAAGTTGCGCCAGGGCTGAAGGTGCCTCGGTCGATGTCAGCAGTTCGACCGTGAGGTTGGGATACTTGGCCGCCAGCGCCGCCAGGGGTTTGCCCAGGTAATGCCCGCTGGCGTCATGGGCAACATGCATGAGGTGAATCGCCCCCTGATGCTGCTGGCGCAGGGCTTCGCGCAGGATGCCGAACAACGGCCCCAGCCCGGTACCGGCGGCCAGCAGCCACAGCGGCCGGTCGTGCCAGGCGGAATCGTAATGCAGCGCCCCGCCGCGCAGCTCACCCAGACGGATGGGATCGCCCACGTTCAGGGATCGAGCCCTGTCGATAAATTGCCCGGGCTGACGGCAATCGAGGTGAAACTCCAGGAAGCGATCTTCCTCCGGCAGGCTCGCCAGGGAATAGGGCCGGGCGACGTCGCCGAGCCACAGCACCAGGTGTTGTCCGGCCTGGTAACGCAGCGCCCGCTCAGGCGTGACGCGCAACCGCAGCACGTCGGGGCCCAGCCAGTCCACCGCCGCCACCCGGGCCGCCTGACCGTCGCGTTGCGGATCGAAGGTGTGGATCTGCACATCCTCGACCACCTGGCATTGGCAGGCCAGCCGCCAGCCCTGGTCGCGCTGTGCCGGGCTCAAGGCATCGGGCCGACCATCGCGCACATCGCCGCCTGTGCATTGCACCAGGCAGGCATGGCAACTGCCGGCGCGGCAACTGTAGGGCACCGGTACGCCGGACTGATTCAGCGCGTCCAGCAGATTGCTGCCCGGCGCGACCGTCCATTGCCGGCCGGCGACCGTCAGTTCAGGCATCGACATTCTCCCAGGCGGCGGCACACCGATTACGGCCGTCTCGCTTGGCACGGTACAAGGCCTGGTCGGCACGTTGCAATGCGTTGTCCAGGTCATCGTCCATTTCCAACAGCGTCATGCCCGCCGACAGGCTGAGGACCCCTACCCGCAAGCCGGTCAACTCGACGGCGGCAAACGCCAGCCGCAGCCGCTCGCAACAGGCCGTTAGCCGCGCAGGGTCGCAGGCGGGCAGGAGCATGACGAACTCTTCGCCACCATAGCGCGCCAGCACGTCGCCTTCGCGCAGGCAGGCCGTGGCGACGCTGGCGAAAGCCTGGAGCACCTGGTCGCCGGCCGCGTGGCCGTGCAGGTCGTTGATGCGTTTGAAATGGTCGAGATCGATCAAGGCCAGGCCATGGGCCATATCGGGCTTGAGCGTGTTGAGTTCACGGGACGCCAGCCGCAGGAAGTGCCGGCGATTGAACAGGCCGGTCAACTCATCGGTCGCCACCAGGTCTTCGAGCTGGCGCATCATCCCGCGCAGGGTGTCCTGGTGCGCCTGCAGGGCAAACCGCCGTTGGCGCATGCGCTGGCGCGAGGTCTGGACATAGCGGGCATACAGCACCAGCCACACCAGCACGATAAACAGCACGCACACCTGCAAGCCGGCCAGGGTGGGGTCGGAAAGCCGGAAGAACCAGGCGTCCCACAGGATGATGCCAGTGAAACTGAAGAACACCAGCATCGCGCAGCGTACGAAAGCCCGGCGGGACAGGTGAAACAGCCCGAACAGCAGGATCAGCACATAGAACACCAGGAACAGGCCCCGGGCCTGGTCCAGGTGCCCCATCATCCAGGTCTGCCAGCCCAGGCCGATCAGTACTTGCACTTCGGTGAGGCTGGGGTCGGCGAAACGCAGGTTGCGGCCACTGATAAACACGGCGAACAAGGTGCCCTGGCACAGCACCACCAAGGCGCTGCCGATGATGACGCCGCGTAACGAGTCGAGGTAATGCCCACTGAAAAATGCCAGCCACAACAACACCAGCGCCAGCGCGTAGGTCGCGGCCGCCAGGGCGAAGCGTTTGAGCAGGAGACGTTGAATGGCGTTATGGGTCAATCGTTGACTCACCATGGGAAAGGAAACTGACAGGAGGCGTCCTACGCTACAGGCCAGCCGCCACTTTAGTGGCGTGTAGGACAAATGACCATTCAATTCTGGAGCAGAAAAATGGCGTCAAAGCAATGGCCCAGATTGACGCAGCATCTGCGCTTGATGCTTGGCCCCTGTGGCGAGGGGATTTATCCCCGCTGGGCTGCGAAGCAGACCTAAAAGCTGCCGCTGCGGTGTGTCAGGTTAATGAGCATCTATCATTTAGGGCCGCTTCGCGCCCCAGCGGGGATAAATCCCCTCGCCACAGATAAATCCCCTCGCCACAAAGGCAGCTCGCTCCCACAGGGTGCCCGCCTGCGATATACTGCCGCGCCTTTTTAGCGTCGCGCCAGCATGCCCGGCGTGTCTTAAGAGGTGCCGCCCGTCGACCGATGCACCCAAACGAGCGGTACCTTATTGAATGTTCCCGTCTTAGAGAGGAGCGCGACTCATGACCGTGATCAAGCAAGACGACCTGATTCAGAGCGTTGCCGACGCCCTGCAGTTCATTTCCTACTACCACCCCGTGGATTTCATCCAGGCGATGCACGAAGCCTACCTGCGCGAAGAATCGCCGGCGGCCCGTGACTCCATGGCGCAGATCCTGATCAACTCGCGCATGTGCGCCACCGGCCATCGGCCGATCTGCCAGGACACCGGCATCGTGACCGTGTTCGTGCGGGTGGGCATGGACGTGCGCTGGGACGGCGCGACCATGAGCCTGGACGACATGATCAACGAGGGCGTGCGTCGCGCCTACAACCTGCCGGAAAACGTCCTGCGCGCCTCCATCCTCGCCGACCCGGCGGGTGCGCGCAAAAACACCAAGGACAACACCCCGGCGGTCATCCACTACTCCATCGTCCCGGGCAACACCGTGGAAGTGGACGTGGCGGCCAAGGGCGGCGGTTCCGAGAACAAGTCGAAAATGGCCATGCTCAACCCGTCCGACTCGATCGTCGACTGGGTGCTCAAGACCGTTCCGACCATGGGCGCCGGCTGGTGCCCACCGGGCATGCTCGGCATCGGCATCGGCGGCACCGCCGAGAAAGCCGCGGTCATGGCGAAAGAAGTGTTGATGGAATCCATCGACATCCACGAGCTCAAGACCCGTGGCCCGCAGAACCGTATCGAAGAGATGCGCCTGGAGCTGTTCGAGAAGGTCAACCAACTGGGCATCGGCGCCCAGGGCCTGGGTGGCCTGACCACCGTGCTCGACGTGAAGATCATGGACTACCCGACCCACGCCGCCTCCCTGCCGGTGTGCATGATCCCCAACTGCGCCGCCACCCGCCACGCCCACTTCGTGCTGGACGGTAGCGGCCCGGCAGAGCTGGAAGCGCCACCGCTGGACGCCTACCCGGAAATCGTCTGGGAAGCCGGCCCGTCGGCCCGTCGCGTGAACCTCGACACCCTCACCCCGGAAGAAGTGCAGAGCTGGAAGCCGGGCGAAACCGTGCTGCTCAACGGCAAGATGCTCACCGGTCGCGACGCGGCGCACAAGCGCATGGTCGAGATGCTGAACAAAGGTGAAACCCTGCCGGTGGACCTCAAGGGTCGCTTCATCTATTACGTCGGCCCGGTCGACCCGGTCGGCGACGAAGTGGTTGGCCCGGCCGGCCCGACCACCGCCACGCGGATGGACAAGTTCACCCGCCAGATCCTCGAGCAGACCGGCCTGCTGGGCATGATCGGCAAATCCGAGCGCGGCCCGACCGCTATCGAAGCGATCAAGGACAACAAGGCCGTCTACCTGATGGCCGTCGGCGGCGCCGCGTACCTGGTGGCTCAGGCGATCCGCAAGTCCAAAGTCCTGGCATTCGCCGAACTGGGCATGGAAGCGATCTACGAGTTCGAGGTCAAGGACATGCCCGTGACCGTTGCGGTCGACAGCCAGGGCGAGTCGGTGCACATCACCGGCCCGGCCATCTGGCAGAAGAAGATCAGTGACAGCCTGGCGGTAGAAGTGCAGTAACCCGCACCTTCGCACCGTAAAAAAGGCCGGTGGGCGACAAGCCCACCGGCCTTTTTTTATTGCGTGCAGGAATGCCTACCACTTATCGGCCTGCTCGCGCACCTGTCGGATCTGACAGGTTACCCATCGTTCATCTCTTGGCATTCTCATGTTCAGCCGGGTATCCCCTGATATTGCCTAACAAGAAGATTCTCTCGATGGCAGAACAAACGCCCCTCCAAATTGTGACCCCCACCATTGCCAACAGCGCATCCATTACCACAATGGGCAGCCGGATCGGCCCAGTCGGCACGCGAGGGGCAGCCTCTTTCGAACTGCCATTGCCTCTTTCCAGCGCCCGCCACCTGACACCGACCCTGGCGCTGCACTACAACAGCCAGGGCGGCAACGGCACCTTCGGAATCGGCATGCAGTTGTCCATCGCCCGCATCACCCGCCGCACCAGCGAAGGCGTACCCCACTATGGCGATGATGACGTGATGATCGATGCCGACGGGGTCGAGCGCTGGCCCGAGTTCAACGACGGCATGCCGGTCATTCGCACGCTGGCGGGTCCCGGTAGCCGGGCCTGTTCAGTGGTGCGTTATTACCCCAGGACCGAAAGTGCATTCGATGTGTATGAGCTCTGGAGCCCCGACAACGGCCAGGCACCGTTCTGGCGGGTCCAGGGCAGCAACGGCCATTTGTATTGCTACGGCAACAGCGAAGCGTCGCGCATCGCCGACCCCACCCCTGGCACCGATTCACAACAGCCGGCCCGCATTGCCGCATGGTTGTTGCTCGAAACGCTCAGCCCGTCAGGCGAGCACATCTTCTATGAATACGCAGTCGATCCCGGCCCGTTTGACGGCCCCCACGACTATCGCGCCCAGCGCTACCTGCGGCGGGTGTGCTACGGCAATGCCACGGCCAGCGAAACCTTCTACTGCTTCGAAGAGGATGACCCGGCAAGCAAGCGCTGGCATTTTCACCTGCTGTTCGACTATGGGCAGCGCACCCTCGACCTTGCGCGCAAACCAGTCTGGCACGTCCCCAAAGGGGTGCCATGGCCACTGCGCAGCGACCCGATCCATGCCTACCGGTACGGTTTCGAAATCGGCACGCGGCACCTCTGCCAACAGGTGCTGATGTTCCACCACTTCCCCGCCGAAGCGGGCACCGAACCTGCGCTGGTCGCGCGGGTGCTGCTGGAGTACACCGCCACCGCACTGGGTTACAACCTGCTGACCGCCGCCCATTATCAAACCTGGGACGCTGAGAACCGGGTCGAATGCCGCCCTCCCGTCGAACTGCACTACAACGGTTTCGACCTCAACCTGACGCCCGAAACGTTCCTTGAGCAGCAGACGATGCCCGCTATTGAAGACGGCGCGCGGTACCACTGCGTCGACCTGTATGGCGAGGGAGTCCCGGGTTTTCTGTGCCGCTACACCGATGGCTGGTATTACCGCGAGCCGGAACGCGGCGATACCGACGCCAAAATCGCTTACGGCCCATGGTCACGCCTTTTGAGCATGCCTGTGGCCGCCGACACCCCGGCGGTGTTGCAGGTGCTGACCGACCTGACCGGCAGAGGCCGCCTCAACTGGCTCATCGTCCAGCCAGGCATGAGTGGTTTCTATACCCTCAACCCGGACCGTAGCTGGTCCACCTTCACCGACTTCAAGCGCTTCCCGACAGAGTTCCTCCACCCGGCCGCGCAACTGGCAGACCTCAACGGCGACGGTCTGCGTTCCCTGGCCATGATCGGCCCACGGAGCGTGCGGCTGTACGCCAACCTCCGCGAGCAAGGATTTGCCCCAGGCGTGGAGGCGCCCCATGAACCGGACAGCGCCCTGCCCTTGTTCAGTGACCTGCGCAGCGAGCTGGTGATGTTCGGCAACTTGCTGGGCAGCGACAGCACCGAGCTGTGCCGTATCCGCTGCGACGAAATCAAGTGCTGGCCGAGCCTGGGCCATGGGCGTTTCGGCGAAGGCTTCGTGATGAGCGCCCTGCCCTTCGATTACGCCGGGTTCGATGCCGACCGCGTCCGCATCGCCGACCTGGACGGGTCCGGGGCTCCCGCGTTGATCTACCTCGACAGCGATTGCTTCAAGATTTACCTCAACCGCGGCGGCAATGGCCTGGAGCAGACGCCCATCGAGGTGCCATGGCCCGACGGCGTGCGGTACGACAATCTGTGCCAGGTCACGCTGGCCGACCTGCAAGGCCTGGGGTGCGCCAGCCTGATCCTGAGCAAACCGCACATGACACCGGACATGAAGCCCGGGCATTGGCGCTATGACTTCGTCGCGACCCGTCCTTATCTGCTCAACGCCATGAACAACAACATGGGCTGCAGCAGCACCTTGACCTATCGCAGCAGTGCGCAGTACTGGCTGGATGAAAAACAGCAACGCGTGGCCAGCCGGGAACCACTGACCTGTTACCTGCCCCTGGCCCTGCCGCTGGTGGCGCGGCAACAACAACTGGACGAGATCACCGGCAACTGCCTGACTCAACGCTTCACCTACTTCGAAGGCGACTATGACGGCCACCATCGTGAGTTCCGGGGTTTCGGCCGGTTGTACCAGTTCGACAGCGAAGTGCCGCAGAGCCAGATGGAAACCGGTTTCACCGCGCCGGCGCTGATCAAGACCTGGTTCCACACCGGCCGCACCGTCGACCAGCCCCTCAAGGACTGCTTTGAGGGCGACACCGACGCGGTGCCGTTGGGCCCGACGTTGCTGACCCGGTTCCATGAAGGCGACGAGGCCAACGAGATCATCACTCCCGACCCGGACACCGCGCGGGAGATGGCCTATGCCCTGGGCGGCCATGTGTTGCGCACGGAAGCCCATCCCGCCGAACCGACCGACACGACCGGGCCTTACACCGTGACCCAACAGCGCTACCTGCTGCGCCATCCCCATGTCCATCACAAGAGCCTGCTGGTACTGGAGCTGGAAACGATCACCTATCAATACGACGGTTTTATCAACGACCCGCAAATCCAGCATGGCCTCAACCTGAAGTGGAACCAGTTCGGCGCGCTTATCCACGGTTTCGTCGTCCACTACGCCCGGCGCCTCACAGCCCTCGACCCACCGCCCTTCGAAGATGAGGTCGAGAACGGCTGGTGGCGCGACGCCCATGATGACCAGCAACAGATGTTCCACATCATCGAGAGACGCGCCGAGCACCTGCACCTGATCGATGACGACAGGCTGCGCCAGCGACTCAGTCTGCCGTGGCGCTCCAGGGCCAACGGGTTGCAACGTCCCAAAGGTGAACTGCCGCTGGGGCTCGATCCCCGGCACATCCGCTATGAAACCTTCCTTGAGCATCAGGACTCCCCGCAATGGGACGCCGCCCGGCAATTGATCGCGCTTCAGGAACAGAACTATCTGGTGGACGAGCGCGACGACATTGCCTTCCAGGCCTTGCGCGGCCCGCTGGAGATGGCCGAGTTCGACAAGCATGCACTGCAAGCCTACGACGACCTGCCACCACCCTTCGACATTCGCGAGCAGTTGGAAAGCATCGGCTTTGAACCCATGCTGCTGTTCCTGCCGGAGGATACGGATGAGGACGACCGCGAAAATCTCTGGTCCAGGAAAATCGGGTTTGCCACCTACGAACCTCTTGAGGGCTTCTTCCAACTGACGACCCTGCAGGAAACCCAAAGCCACGGGGTGACCACCGTCGAACACGACGCCTACCACTTGATGACCACCGCCGTGACCTTGCCGGACGGCTGCACGACGCGGGTCGAGTACGATTACCGGGCATTGCTGCCGCGCCAGATCATCGATGCCAATGACAATCTCCAGCAGGCCCTGTACGGCCCGGCGGGCGTTCCGCTGGGCGTGACCTTTCATGGCACCGAGAGCGGCGCGCAGGCGGGCTTCGACGACATCGCCACCTACCAGCCGCCCGCGGATCTGACGCCGGGCAATGCCATCGACCATCCTGAAGACACCCTGGGCCGGATCGCCAGTGCCGTGCGCACCGACACCCTCAGTTGGATGGGGTCGATCGATCTCGCCCTGGTCCTTTCCACCCAGCGCGACGAGTGGGTCAGCGCGCGCTACCTGTTGCCCGACGGCCATGTCCGCGCCTCGGCGCGCACGCGCCTGGCACAGCTGACCGAACGCAGCGCCGCCCAGGAACTCCTGTGGGTGCTGATACAGGTCGCCACCCGGGAGCCGGTCCACAGCGTCGTGCTGAGCGCCGATCGTTACCCCGACGATCCGTTGCAACAGATCCGCATCGCCGTCAGTGCCGTCGACGGATTCGGCCGTGCCCTGCAAAGCAAACAGCGGGTCGATGCCGGGCAAGCCTATGCCGTGGCCGCAGACGGTTCGCTGGTGTTACAGAACGGGCAGCCGCTCCAGCACCTGGCCGAACAGCGCTGGCGCGTGAGCGAACGGGTCGAATACGACAACAAGGGCTTGGTCACCCGGGTCTATCGGCCGTACTTCGCCGATGCCTGGCGCTACATCAACGACGCCTCGCTGCGCGTGCACGGTTATCACGACCAGCAGTTCTACGATCCGCCGGGACGCCTGGTCAAGGTCATCAATGCCAAGGGGCACGAGGCCTGGCAGGTCTATCATCCCTGGTACCAATGCGCCCACGACTATAACGACACGGATCCGGAGCCTGCCCAGTGAACGGCCAGCCCCATGCAAACACGCCCGTGCTGGCGGTGTTCGATGGGCGAGCCGGGCCCGTCCGACGCGTGGACTACCTGCGCGGCTCAGCCGGCGATGAGACACAGGCGCTGGTCACGGCCCAGGCGTATGACGTGGCCGGCCGTATCGTCGCCCAATGGGACCCACGACTCTACGGCACGGAAACGGCCAACCTGCTCAGTCTCTACAGCCTCTCGGGTACACCGTTGCGCACGGAAAGCGTCGACGGCGGGCTGCGCCGCGAACTCTTTGGCGTGGCCGGGCAAAAACTGCACGGGTGGGACGCTCGTCACAGCGAGCAAAAAATCGACTACGACCTGCTGCTACGGCCCACGCTCATCCGCGAGCGAACCCAGGGCCAGGCGTGGACAACCGTCGAGTACCTGCATTACGGCGACAGTTCCGTCGACAGCGCCCGACACAATCAATGTGGGCGCCTGCGCAAGCATTACGACACAGCCGGGCAGTTATCGCTGGAGGACTATTCAATGGCCGGTGCGCCATTGCATCAGTCCCGGCGCTTTCTCGAGGCGCTGGCCTCACCGGACTGGCCGCAAGACGAGGCCGGGTGCGATGCCCTGCTCGAACCCACGTGCTACGAAACCCACTGGCGCTACAGCGCCATGGCGGAGATCCTCGGCAGTACGGACGCAGGCGGTCATGCACAACACCTGGACCTGGACATCGCCGGCCAGCTCAAGGCGTGCCGCCTGCAATGGACCGGCAGCCCGACCGCCCAGCTTATCGTTGACCAGTTGCAATACACCGCCCAAGGCCAAATCCAGATGTACACCGCCGGCAACGGTGTCACGACGTCTTACAGCCACGACCCGGAAGACGGGCGCCTGAGCGAACTCAAAGCGGTCAAAGGCAACGACATTCACCAACACTTCAGTTACGGCTACGATCCGGTGGGCAACGTAACGTCCATCGTCGACCACACCCATACCCCGCGCTACCACGCCAATCAGCGGACCGAAGGGACTCGTCGGTTTACCTACGACAGCCTGTATCGACTGCAAAGCGCGACAGGCCTGGAGGCGTTTGGCGCAGGCACCCGACCCGAGCTGCCAGGGCTGGTCCCCCCGGCGGATCTTTCCTTGCGAACGCCCTACACCCAGCACTACGAATATGACCGGGGTGCAAACCTGGAGAAACTGGTCCACGGCAGCGCCGTCCCGGGACAGGCCCACACGTTGCTGTTGACCCTGGACCCGTCGAGCAATCGCTGCGTCCAATGGCGCAAAGGCGAAGCGTCTCCCGGTTTTGACCTGAGTTTCGACGCCGGCGGCAACCCGCTGAGCCTGCCCTCCTCCGGGCAACTTCTGAACTGGAACCCGCGCAACCAGCTGCAGAGCGTAACGCAGGTGCGACGCCAGGACGGCGACGACGATGCCGAACACTACGTCTACGATTTCCAGGGCTTGCGAGTGCGCAAACAGCAACGCAACCAGGCAGCTTCCGTGACTCATGTGCACGAGGTGCGTTATCTACCCGGGCTGGAAATCCGCACCCTGGACGACCGGGAAGAGCTTCACGTGTGCACCTTGCACGACCTGGGAATCAACGTGCGGGGCCTCTATTGGATCAAAGGTCGACCGGACGAGATCGAACAAGGCCAACTGCGCTACAGCCTCGAGGATCATCTGGGTTGCCTGGTGAAAGAGCTGGACCAGGACGCCCGGCTCATCAGCCACGAGGGCTATTACCCCTTCGGCGGCACCGCGTGGTGGGCGGCGGACTCTGAGGTGCAAGCCAGTCATAAAACCCTCCGTTACTCCGGCAAGGAGCGCGACGCCAGCGGGCTCTACTACTATGGGTTTCGTTACTACGCCCCGTGGATGATGCGCTGGATCAACCCGGATCCGGCGGGGCCATTGGACGGGCTGAACCTGTATGCGATGGTGGGGAACAACCCGATGAGGTTCGTGGACCCTCTCGGGTTGAACAGGAAGGATAAATTTTACGCCGTGTTCAGCGGGAGAACGGAAGAGATACTCAAAGGAGAACAGCACACGCTTCCTCCAAAAAAAGGCAAGCTGGCAGAGCAACAGGCGGCGTTGAAAAAGTTTCTCCAGGAAAACCCGGATGCCCGATACACCAAGGCCTTCAAAAAGAAAATCTCTGCCCACGCCGGCGCCATGTTCCATGACGAGGACAACCCCGAAGCCACCGTCATGCTGATGAATGTGTTCAACATCCCCCTGCCCGACAAAGGCGTGGAAGACATACCCGGGGTGACCATCCACAAACCACGGAACATTAAATTATCCAGGGACAACCTGGCGGACCTTGGCATCCTGAGAATTGACCCGGACAAGTTCCTGCCCCGCTTGGCAGACGACTACCTGGCGTTGGTCAGGACCCACGATGTGCAGGTGTATAAAGGTGAGGACCTGACCCCAACCAACCTCAGTGGGGTGGAGTACGAACAATCCCTGCCTGATCTGGTCGAGGATCTGGTCAGGCCCCATATCGAGCAGAGCGGCAACCTCATCCCGCAACTCGCCGGTATTCCCGGTCATCATGCGGAAGTCATCCTGGGAAACCTGATACGACTGTTTCCCCATGTGAAGGACAACCTTGCACACGTCACCATTGCCACCCAGAAGCTCCAGATCGTGAACAAGGCCGAAGCCTTTCCCGCCTGTTATAACTGCGCCAACATCCTGGTCGAAAGCTATAACGGAGGTGCGGGGTTCAACATCCTCACAGGACGAACGAATGTCTCCCATGACGCCTGGAAAAAAATGATCATCGACGCCTACCCGGGCTGAACGCCGAATGCTGCACTCAAGACTTGCCCAGCTCATCTGTGGCGAGGGGATTCAGCGAAACGTCGCACCGCCCCGCTGGGTCGCGGAGCGGCCCTAAATCAGCCGACTCAAATCTGCCTGATGCACCGAGTAGTCTGGTTTTGGGGCCGCTCCGCAGCCCAGCGGGGATAAATCCCCTCGCCACAGGTTCATCACTTCTTGAGTGACAGCATCAGGGCTGAACGCTATTCGCCGAGGGCCCGTCGGGTCAGGCTTCTCGATAACACCTTGCGGGCATCGGCCAGTTCGATCATCTCCCCCTCGTACTCCTGTTGCGTGATGGCCCCTGCCACTTGCCTGTCCAGCAACGCTTCAGCCTTGTTCCGGTAAGTCGCCGCATTTTCCTCGAATTGTGTTGCATAGCGTTTTTTCAGGTACTGGCGCCAGAACCGTTGTTCAATGATCTGGTTGAGCAATCCGTCGCCGGCCTCCAGCGCCAGGACCGATTGATGAGCGCGAGCGATGGCAGTGTCGTCGACGCCCGAGATCTCCTTGAAGAGCATCCCTCGTGATTGCCAGGGCAGCTCAAGCCACTCCGCCAGGCCCGTCTGGAATGCCAGGTAGACTTCCACTTCATCGATACTCCCGGTGATCTCACCGTCGTCATCCAGTGCAATGAAGGTTTCTCCCGCTTGCAACCGGGCCTGAATCGTCGCGCGGGCGATGTCGTTGACCTGATCCAGCCGGGACTTGCCCTTGGCCAACGCCAGGAGACTGGCTTGCACCTGCGCCGGATCGCCGGCCCGGTACGCTTCATGGATCATGACCTTCACCCCCATTTCATTGAACACCTGCGCCCCGGCGTCCGCGCAGGAGTCGGGATTGATCGCCATCCGAAACAGGTCCTCGCGCAGTGTCGTGTTTTCGGACACTGCGTCGAGCATTCGCCAGACCCGCGCCGTCAGTTGCCCACGAAACGCCTCTTCAACGTAATCGGCCGCTTCCGTCAATTGCTCCAGCACCTCGAAAAAACCCTGGGCGCCGGGGGTGCGCTCCAGCTCATCCCAGGTCCGCTGCCGGGCCGTGCGCAACTCATCCGCCAGGCCTTCGAGCCAATAGCGGCTGGTTTCCACGCCTTTGGGTGGATAACTGCGCGCCGGGTCGTAGCCCACCGAACGCAGGTAATCGTGAAATTGCCGAAGGCATTGCTCCGGGAGTGAGTCACGACTCAAGCGGGTGCGTGCGATCAACCGGGCCTGCTCGGAACCCGGTGCGACCTCTGGAATCCGGCTGATCGGATTGTCCTGCAGGTTCAGTTCGAAAGAGCGGGGTCGCGGGATCGCCAGCAAGCCGGCGGGCCAGTCGCTAAGCCCGGTGTTTTGCAGATCCAGGACGTTAAGTTCTGGCATGAGGCTGATATCCGGGGGCAGCGCCAGGTTCGGGTTATTGCTCAGTTTCAGCACCTCCAGGCCCATCAGGTTTTCCGTCAGCCGAGGGAGCGCCACCAGCTCGTTACGACTGAGATCCAGCGTCTTCAGGTTGGGGAAGTAACCAAGGAACCGTGTGATGTCGGTGCGCAATGCACCGTTGCGCCATTGCAGTGAATCCACATGGGGAAAACTCACTTCCAGCGCCGGGAAGTCATCGAGAAAATCGCTCGACCAGTGGTCGTCCAGATCCAGGGCATAGCCTTGGGACGACGCCTCCACGTCAGCTTGCCAGCACCGCTTGAGCGAGGAAGCCAGCTTTCCCTTGTGGTAACGCTGGTCGATGGGCAGCGTGTCGCCCCTTTCGATTGCCACCCAGTCCTTCAGGGCCTTTTCCAGCGCTTCGAACGCCAACTCACGCGTCTCGAGATTGTCCAGGGCCAGGCGTTCAGAAGCGAATGAGCCGACAAAATCACTGAGTGCCTGCTGCGAGGCCTCGGGATAGAGTGCCTTGAACCTCGACTCCAGACTCAATGCCCGCCCGGTGCCAAGCGGTCTTTCATTGATCGGCACAGGTTCAGGGGGCACGGCCTCCAGCGGCGATAGACGAAGCTGCCCGGGACGGGTTTCGACCACCTTCATGTGCTCGACGAACGCCGAAGGCCTGGCGGATCGCACGGCGCCTACCACCTTCCCGCCCGCCGCGAAGAGGCCCAACAACGCCACGTTTTCAGCCACCCCGAGCAGATGCGCGGCCGCCTCGGCCCTTTGGCCGTGGGACCAGGCGACGATGCCTTCGAACGTTTCATCGAGCAGTTGGTAGACGGTGTAGGCCAGCATCGCTTCGCCGAGCACGGGTACGAACGACACCGCCACGCAAGCGGCCATTTCCAGTGTCGTCGCGACCACACTCATGAAACTGTCCCAACGGGCCCAGCGCGACTTGAGGTCCTCATCGCCCGTTGGCACGGCAACGAAGCGGGCATCCTTGATGAGCTGGTTTCGCCACTGCTCGAACCCATGGTCCCAGATATCGTCTTTCAGCCGGTGACAGGACATCCGCAGCCTGGGATTTTTTACAGGCTGTCGCGGGGGCCGGAACAACTGCACGTCGAGTGCGGCAAAAAAAATGCCCCGTTGGGCGTGGGGCACGAAGCGGCTGAAGAACTGCTGGTAACGGGTCGAGCGCAGTCGCCCGGTCAGGTCCTCGAGGAAAGCGACGGTGGAGTTGTACTGTTTCAGAGGCTGCTCGGGGTCGTGGGGGATGTACACCGTGACCGGTTCGAGATGGTGGCTGCGTTGCAGATCGGGGCCGATCAGCACGATGCCCGTCAGCGGCGTGCCGAGCAGGTTCAGGTCATGACAGTACAGTGCCTGGCCGTGGGCACCGGCACTGCCCTTGCCATCGATCAATGCAGATAACGTTCGCTGAACATCGGGACTTACATCGCCCCTGATCTTCGCCAGCGCTACCGCCGCACGGAATGCAGCCTTGTCGCGGGTCTGAACGCATCCTTGCAGCACCGCACTGGCGACAGGCTCGCCGGGCAACAGAAAGCGCTTGAGATAAGCTTGGTATTGGCCACCGATGTCCAGCTCGCGACATAGCGCCACGAAGACCGGAATCGTGAACGCATGGCCCATCGACAGGATATCGAACTGACCATTCGTCGAAGGTCGGCTGATGAAGCGCGACGCTTCGTCGAAGTAACCCGCACGGCCCTCCTTCGCCTCGAAATTCTGCAAGGCCGCTTCCAGCAGTGAAATCGTTCTGACCTTGAACGCCACGGCCACGCCCTCGGGGACGTACAGCCTGAGGCAGGTCTGTTTGACGTCCAGCGTGAGGTTGCAGCGTTTTTTCAATGCGGCGACCAGCAACGGCTCGGCGAACCGTTCGATCGATTGGAGACGGCCGAGCATTTCCTCCAGTTTGTTGTGGGCTATCCAACTGGCCTTCAAGGCTTTTTTCAGCCCGTTGCGATCCTCCGCGCCGGCCAGGGAGAAGCCAGGGGCTATCGGCCCGGCAGCTTCTACCAACGCGGTGCGTTGCGACGATGAAAGCCCCGCCAGCCAGCCGGGCATTGACTGGCTGATCCAGGTGTCGGCGCTGGAGGGTGGTGCAGCTTGCGGTGCTTTGGGCACCAAGGTTCGAGTGTGCGTCATGTGTATCCAAGTCATCCGTGACAAGTGAATCCACAACGCTAATTGGACACCCCCCGACAAGGCCAGCCGAAACTTGTTTCCAAACAAAATCCTGCCAACCCCAAACCTTGTGGCGAGGGGATTCAGCGAAACGTCGCACCGCCCCGCTGGGTTGCGCAGCAGCCCCAAAGCAACCAACTTAATCTGCCTGACACACCCGAGTCGCCTGACTTCAGGGCTGCTTCGCAGCCCAACGGGGCGGTGCGACGTTTCGCTAAATCCCCTCGCCACAGGAATCGTGGTGTACCAGCCTGCTTGGCTTCGCTGACGCTGCCGCGGGCACCATGCTATGGTGCCCGCCCGACCTTCTTCCGGTTTGCGCCAGCATGCTGCTGACTTCCCGTACCTTGCGCCTGTCGTTGTATACCTTGCTGATCCTTGCCGGCGCCCTCGTCGCCGCTACCCTGGCGGTCCGCCATGCAGAGCGCCAGGCGCTGGAGGAAGACGCCAGCCGTGCGAACCAGCAACTGGCGTTGTACGCCAATTCCCTGCATACCTTGATCGACCGCTACCGCGCCCTGCCCGCCGTACTGGCGCTGGACCCGGAGTTGCGTTCGGCCCTGGTGGGACCGGTCAGCACGGCGCAACAGGACGTGTTGAATCGCAAGCTGGAGAAAATCAACGATGCCGCGCAGTCCTCGACCCTGGAATTGCTCGACCACACCGGCCTGGCCGTGGCGGCCAGCAACTGGCGCCTGCCCAACAGTTACGTCGGGCACAACTACGGCTTCCGGCCTTATTTCCTCCAGACCCGCACCCAGGGCACCGGGCGTTTCTACGCGGTAGGCGTGACCAGCGGCATTCCGGGTTACTTCCTGTCCAGCGCAGTGACCGGCGACAACGGCGAGTTCCTCGGGGCGATGGTGGTGAAGCTGGAGTTTCCGGAACTTGAGCGTGAATGGCGCCAGGGCAGCGACACCCTGCTGGTCAGCGACGCCCGGGGCATCGTGTTCATCGCCAACCGCCCGGGCTGGCGCTATCGCCATCTGCTGCCCCTGACCGACAGCGACCGCGCCGAGCTCAAGGCCACCCGCCAATACGACAAGCAACCACTGCAACCCTTGAGCTACGAATCGCTGCGGCGCTTTGACGACACCAGTCATCTGGCCCGGGTCGATGCCCCTGAGGGCTCGGCGGACTACCTGTGGGAATCCCTGCCACTGACGGCCGAAGGCTGGACCCTGCATTTGCTGCGTCGTCCGCAGATCGCTTTCGAAGACCGTCGCAACGCCGGGCTTGCCGCCGCCGGGTCGTGGTTGGCGCTGGTGTTTCTGCTGCTGTTCCTCAACCAGCGCTGGCGCCTGGCGAAGTTGCGTCAGCGCAGCCGCGCGGAACTCGAACGGCTGGTGGAAGAGCGCACACGGGAGTTGCGCACGGCCCAGGAAGGCCTGGTGCAGTCGGCCAAACTGGCGGCGCTGGGGCAGATGTCGGCAGCCCTGGCCCATGAAATCAACCAGCCGCTGACCGCCCAGCGCATGCAGTTGGCGACCTTGCGCCTGCTGCTCGATCACGGCCGGGTCGACGACGCCTACAAAGCACTCAAACCGGTGGATGACATGCTGACCCGCATGGCCGCCCTCACCGGCCACCTGAAAACCTTTGCCCGCAAGAGCCCCAGCGGCTTGCGCGAGCGCCTGGACCTGGCAGCGGTGGTGGATCAGGCCTTGCAACTGCTGAACACGCGCCTGCGGGATGAACAGGTCACCAGCGTGCTGAACCTGACTCGTCCGGCGTGGGTGCGTGGCGATGCGATCCGCCTCGAACAGGTGCTGATCAACCTGTTGCGCAACGCCCTCGATGCCATGGCCGGCCAGCCCGTCAAACGCCTGGACATTCGCCTGGAAGCCGATGAGCAACTGTGGCGCCTGACGGTCAGTGACAGCGGCACCGGGATCGCCGAGGAACACCTGGCCCAGGTCTTCGATCCATTCTTCACCACCAAGGCAGTCGGCGATGGCCTGGGCCTGGGGTTGGCGGTTTCGTTCGCGATCATCCATGAGTCCGGCGGGCGGCTGACGGCAGACAATCATGAAAGCGGCGCCGTATTCTGCGTGACATTGCCCATCGATCAGGAGACCCGGTTGCATGCTTGACTCAGTAATGGTCGTCGATGACGAAGGCAGCATCCGCAGCGCCGTCGAACAATGGCTGAGCCTGTCGGGTTTCCAGGTGCAGTTGTTCAGCCGTGCCGAAGAATGCCTGGCGGCGTTGCCGGCGCATTTTCCGGGGGTGATCCTGAGCGACGTGCGCATGCCCGGGCTCAGCGGACTGGAGCTGCTGGCCGAAGTGCGCCGGCGCGATGCGGACCTGCCGGTGATCCTGCTGACCGGCCACGGCGACGTGCCCATGGCCGTGGAAGCCATGCGCGACGGCGCCTACGACTTCCTGGAAAAGCCCTTCAGCCCCGAAGCTCTGCTCGGCAGCCTGCGCCGGGCCCTGGACAAGCGCGCCCTGGTGCTGGAGAACCGGCGGTTGCATGAACAGGCCGACGCCAAGGCCCGACTCGACGGGACGTTGCTGGGGGTTTCCCGGGGGCTGCAAAACCTGCGACGCCAGGTGCTGGACCTGGCAACGCTGCCGGTCAATGTGTTGATCCGTGGCGAAACCGGCAGCGGCAAGGAACTGGTCGCCCGTTGCCTGCACGACTTCGGCCCCCGGGCGAGCAAACCCTTCGTGGCGTTGAATTGCGCGGCCATCCCCGAACCGCTGTTCGAGGCCGAACTGTTCGGCCATGAAAGCGGGGCGTTCACCGGTGCCCAGGGCAAACGCATCGGCAAGCTCGAATACGCCCATGGCGGCACGCTGTTTCTCGACGAGATCGAGAGCATGCCCCTGGCCCAGCAGGTCAAGCTGCTGCGGGTCTTGCAGGAACAGAAACTCGAACGCCTGGGCTCCAACCAGAGCATCGCCGTGGACCTGCGCATCATCGCCGCGACCAAACCCGACCTGCTGGACGAAGCCCGGGCCGGACGCTTTCGCGAAGACCTGGCTTATCGCCTGAACATCGCCGAACTGCGCCTGCCGCCGTTGCGTGAACGACGCGAGGACATTCCCCTGCTGTTCGAGCACTTCACCCACAGCGCCGCCGAACGCCTGGGCCGCCCTGCCGCGCCGTTGAGCGGCCCGCAACTGAGCCATCTGCTGAGCCACGACTGGCCGGGCAACGTGCGCGAACTGGCGAACGTCGCCGAGCGCCAGTTGCTCGGGCTGGATCAATCCCATGCGCTGGAGACGGATCCCGGCCAGTCCCTCGCCGCCCAGCAGGAAGCTTTCGAAGCCCAATGCCTGCGCGCCGCCCTGACGCGACACAAGGGCGATGTGAAAGCAGTGCTCGAAGAACTGCAACTGCCACGCCGCACCTTCAACGAAAAGATGCAGCGGCATGGGTTGAGCCGGGAGATGTTTGTGCAGGACAGCTGAGGGTTGTGCTGGCTGCACTGGCCCCATCGCGAGCAGGCTCGCTCCCACAGGGGGATGTGTACACCGTTCCAATGTGGGAGCGAGCCTGCTCGCGATGAGGCCGGCACAGGCGCCGCCGAATAAGCGGATTCCCGCTCACCACCCAACCAGAATAAGCGGATTTCCGCTCACCCAACCCGACAACCCCCTCTAGACCGGCCCTGCGCCACCTGGCACAGCTCCTGCTATAGCCCAGTCAGGCTGCGTCCCAACGCGCTCCACAAAAACAATTAAACGAAGGATCCTTCAATGGATAACTCCAACGCCCTGCCCCTCGGGTCGGCCGCCGTGCCTGCCCGCGAAAGAACCACCGCCAGCCGGATCAAATCGATCTTCAGCGGTTCGGTCGGCAACATGGTCGAGTGGTACGACTGGTACGTCTACGCCGCTTTCTCGTTGTACTTCGCCAAAGTCTTCTTCCCCAAGGGCGACACCACCGCCCAGTTGCTCAACACCGCCGCGATCTTCGCCGTGGGCTTCCTGATGCGTCCGATCGGCGGATGGTTGATGGGCCTCTACGCCGACCGCGCCGGGCGCAAGCGCGCACTGATGGCCTCGGTCTACCTGATGTGCTTCGGCTCGCTGATCATCGCCCTGAGCCCCGGCTATGAAACCATCGGCGTCGGCGCACCGATCCTGCTGGTCTTCGCCCGCCTGCTCCAGGGCCTGTCGGTGGGTGGCGAGTACGGCACCTCGGCGACCTACCTGAGCGAGATGGCGACCAAGGAACGTCGTGGCTTCTTCTCCAGCTTCCAGTACGTGACCCTGATCTCCGGCCAGCTCATCGCCCTCGGCGTGCTGATCGTATTGCAGCAATTCCTCACCAGCGACCAGCTGTACGCCTGGGGCTGGCGCATTCCGTTCGCCATCGGTGCCTTGTGCGCGATCGTGGCGCTGTACCTGCGTCGCGGCATGGAAGAAACCGAGTCGTTCACCAAGAAGGAAAAGTCCAAGGAAAGCGCCATGCGCACCTTGCTGCGCCATCCGAAGGAACTGATGACCGTGGTCGGCCTGACCATGGGCGGCACCCTGGCGTTCTACACCTACACCACCTACATGCAGAAATACCTGGTGAACACCGTCGGCATGAGCATCTCCGACTCCACCACGATTTCCGCCGCCACGCTGTTCCTGTTCATGTGCCTGCAACCGGTGATCGGTGGGCTGTCGGACAAGATCGGGCGCCGGCCGATCCTGATTGCCTTCGGCATCCTGGGGACGCTGTGCACCGTACCGATCCTCACCACCCTGCACACCATCCAGACCTGGTGGGGCGCGTTCTTCCTGATCATGGCCGCGCTGATCATCGTCAGCGGCTACACCTCGATCAATGCCGTGGTGAAAGCCGAACTGTTCCCTACCGAAATCCGCGCCCTGGGTGTCGGCCTGCCGTACGCGCTGACCGTGTCGATCTTTGGCGGCACCGCTGAATACATTGCGCTGTGGTTCAAGAGCATCGGGATGGAGACTGGCTACTACTGGTACGTGACGGCGTGTATTGCCGTGTCACTGCTGGTGTATATCACCATGAAAGATACCCGCAAGCATTCGCGGATTGTGACGGACTGATAGGTGTGCTTGCAGTCACTGCAACGGTGACTGCAAGGGCCCCATCGCGAGCAGGCTCGCTCCCACATTTGATCGGCTGTGAGCAGAAAATTTGTGCTCACTGAAGATCCTCTGTGGGAGCGAGCCTGCTCGCGATAGGGGCAACTCGGTCTCAACTCAACTGGGCAGCACCCTGCTTGCCATAACGACTCTGCGCATACGCCGCCCCGGCGATCATCACCACCAGAATCCCCGCCAGCACCGCCGACGAACCGACGGTGCCGAAGTCCAGGCCGCCCTTCTCATGGGACTTGGTCATCAGGTCACCCAGGGTCGCACCCAACGGACGGGTCAGCACGAACGCGATCCAGAACAGCACCACCGTCGAGATTTTGGTGAAGTACTTGAGCAGCACGACCACGGCAATGGTCGAGCCGATCAGCAACGCGCCGCCGCCAAATCCCAGGCCCGAATCATCCGCCAGGTAGTCACCGAGCGCGGTGCCCAGGGTGTTGGAAAACAGAATCGCCATCCAATAGAACATCTCGCCACGCAAGGTCTGCACCTTGGTGACATTGAGCGAATCACCGCTCAGGCGCCAGGCCGCGAAAATCCCCAGCAGGATGGCAATCAGGATCATCGAGCCGGTGGCATAACCCAGTTCGAGGGTGCGGTCCATGAAATCGGACATGGTAGTGCCTGCGGTGCTGGTGGACAGGATCACGATCCAGTACAGCAGCGGCTTGTAGGTCTTGGCCATCAACTGCGTCACCAGGGTCAGGACGAACACGCTGATCAGGATCAGCGAGCTGAGGGCGTAACCGACGTTAAGGGTCATCGACAGCAGGTCCCCTGCGGTTTCGCCCAGGGTCGTCGCGCAGATTTTCATGACCCAGAAGGCCAGGGTGATTTGAGGCAGTTTATTCATCACAGGGGAAGCTCCAGTGTGAGGCGATCGGCCCTTGGTTTCAGGCCCTGCGCAAGGCTGGGGTTGCGACGGTGAAAAACAGGTCGGCAATACATGAAAAATCTGTCACATCCGTCCGACATCGAATTAATCGCCGATTAATGTTGGCCCGGCATCCTCATCTCACTTGAATCGATACGTTCGTGACCTTCGCAGTGGCTTGTAAAGCGATGACATGCGCCGGCCTTAACATCGAATTAATCGATTCTTTTTAGCATTATTTTGCGCTTTTCAATCAAATTTGCATGCGTAGAATTAAACCCATGCAAGACACACCCCCTCAACGATTTGGAGCTACGACCATGAAAACCAAACTGATCCTTGCCCTGACCCTGTCCGTACTGGCTGCCAACACCTTCGCCGCCGATGGCTTCAACCGTACCGGTTCGGCTATCGCCGCTGATGGTTATGAGCGCACTGGCGCAGCCACCGTTGCGGCAGATGGCTTCGACCGCACTGGCGGTGCCACCGTCGCTGAAGATGGCTTCGACCGCACTGGCGGTGCCACCGTCGCTGAAGATGGCTTCGACCGCACCAACGGCGCCACCGTCGCTGAAGATGGTTTCGACCGTACCAACGGTGCCACTGTTGCTGAAGATGGCTTTGACCGTACCGGCGGCGCATCCATCAGCTAACCCTCCCAAGGCGTCCTTACAGCCCGGCTTCGGCCGGGCTTAGTCATTTATGGACCTGTGGAAAACCTCCTCCTACAAGATTCGGCAGTGCTGACAAAACCGGCGAGGCCCGGCACTATCCTCGAATCCCATTCAACCCCAGGATCTGCGCACTTCATGCCCGATGACATCCACTTCTACGAACCCGCCAACGGCCATGGCCTGCCCCACGACCCGTTCAACGCCATCGTCGGCCCACGCCCTATCGGCTGGATCTCCTCCCAGGACGCCGAAGGCCGCCTGAACCTGGCGCCCTACAGTTTCTTCAATGCCTTCAACTACATTCCACCGATCATCGGTTTCTCCAGTGTCGGGCGCAAAGACAGTCTGAACAACATCGAACAGACCGGCGAATTCGCCTGGAACCTGGCCACCCGCCCGCTGGCCGAACAGATGAACCAGAGCTGCGCGATGGTCGCGCCCGAGGTCAACGAATTCGAACTGGCGGGCTTGACGCCCGCAGCGTCACGGGTAATCCAGGTGCCACGAGTGGCCGAAAGCCCGGTGTCCTTCGAATGCAAGGTCACCCAGATCATTCAGTTGCAGCGAGCGGACCAGGCGTTGGTGCCGAGCTGGCTGATCCTCGGCGAAGTGGTTGCAGTGCATATTGCCAAGTGGCTGTTGAAAGATGGGGTCTACGACACGGCCGCTGCCGAACCGATCCTGCGCGGTGGCGGGCCGGCGGATTACTTCCAGTTGGGGCCTGAAGCGCTGTTCAAGATGCATCGCCCGCAATAGCGGCCAACACAATCCCCTCGCCACAGGAAAGCTCTCCGGGTGATGGTGGAGTTACCAGACCAACCCACCCTCTTCGTCGACCCCCTTCAGACGGGTCAGCTCCACAGCAGCAGCTTCATCGGCCTTGGTAGCAGTCTCGAACGTCTGCTCCTCCAGTACCTTGTTGAAACGCGGCGCGCCGGAGCCGCCGATGGCTTTGGTCGCAATGGCTGCATGGTAGCCACCACCCTCCCGAGGAACGACCGCCGAGACAGCTTCAAAGGTTTCAAAGGCTTTACGTGCCATATTGCGCATCCTGGCAATGAGAAATGGCGGTCATTAAACCTTCATCCGGCCAGTTTGTGTACCGTCGCCAGCGTCGCCTGGGCGGCGGACACTTCCCTGAAGGTGTGGAAATCCAGACTGCTCACCACCAGGTCCTGCACCAGCTCGGCGAAAATCCCCATGGCCGGGGAGTTGAAATACGCATCCATCGCCTGCTGATCGACCCAGAGCCCGGACATCAGCCACAAATCGGCATCGCATTGTGATTGTTGCAAGGCAAAGTGCATGCAACCGGGGGCCTGGCGCGAAGGCGCGATGAGCCTGCTCAGGCGCGCCCCCAATGATTTGGAGCTTCCGGCGCGGGCCCGCACGAAAGCCATGTGACTGACGGGGATCTGTGTAGTCATGTTCAACCCTCCCAGGTCATCCATTGTGCAGCCGGGGACAGCTGCGACAGGATTGAAGGTTAAGCGCCGCGACGCCAGGGTCGTTAGTCGATTTCTGCCGACGCCTTGCACAATCCTGCGTAAAAGTGGATCGCAAAGCCGTGGCACCCCGACAGAAACCGGCTAATTTGAAACGAAAGATTTCAAGCAAGTTTCGGCAGTCTTGCAACGATCCAGCGCGATGGCTGTGCAGGATCAGGCAAGCTTTCAACAGGATGTGACTACCACCGCGCCTTGCACAAACATAAGCTTTGTCCATCGCTCCTATATATCCGAGGATCCTGGCATGTCGCCGCTCGACCACGCCCACGCCCCCCTGGACCCGCATCTGGAACAACAGCGCGCCGAACTGGCGTCGATCATCGACCGCAATACCCGCGAAGACGGCAGCTACGCCACGGCCATCGGCTCATTGAATCTGTCTCGCTACAGCCAGCCCCATAACTTTGCACCGGTGCTCGCGCAACCGGCGCTGTGCATCATGGCCCAGGGCAGCAAACAGGTGCGCCTGGCGGACGAGCTGTTCAATTACGACCCACTCCATTACCTGGTGGTCTCGGTGTCGATGCCATTGAGCGGGTGCATCGCCGACGTTTCGCCCGAGCACCCGATCCTGGCCCTGCGCCTGGACATCGATCCGGCGGAAATCACCGCGCTGATCGCCGATGCCGGTCCGTTGGGCGTACCGACCCGCCCCGCCGGTCGCGGCCTGTATGTCGAACGCCTGGACACCTCGATGCTCGACGCGGTGCTGCGCCTGGTACGCCTGCTGAACCACCCCAAGGACATCGCCATGCTCGCGCCCCTGGTGCGGCGGGAGATTTTGTACCGCTTGCTGCGCAGTCCCCAGGGCTACCGACTGTACGAAATCGCCATCGCCAACAGCCAGAGCCATCGCATCGGCCAGGCGATCAAATGGCTCAACAGTCATTTCGAACAGCCGTTGCGCATCGACGAACTGGCTCGGGAAGTGAACCTCAGCGTCTCGACCCTGCATCACCGCTTCAAGGCCATGACCGCCATGAGCCCGCTGCAATACCAGAAGCAATTGCGCCTGCAGGAAGCCCGACGGTTGATGCTGGCCGAAGGGCTGGAAGCTTCGGCGGCAGGGTATCGGGTGGGTTATGAAAGCCCTTCACAGTTCAGCCGCGAGTACAGCCGGTTGTTCGGCGCGCCGCCGTTGCGGGATTTGGCGCGGTTGCGGTTGACGGTTTGACTGGACTTTTGGGTTGGCTGTACCGGCCCCATCGCGAGCAGGCTCGCTCCCACATTGGAACGCGTTCCCCCTGTGGGAGCGAGCCTGCTCGCGATGGGGCCCACGCATTCAAGCCATAGCCGCCATCCACCGGGCCTGATCGATTTCAATCAGCGTCGGCCCGGGACGCTCCCCGGCAGCCCGCAGCGCCACCTGCAATGCGTCTACACCGTCGACGGCTTCGGCGGCGCAGCCCAACGCCCTGGCGACGCCGATGAAGTCCGGGGTATAGATGTCCACGCCGACCGGTTCGATGGCGCGGTTGACCATGTATTTCTTGATCTCTTCGTAGCCCTGGTTATTCCACAGCAGGACGATGACCGGCACACGCGCCTCCACGGCGCTGGCCAGTTCCGGCAGGGTGAACTGCAAGCCGCCGTCACCGGTCAGGCACACCACCGGCGGGCGACCATGGCCCTGGCCCTTGCCGCCGAGCCAGGCGCCGATGGCCGCCGGGAGCGCGTAGCCGAGGGTGCCGTAGCCAGTGGACGAGTTGAACCAGCGCCGCGGCTGCTCCGGGTTAAATGTCAGGTTGCCGGTGTACACCGGTTGGGTGGAGTCGCCGACGAAGACCGCGTCAGGCAACGTCTGCAGCACACTGTCGAGAAAAACAGTCTGGGCGCGGGTCGCCGCGTCCCAACTGTCTTCCAGGTCGGCACGCAAGCGGCCGGCACGGGCAGCGCCCCACTCGCTGCAGCGCTCGGCCAAGGGTTGCCGGTTCAACTCATCGAGCAAGGCGTGGGTAGCAGTGCGAGCATCGGCGACCAGTGCCAGGCGCGGTGGATAGTTGCGCACGGTCTGGTCCGGATCGATGTCGACACGCAGCAGCGCACCGGGAATCTCGAAACCGCCGGCAAAGGTGATGTCGTAGTCGGTTTCGGCCAGTTCGGTGCCGATAGCCAGCACCACATCCGCTTCAGCCACCAATGCGCGGGTGGCGACCAGGCTCTGGGTAGAGCCGATCAGCAAGGGATGACGGGACGGCAGCATGCCCTTGGCATTGATGGTCAACGCCACCGGTGCGCCAAGGCGTTCGGCCAGCTCGGTCAATTCGGCGGCGGCCTCAATGGCACCGCCACCGGCGAGGATCAGCGGCCGCCTGGCCGACGCCAGCATCGCCGTCATCTGTTTCACCGCACTCGGCGCGGCGCCGGCGCGGTTGATGTTCACTGGCGTGCCGGCGAGCAACGCATCGGCGTCTTCGACCAGCACGTCCAGCGGGATTTCGATGTGCACCGGCCGTGGCCGTCCGGCCTGGAACACCGCGAACGCGCGGGCCAATACGCTGGGCAATTCCGCCGCAGACATCAGCGTGTGGGAAAACGCCGCGACCCCGCCCACCAGCGCAGCCTGGTTCGGCAACTCATGCAGCTTGCCGCGTCCGCCGCCCAACTGGCTGCGCGACTGCACGCTGGAGATCACCAGCATCGGGATCGAATCAGCGTAGGCCTGGCCCATGGCGGTGGTGATGTTGGTCATGCCGGGGCCGGTGATGATGAAACACACGCCGGGCTTGCCGCTGACGCGAGCGTAACCGTCGGCCATGAAGCCTGCGCCTTGTTCATGACGCGGCGTCACATGGCGCATGCTTGAACGGGCCAGCCCGCGATACAGCTCCACGGTGTGCACGCCGGGAATGCCGAACACCTGCTCGACGCCGTAGCCTTCGAGTAACTTGACCAATACTTCGCCGCACGTTGCCATTGCCACTGCCCTTATTTCCTGTCTGGGAATGGCTTCATTGAACGGTCAGGCCATAGCGGCAACAATGGATAAAAAGTCATACTAGCCATGTCCTCACGTCATGGCTTGGATCCACATGAAACGACTTCCTCCGCTTCCGACGCTGCACACGTTTCTGATCACGGCCCAGTGTTGCAACTTCACCCGGGCCGCCGAACAGCTGCACATCACCCAGGGCGCAGTGAGTCGACAGATCGCCGGACTGGAGGATCATCTGGGCTACGCGCTGTTCCAGCGCCAGGCCCGTGGACTGAGCCTGACGCCTGAAGGGGCGGCGTGGTTGCCACGGGTGCAGCAGGTGTTCAGCCTGATCAGCGACGCGGTGGAACAGATCGGCGAGAAGCGCCAGAGCCTGCAACTCAAGGCGCCGACCTGCGTGATGCGCTGGTTGCTGCCGCGCTTGCTGCAATGGCAGAAGGAACGACCGGACGTGCCGGTGGAGTTGACCACCACGGTCAGGCATGGCGTGAACTTCCAGCGCGAAGCCTTCGATGCGGCCGTGGTCTATGGCCCTCCACCCGACACCTCATTGGCGTGCCTGCATCTGTTCGATGAACAACTGACGCCGGTCTGCTCCCGCCCGGTGCTGGACGGCCCCGTGCCGCTGCGTGAACCCGCCGACCTGCAACAACACCTGCTGCTGCACCCCACTCGCGATGAACGCGACTGGACGGCCTGGCTGGATGCCGCCGAGGTGCAGTTGAGCAACGTCAGCAAGGGTCAGCATTTCGAAACCCTGGATCTGGCGATGTCCATGGCCTCCCAGGGTACGGGCGTGGCAATAGGCGACTGGTCGCTGATTGGCGATGACCTGAGCGCCGGTCGGCTGGTGATGCCGTTCGAGCTGAAGGTCAGGACCGGGTTGGGTTATCACCTGGTGTTCCCGCGCAAGGCCCAGGCGTCGGGGCCGTTGCAGGAATTGATGGGGTGGCTGGTGGAGCAGGCCCGGGCGCGGTAATTGCTGTGGCGAGGGGATTTATCCCCGCTGGGCTGCGCAGCAGTCCTGAAGCAGGCTACTCGGTGCATCAGACGGATTGAGTTGACTGTTTTGGGGCTGCTGCGCAACCCAGCGGGGATAAATCCCCTCGCCACAAAAGGATCTGCGCCGGTTTTCAGGTGTTTTGTCAGAGCAAATTCGGCCCCTGCGCCGGTTCGACCTGCGCCCAGTGCGAGGTGTCTTCGCGGTGCTGTTGCAAATAGGGCAACACCGCCCCCAGCAACGGTTCCTTGAATGCCTCCTGGAAACGATGGGCCAGGCCCGGAATCAGTTTCAACTGGCTGCCGTGGATATGCGCCGCCAGATGGACGCCGTGCATCACCGGCAACAACGGGTCGGCGGTGCCATGGACCACCAGGGTCGGCACCTGCAATTGATTGAGCAGTTCGACCCGGCTCGGCTCGGCCATGATCGCCATGATCTGGCGTTTCACACCTTCGGGGTTGAACGCACGGTCATAGGCGAGCGCAGCCTGATGCAGCAGCGCCTGGCGGTCATCGATCACCATTGGGCTGCCCAAGGCAGCCAACAGGTCGGCCTGCTGCTCCAGCGCCACCTCGCGATTCGGCGCACTGCGCCGGGACAGCAAGCGCACCAGCGTTTCGCTGGGTGCCGGCAGGCCGGCGGCACTGGAGCTGGTCATGATCAGGGTCAGGCTTTCGACCCGCTGCGGCGCCATGGCGGCCATGTGCTGGGCAATCATGCCGCCCATGCTCGCCCCCAGCAGGTGAAAGTTCTGCACGTGCAACGCATCCATCAGCCCCAGGCCGTCATTGGCCATGTCGGTCAGGGTATAAGGCGCGTCCACCGGCAAACCCAGCTTGTAGCGAAGCGCTTCGAAGGTCAGGTTGGCGCTGCCCGGCGCCTGGCGCCAGGTGGACAAGCCCACGTCCCGGTTGTCGTAGCGGATCACCCGGAAGCCCTGCTCGCACAGGGCAACCACCACTTCATCCGGCCAATGGATCAATTGCCCGCCCAGCCCCATCACCAGCAACAACGCCGGATCGGAGGCACGGCCGATGCTCTGGTACGCCAGGCTGACCTGGTCCAGGTCGACCCGTTGGGTCGGGACATTGACATCACAACGAGACGCCGCAATCGACGGCAGGCCGAACAACAGCACGGCCAGGAAAATAAACACACGCATGAAGAAACACCAAAACGCAGAACCCCAGTAGAGCGCGAGTCTGATGAAGTTTGTTCAAGCGCGCTGCCACAGTTGCGTGACAGTTTGATGAAGATTGCCGAAAGGCCAGACACTACCCCTGTGGCGAGGGGATTTATCCCCGCTGGGCTGCGCAGCAGCCCCACCAACTGCAACTCGGTGTGTCCGGCAAATTGAGTTGGCGGTAATGGGGCTGCTTCGCAGCCCAACGGGGCGGTGCGACGTTTCGCTAAATCCCCTCGCCACAAAGTGTTCACCTACCAAGTATCGGAAACCATTCAGGCCAACTGCCCACGCAACTGCCGCGCCGCCGCCACCATGTTCACCAGCGCCGCTTCGGTTTCCGGCCACGCCCGGGTTTTCAGGCCGCAGTCGGGGTTGACCCACAGGTGCCCGGCGGGAATCCGCTTCACGGCCTTGCTCATCAAGCCGACCATCTCAGCGGTGTCCGGCACCCGTGGCGAGTGGATGTCGTAGACGCCCGGGCCGATATCGTTCGGGTAGTCGAACGCTTCGAAAGCCTCCAGCAATTCCATGTCCGAGCGCGAGGTTTCAATGGTGATGACGTCGGCGTCCATGGCGGCGATGGCCTGGATCACGTCATTGAATTCGCTGTAGCACATGTGGGTATGGATCTGGGTTTCGTCGCGCACACCCGATGCGCTCAAGCGGAAGGCTTCTACCGCCCAGTCGAGGTATTCCTGCCATTGGCCGCGCCGCAACGGCAGGCCCTCGCGGAACGCAGCCTCGTCGATCTGCACGATGCTGATCCCGGCTGCTTCCAGGTCCACCACTTCGTCACGCAGGGCCAGGGCCAGTTGCTGAGCCTGGACCCGACGCGGCACGTCTTCGCGGGGGAACGACCACATCAGCATGGTCACGGGGCCGGTGAGCATGCCCTTCATGACCTTGTCGGTCAGGCTCTGCGCGTAGCGGATCCAGTCGACGGTCATGGCTTTCGGCCGGCTGATGTCGCCGAAGATGATCGCCGGTTTCACACAACGCGAACCGTAGCTCTGCACCCAACCGAAACGGCTGAAGGCGTAGCCGTCCAGTTGCTCGGCGAAGTATTCCACCATGTCGTTGCGTTCGGCTTCGCCATGGACCAGCACATCCAGGCCGAGGCGTTCCTGGATCTGCACGGCGTGGCGAATTTCAGTGTGCATGGCGTCCTGGTAGTCGTTGGCCGACAGCTTGCCCTGCTTGTAGGCCTGACGCGCCAGGCGAATCGCCGGGGTTTGCGGGAAAGAGCCGATGGTCGTCGTCGGGAAGGCCGGCAATTTCAGGCGTGCTCGCTGTTGTTCGATGCGCTGGGCAAACGCCGAACGGCGCTGGCTGTCCTGCGGCTTGATGGCCGCTAGACGAGCCTGGACCTCGGGCTTGTGAATGCGCGTCGACGCGGCGCGGCTCGCCTGCACCTCACGACTGACGGCCAACGCCTGTTGTACGGCGGGAGCTTGCGGATCGTTCAGCGCATCGCGCAACACCGCCACTTCACCGCACTTCTGCACCGCGAAGGCCAGCCAGCTCTTGAGCTCGGGGTCGAGCCGGTCTTCCCGTTCCAGGTCCACCGGGCTGTGGAGCAACGAGCACGACGTGCTGACCCAGAGGTTGTCGCCAAAGCGCTCCTGGGCCGGCTGCAACTGCGCCAGTGCCTGCTCCAGTTCGCAGCGCCAGACGTTACGGCCATTGACCAGGCCCACCGAGAGAATCTTGTAGGTCGGCAGGCGGTCCAGCACTTGGCCCAATTGCTCCGGCGCACGCACCGCGTCGATGTGCAAGCCGTCCACCGGCAGGCTCACAGCCAGGCCGAGGTTGTCGTCCAGGCCACTGAAATAAGTCGCCACGAGTTTTTTCAGCGGCGAATACTGGAGGATGTGGTAGGCCCGCTCGAAGGCACTTCTCCACGCCACGGGCAAGTCCAGGGTGAGGATCGGCTCGTCGATCTGTACCCACTCCACGCCTTGGGCCTTCAGGCGATTGAGGATTTCACCGTAGACCGGCAGCAGGCGCTCCAGCAGGTCGAGCTTGTCGAAATCCTGACCCTTGGCCTTGCCCAGCCACAGATAAGTCAGCGGGCCGATGATCACCGGTTTGACCCGATGCCCCAGGGCATGGGCTTCGTCCACTTCCTCGAACAGTTGCTCCCAGCTCAGGGCGAAGGTCTGGTCGACGGAAAACTCCGGGACCAGGTAGTGGTAGTTGGTGTCGAACCACTTGGTCAGTTCCTGGGCATGTTGCGTCTGGCCGTGGTCGACATCGCAGCAGCTCGGGGTGGCGCCACGGGCCATGGCGAACAGGGTGTCGAGGGTCGGCCGGCCCTGCGGGTTCAGCGTGCTGCGGAATCGCTCCGGAACCGCGCCCAGGGTCAGGGTGTGGCCAAGCACCTGGTCGTACCAGGCGAAATCCCCCACCGGCAGCAGGTCGATCCCGGCGTCTTTCTGCAATTGCCAGTGACGGGCCCGCAGTTCACGACCGACGGTCTGCAGCGCGGTCGGCGCCAGATCGCCCTTCCAGTAGGCTTCAAGGGCTTTTTTCAGTTCGCGGTCGGCGCCGATGCGGGGAAAACCGAGGGTGTGGGCCAGGGCCATGGTAAGAGTCCTCCTGTAAAAGATGACGCCATTGTCGACAGCCGACCTTGCATGAGACAAACTCAACCTTTTCGTGTTGATCACAAGTTTTATTCATGGAGCCATTCCGGTGCTTGAACTCCGCCACCTCAAGACTCTGCACGCGCTGCGCGAAGCCGACAGCCTGGTAGAAGCCGCCGAACGCCTGCACCTGACCCAGTCCGCGCTCTCCCACCAGTTCAAGGAGCTGGAGGAACGCCTGGGCATGCCGTTGTTCGTGCGCAAGACCAAACCGGTACGCTTCACCAGCGCCGGCCTGCGCCTGTTGCAACTGGCCGATGCCACCCTGCCGTTGCTGCGCAGCGCCGAGCGGGACATTGCACGGCTAGCCGGTGGTACCGCCGGGCGCTTGCATATGGCGATCGAATGCCACAGTTGTTTCCAATGGCTGATGCCGACCATCGACCAGTTCCGCGATGCCTGGCCGGAAGTCGAACTGGACCTGGCCTCGGGTTTCGCCTTCGCCCCGCTGCCGGCTTTGGCCCGTGGCGACCTGGATCTGGTGGTGACCTCCGATCCTCTGGAACTGGCGGGCATCACCTATGTGCCGCTGTTCACCTACGAAGCAATGCTCGCCGTGGCCAACCAGCATCGGCTGGCGGGCAAACCGTACATCGTGCCCGAAGACCTGCTCAGCGAAACCCTGATCACCTACCCGGTGGAACGGGATCGGCTGGACATCTTCACCCGCTTCCTGGAACCGGCCGACATCGAACCGGCCCAGGTCCGCACGTCCGAACTGACGGTGATGATGATGCAACTGGTCGCCAGCGGCCGTGGCGTCTGCGGCATGCCTCATTGGGCCCTGCATGAATACAGCTCACGGGGTTACGTGAAGGCCAAGCGACTGGGGGAGAAAGGTCTGTTTGCCACGTTGTACGCAGCGGTTCGCACCGACATGCTAGACGCCCCCTACATGCGCGACTTCCTGCTGACGGCCAAGGACACCTCGTTCTCCACGCTGGATGGGGTCAGTGCCGTGCGCTGACTGTAGGAGCTGTCGAGCGAAGCGAGGCTGCGATCTTTCCCCTGCCAATTGAATCGACAGCGAACACTTAGCGATCAAATCAAGATCAAAAGATCGCAGCCTCGCTTCGCTCGACAGCTCCTACGCTCCTACGGGAGCTCGCGCCACATGTGGATCTTGTCGAAATACTCGTCGTCCACCCGTATCGCCATCGGCTCCAGGCCGTAGAGTACGAAGCCGCAACGTTGATAGAGCTTGAGCGCCGGGTCGTTGCCCGCGGTGACGGTCAGTTGCACCAGGCGCAGGAAGCTGTGGCGACGGGCTTCATCGAGCGCGGCCTCCAGCAGTTGCTGGCCGAGCCCACGGTGACGATGGGCCTCGACGACGTACATGCCGAACAGCGTCGCCTTGTGCCGGGCTTTCTGCCGGGGTTCCAGGGCCAGGCCGACGATACCGGCCAGTTCATCCTCGACAAACGCCCCCAGCACCACATCGAGCCGCCCGGTCAGGCGCGATTCCCACCAGTTCATCGGCATCGCCGCCCGCTCGCTGACGCTGGAGGTGAAGGCCTGCGGATGCAATTCATAAGCCTGGAGCATCAGCTCACGATAGGCCTGGGCATCGCCGGCCCGCAGCCGTCGGATGCTCACGCGGCCCGCCGTTGCTCAAGCATCAGCCGCAACGCCAGCGCGCCCAGCACAAAACCCATGAAATAGCGCTGCACCGCCAGCCAGGTCGGGTTGTGCACGAACCACGAGGCAATGCCCGCCGCGAACAGGGCGATCAGCAGATTGACGCTGAAACTGACGCTGATCTGGGTCAGCCCCAGGATCAGGCTCTGGGTGAACAGCGAGCCATGTTCCGGGCTGATGAACTGGGGAAATACCGACAGGTAGAACACCGCGATCTTCGGATTCAGGGCACTGGTGAGAAAGCCCATGGTGATCAGCTTGCGGGTCGAATCCGCAGGCAACTGCTGTGCCTGGAACGGCGAACGCGCGCCGGGCTTCACCGCTTGCCAGGCCAGCCACAACAGGTACAGCGCACCGGCCCATTTCAGGACTTCATAGGCCATGGGCACGGCCAGGAACACCGCCGTCAACCCCACCGCCGCCGCGAACACGTGCACGAAGAACCCCGCCACCACCCCCAGCAAAGAGGTGACCCCGGCCTTACGGCCCTGGCAGATCGAACGGGAAATCAGGTAGATCATGTTCGGGCCGGGCGTGAGCACCATCAGCAACGCGGCGGCGGCAAAAACCAGCAGGTCCGGCAAGGGAATCATGAGGGTCAATCCTTGAGGCGTGGGTTCGACAGGTCTGCAGCCCGATAGAACGGCAGGATCACCTCGCCTGTCAACGGTGCCAACTGCAATCCGCCGTCGCCGGCCGGGTCGATCCAGCGAACTTCTTCAATTTCGGCAGCGGGGAGAACCGTTGCATCGATGTTCAGCAGGAACACCTCGGCCTGGACGACAAAACCCGGCTCGTTGGCGGCCGGAGCGCTGAAAGGGCCCAAGTAGCGAGCCTGCTCCGGCTCGATCAAAAGCCCAAGCTCTTCTTCCAGCTCCCGGGCCAGGGCCTGGACCGGTTGCTCATGGGGCTCGATCTTGCCACCCGGCTGCATGAAGGCCCGGGTACCGCGCTTGCGCACCAGCAGGGTTCGACCGTCCGGCCCGAGCAGCAGGGCGGCGGCGATGTGGATGAGGGGAGTGGTCATGGAGGATCGGCCTTGGCGGAAAAATGCCAGGGGGAGATTACAGACCAAAACGCTGGGAGCAAAGCATACGGGGTACGACACAAATCACTGTGGGAGCGAGCTTGCTCGCGATGGCGGTATGTCAGTTGAAAAGGCGCTGACTGATACTCCGCCATCGCGAGCAAGCTCGCTCCCACAATTGATCCTGTTTCGTCAGTCAGACTCCCGTCACCCCAACATCGGCTTCGGCGCCGAAGGATCCAGCTCTTCCTCGGGGATCTTGACGAACACGCTGTACCGGGCCCCTTCCATCGCTTCGAAGGCGATGAGTTTCTCCACCAACGGCGCGCTCAACACTTTGCCGGCATTGAGCAACAGCATGCCGTTGTCGGCGTTGAGGTTGCGGGCCAGGAGCATGCCGGCCGCCAGTTCGCGGGTGGTCATGACCTTCACCGTCGGGTCGGACAGAGTCACGTCTTCCAGGTACTCGGCACAGGCCTTGATGAAGTCCTCCACCATGTCCGGGTCGTACAGCTTGCCGGCGTACTTGCGGATGTAGACCAGCGCTTCGTCGCTGTTCATCTGCCGCTCGAGAATCAACCCGCGCTGCAACTCGATGAAGTCCACCGCCAGCTTCAACAGCCTGGAACCGAACGGAATCGCCTCGCCCTTGAGATGATCGGGGAAACCACTGCCGTCCCAACGCTCCTGGTGATGAAGAATGATGCGCGCCGCGTCCTTCATCGGGTCCAGGGTCATCAGCAGCGATTCGCTCTGCTTCGGATAGGAGCGATACAGGTCGAGTTCATGGTGATGCAGCATGTCGGCCGGCGTGATCATCATGTTATCGGTCCAGCTCAGCTTGCCGATGTTGTAGAGCGCGGCGGCCATGGTCAGGTCGCGGTCGGTGGACTCGTCGAGGAAGTGCAGCCGACTGTAGACCCGGATCAGCTCGATGATCTGCCGGTTGGTCTGCTTGGCCTTGGGCAGGCGCAGGTTGGCGATCAGCGAGAATACCTCGGTGCCGGTCACGTAGCTGCGCTTGAGCTCTTCATAGGCCAGGTCGAGCATGTCGGCGGTCTGCTGCAGCTCGGAAGTTCGCGACGCCACGCGCTTTTCCAGGGTGGCATTGAGGGTCTTGAGCTGCTGGTTCTGCTCGCGGTTCAGCGCTTCGAGGCGCTGGCGTTCGCTTTCGGAATGCTGATGGGCCAGCGCCTGGCGCAGGGCCTGCACCAACTCATCATCGTTCCAGGGCTTGCTGAGGTAGCGATAGAGCTGCCCCTCGTTGATGGCCTTGGTCATCATGTCCACATCGGCGTAACCGGTGAGCAGGATGCGCAGGGTCGACGGATAGAGCTTGCGGATCTGGGCCAGCAGCGTCGCACCGTCCATGTTGGGCATCCGCGCGTCGGTCATCACCAGATCGACCGGCCGCTCCTTGAGGATTTCCAGGGCCTTGGCGCCGCTGTCGGCCAGCAGGATTTCATACGGCTGGCTGCGCAATAACCGACGCAGGCTATTGAGAATCGACTCTTCGTCATCGACCAACAGCACCGTCGGCTTCGTAACCGGAACGTCCGGCGATTGATCTTCCATTACTACCCCCTCCTATAAGACGACAACCGTTCTACCTTACCCCCAAATGACAGGCTAGTAGATTGCATAAATTTAGGCACGATTTGCCATCACTGAACGAGCGCATCCCGATCAGGCGACTATGCTGTACCCCATGAAGGGCCAAGTACAGGCCAGAATACTCATGCCAGCGAAAGGGATATCAGATGTACCCACGGTTCTGTAGTCAGCATCACCTTGGTGCACGGCCATGAGCCTGCCGTCGGAAAGAGCCAATCGGCGGATCCTGATCGTCGACGACACCCTGACGATTCATGAGGATTTTCGGAAGATCCTCAGTCCCCAGGCATCTGTCGAAGACAACCTGAGCAGTGCCGAAGAGGCCCTGTTCGGCGCGCCGGTCGCGGTCGCTACCCAGAGTTTCGTGCTCGATTCAGCCTTCCAGGGCATGGAAGCCCTGAACAAGGTCGAGACAGCGCTGGCCCAGGGGCTGCCCTATGCCATGGCCTTCATCGACATGCGCATGCCCCCTGGCTGGGATGGCCTGGAAACCATCGAACGGCTGTGGCGCGCCGACCCCAAGCTGCAAGTCGCGCTGTGCACCGCTTACTCGGATTATTCCTGGGAAGACATCGCCGACCGCCTCGAACTGGGCGACCGCCTGCTCATCCTGAAAAAACCCTTCGACGCCATCGAGATTCGCCAGATGGCCAGCACCCTGACCGTCAAATGGCAGATGACCGAAGACGCGGCGCTGAAGATGGACATGCTCGAACAGGCGGTGGAGGAACGCACCCGGGAGCTGGCCGACGCCAACATCATCGTGCAGAACAGCCCGACCATCCTCTATCGATTGCGCGGTGAACCGCCGTTCCCGTTGATGTACATCTCCCACAACATCACCAAGTTCGGCCATGTCGCGGCGCAACTGGTCAACTCACCGGACTGGGCGCAAGCGCTGATCCACCCCGACGACCAGTCCAAGATCGACCAGGCCATGGTTCGCGTGCTGGATCGCGATATGGCGGGGGCGTCCATCGAGTTCCGCATGCGCACCGGCGACGGCGCATTCCGCTGGGTGGAAAACCGCTATATTCCGGTGCGCAATGAACAGGGCCAGCTACTGGAAGTGGAAGGCATCATCCTCGATATCACCGAGCGCAAGCTGGCCGAGGAAAAGATCGCCCTGCTGGCCCGTACCGACGGCCTCACCGGGTTGGCCAACCGCGCCACCGTGATCGAGCGCCTGCACCAGGCCTTCGCCGCGGCTCGCCGGGGGGCGGCGCCGTTTGCGATGTTTTACCTGGACCTGGACCATTTCAAGCGGATCAACGACACCCTGGGCCATCCCATCGGCGACCTGTTGTTGCAGGAAGTCGCCGCACGCATCAAGGGCTGCACCCGGGAAAACGACGTGGTCGCGCGCCTGGGCGGTGATGAGTTCGCCATCCTGCAACTGGATGTCCACGAACCGACCCAGTGCGCGGCCCTGGCGGCCAAGATCCGCGATACGCTGGTGGCGCCCTACTCCCTGGACGGCAACGACGTGCGGATCTCCGTGAGTATCGGCATCAGCCTGTACACCCCACAAAGTCCGAGCGCCGACAGCCTGATGGCGCAGTCCGACATGGCCCTGTACCGCTCCAAGGAAAAGGGCCGCAACCAGTACCACTTCCATAACGAGGAGATCAACCAGGAGGTGACCGACCGGGTCGCCCTGACCAACGACCTGCGCCAGGCCATCGAGAACCACGAGCTGCACCTGCATTACCTGCCGGAAGTCGACCTCGGCACCGGCAAGATCCTGGGCATGGGCGTGCAGGTGCGCTGGAAGCACCCCGAGCGGGGCTGGCTGGAGCCGTCGGTGTTCATGCCGGCGGCCGAAAAGACCGGGCTCATCATTGCCCTCGGACACTGGGTGCTGGACCAGGCCTGCCAACAGATGCGCCAGTGGCGCGACCAGGGCATGGCGCCCCCGGTGATTGCCATCGACCTGTCCCTGACCCAGCTCAAGACCGGGCCGGAATTGATCTACGATGTTCTGCGCACCACGGCCCGCTGGGAGCTGGCCCCCTGGGACCTGCGCTTCGACGTCACCGAAGCCACCCTCGCCCAGACCAAATGGACCCACAACGACGTACTGCCGCGCCTGTGTGAATTGGGGGTACAGGTGGCCATCGATGATTTCGGTACCGAGTATTCCTCGTTCGACTACCTCAAGACCTATCGGGTCAACCACCTCAAGCTCGCCCAACGCCTGCTTGACAGCGCCAACGACGACCCCGACAACGCCATGACCCTGCGGGCGATCATCAATTTTGCCCGGGACGTGGGCATCGGCATCATCGCCGAAGGCGTCGAGACCCAGGAACAACGCACCACATTGATGTCCACCGGCGGAGCGATGCAGGCCCAGGGGCATTATTTCAGCACGGTGGTGGACAGCGGCCAGGCCGCCGAACTGCTCAAGGCCGGTACCATCGTTCCCACGGTGGACCACTGGACCCGGCCGGCGAGCCAGCTATCGGAGAGCAACCCATGAACCCCATGTCGGTACCTGCCAACCGGCGGATCCTGGTGGTGGACGACACACCGGCCATCCATCAGGACTTCCGCAAGATCCTCAGCCCCGGCAACGGCAGCGACGATTCGCTGGACGACACCGAGAGCCTGTTGTTCGGAACGCCCCAGGTCAACCGACTGCAATTTCAGATCGACTCGGCCTATCAGGGCGAAGAAGCCCTGGAACTGGTCAAGCGCGCCCAGGCCGAAGGCCAGCCCTACGCGCTGGTGTTCGCCGACATGCGCATGCCGCCGGGCTGGGACGGCCTGCAGACCATCGAGCGCTTGTGGCAAGCCGACCCGCGCCTGCAGATCGCCCTGTGCACGGCGTTCTCGGATTACACCTGGGAAACCATGTCCGAACGCATCGAGTTCGACGATCAACTGCTGATCCTGAAAAAACCCTTCGACACCCTGGAAATCCGCCAGATGGCCAGCGCCATGACCTGGAAATGGCAACTGGCCCAGGATGCGGCGAGAAAAATGCGCAGCCTGGAGCGCACGATCGAGGAACGGGTCCAGGAATTGCTCAAGGTGTCCCACCTGCTGCAATACGACGTACTCACCGAACTGCCCAACAGCATGCTGCTCGGCGATCGCCTGACCCAGGCCATGGCCCAGTGCCGGCGCCATGACCGGCAACTGGCGGTGATGTTCATCGGCCTGGATCGCTTCAAGCGCGTCAACAATGCCCTCGGCCATCCGGTGGGCGATGAGATGCTCAAGCGCGTGGCACGCACCCTGGCGACGGTGGTGCGTGAATCCGACTCGGTGTTTCGCTACGGTTCCGATGAGTTCGTGGTGGTGCTGGGAGACATCACCGACCCGCAGCAGATCAAGGGCGTGGCGGAAAAACTGCTGGCGGCCATCAATACGCCCCAACCCATCGACGGCCATGACCTGAGCGTCACCGCGAGCCTGGGGGTCAGCGTGTATCCGGCCGACGGTTTCGATGCCGTAGCGCTGATCAAAAAAGCCGAGACGGCGATGCGCAACGTCAAGGAAACCGGCCCCAACGACTACCGCTTTTTCACCGAAGACATGAACCGCCGGGCCCGACAGCAACAGACCATCGAGTCCGGTTTGCGCCTGGCCCTGCAACGCAAGGAATTCGTGCTGCATTACCAGCCCAAGCTGGACCTGCGCAGCGGCAAGGTGGTCGGCGCCGAGGCGCTGGTGCGCTGGAACCGGCCAGGTCACGGGATGGTTCCTCCGTCGGATTTCATCCCGGTGGCCGAGGACAGCGGGCTGATCGTGCCATTGAGCCAGTGGGTGCTCCAGGAAGCCTGCCAGCAGGCCTGCACCTGGCAAGCCCAGGGCATGCGGCCGCTGTACCTGTCGGTCAACGTCTCGGCCATCGACTTTCGCCAGCGCGGATTCGTCGAAGGCATCGCCCGCACCCTCAAGGAAACCGGACTCAGCCCGACACAGTTGGAACTGGAGATTACCGAAAGTGTGCTGATGCAGAACATCGATACCACCGTCGCGATTCTCAGGGCCATCAAGCAACAGGGGATCCGGCTGGCCATCGACGATTTCGGCACTGGCTATTCGAGCCTGAGCTACCTGCAGAAATTCCCGGTGGATGTGCTGAAGATCGACCAGTCGTTTGTCGGCGACCTGAGCATTGATAGCAACGACGCCAAGCTGGTGAGCACCATCATCAACCTCGGCAAGGGCCTGAACCTGCACATCATCGCCGAAGGTGTGGAAACCCTCGAGCAACTGGAATTTCTCAAGCGCCACCAGTGCGAGGAGGCCCAGGGGTACTACTTCAGCAAGGCAGTGGAGCCACATGCCTTTGTCCAGTGGATGGCCGAGTGGGAACGACGTCCGAATCCGTTTTCGTGAAACACCCATCAACCAAGAGATTCAAGGAAGCATCCGATGGCGTCATCTGGACTGTTATTCGCTCTCGGCCTGCTCATGGGCTTAGGCGTGACCGCTCACGCCGCACCACTGGACGAGCCGCTCAAACCGCTGCCCCCCGCTCCGAACCTGGACCCCAAGCGTGTCCAGTTGGGCCAGCGACTGTTCTTTGACCCACGGCTGTCGGTCAACAACACCCTGTCCTGCGCCAGTTGCCATCGACTGGACAAGGGCGGCGCCGACGACAAAGCACTTTCCCTGGGCTTCGACGGCAAACCGGTGGCGGTCAACACGCCCACCGTGTTCAACGCCAGCCTGAACTTCCACCAGTTCTGGGACGGTCGCGTCGACACCCTCGAAGAACAGGTGCATGCCGTGGTGACCAGCCCCACGGAAATGGGCAACACCTGGGAGTCGGTGGTCAAGCGCATCGCCGATGATCCGGGCTATGCCAAGGACTTTGCCAGTGCCTACCCCGACGGCGTCACCCAGCCCAATATCCAGGGTGCCCTGGCCGATTTCGAGCGCACCCTGCTGACGCCCAACTCGCGCTTCGACCAATATCTGCTGGGCAATACCGACATCCTCACGCCCCGGGAAAAGTTCGGTTACCAGCGTTTCAAGGAGTACGGCTGCATTGCTTGCCACCAGGGCGTGAACATCGGCGGCAACATGTTCCAGAAGTTCGGCGTCATGGGTGATTACATCGCGGACCGGGGCAACCCCACCCCGGCCGACGAAGGCCGCTTCAATATCACCGGCGATGAGTCCGACCGCCAGGTCTTCAAGGTACCCAGCCTACGCAACGTGGCCGTGACCGCGCCCTATTTCCATAGCGGCTCCGCCCCCACCCTGGAGCGTGCGGTGGAAGTGATGTTCAAGTACCAGTTGGGCCGTGAACCCGTGAAGAACGATACAGAGCTGATCGTCGAATTCCTCAAGACCCTGACCGGCGAATGGGAGGGCAAGCCACTATGAAGGCCCTTCGCCGCTTCGGCCTGTTCTTCATCGGCGCACTGCTCGCCTCGGTCCTGCTGTTCATGTACGTCAACTCGAGCGCACAGCAGGCGGCCTCGTACATTGAGTCCCGGGACCTGATCCGCCTGCTCAAGCAGCAGGACGCCATCTGGGACAACGAAGTGCTCAAGTCCCGGGTCGCCCTGAGCCACAACTACGACCCGCTGGTTTCCCCGCTGCACGAAATGACGCGCCTGTGGCAACGCCTCGACGCCATTGAATCGGAACAGGGACGCCACGGGCCCTCGCTCTGGGAAACCCAGCGCGACGAGTACCTCAAGGCAATCAAGGAAAAGACCCGCCTGGTGGAACAGTTCAAGTCCCACAACTCGGTGCTGCGCAACTCCCTGGCGTTCCTGCCCACCGCCGAGGACGACATCCAGGCCGAGTTCGCCCAACTGCCCGACGACGACAAACTGCAGTTGCAAAGTGTCGCCATCGACACCTACGACCTGTTGCTCAGCAGCATGGAGTTCTCGCTGCTCACCACCCGTGAAATTGCCGCCGAGGTGCTGCTTGGCCTGAATCGCCTCGATGTCAACAAGGAGCGCCTACCGGTAGGCCTGCATGACTCCATCGACATCCTGAGCCGGCACATCGCCCTGATCCTGCGCGAACAACCGCGGGTCAATGAGTTGCTGGAAGGCATCGAAGCCGTTCCCGTCTCGGATCATCTGGACGCCATCACCAACCTGCTCGAGAAGGACCAGGAAATAGCCGCCAGCAAGTACCAGCGCAATCACGTGTATCTGCTGGTGTTCGCCACCCTCCTGGTGTTGATCCTGATCTGGCTGGCCGTCCGGCTGGTGCGCAGCTTCGCCGAGATCAAGCACGTCAACAAAGCCCTGCAAACCGCCAACGACGAACTGGAACAACGGGTCGAGGAACGCACCCGCCAGCTCAAGGATACCCAGAGCGAACTGATGGACACCGCCCGCCAGGCCGGCATGGCGGAAATCGCCACCAACGTGCTGCACAACGTCGGCAACGTGCTCAACAGCGTGAACATTTCCGCCGACCTGGTCAGCCGCAAGCTGCGCAGCAGCAAGGCCCAGGGGTTGGGCAAGGCGATGAGCCTGATCAACGATCACCCCCATGACCTGGGGCATTTCCTCACCGAAGACGAGAAAGGCAAGCTGCTACCCGGCTACCTCAATCAACTGGTGGAAGCGATGACGGTCGAACAGCAGAGCCTGATCGACGAGTTGGCCCAGTTGAGCAAGAGCGTGGACCACATCAAGGACATCGTTTCCACGCAGCAATCCTACGCCGGCGCCAACAGCCTGATGGAGCCCCTGATGGTCAGCGAACTGCTCGAGGACGCGCTGCGCATGAACTCCGGAGCCCTGACCCGGCACCATGTGACGGTGATCAAGGAGTACGGCAACGTGCCGCGAATCATGGGCGACAAACACCGCTTGCTGCTGATCCTGATCAACCTGATCAGCAACGCCAAATACGCCATGGCCGGGGTTTCGAATCATGCGCGGAACATGACCCTGAGCGCGGCGGTCGTAAATGACGAGACCTTGCAGATCAGTGTCAAGGACGAAGGTGAAGGTATTCCGGAAGAAAACATGACACGAATCTTTGCCCACGGTTTTACTACACGCAAGGAAGGCCACGGGTTCGGCCTGCACAGCTGTGCAACGGCCGCCATCGAAATGAACGGCCGCCTCACCGCCCACAGTGAGGGGCCAGGCAAGGGGGCGACGTTCGTACTGCACGTTCCCCTGAAACTCGCGGAAGATGATTCATGAACAATTTGAATAACCGGCGCATTCTGTTGATCGACGATACGCCCGCCATTCATGAGGATTTTCGCAAGATTCTCACCCCCCAGGACGACAGCAACGCCGACCTGCAGGACATGGAAAGCGCGCTGTTTGGCGAAGCACCGAAACCGGTCGGCACGGTGTTCGAGCTCGACTCGGCCTATGGCGGCCAGGAAGGCTTGAGCAAATTGCAGGACGCACTGGTAAAGGATCGCCCGTATGCCCTGGCCTTCGTCGACATGCGCATGCCCGAGGGGTGGGACGGTGCCAAGACCATCGAAGAACTGTGGAAGGATGACCCGCAGTTGCAGGTGGTGGTTTGCACGGCCTATTCGGATTATTCCTGGGATGAACTGCTGGATCGACTGAACGGCCATGATCGCCTGTTGATCCTGAAAAAGCCCTTCGACAACATCGAAGTCCAGCAGATGGCCAACACCCTGACCACCAAATGGGAAATGACTTCGCGCGCGCAGTTGAAGATGAGCAAGCTCGAAGAGCTGGTGCAGCAACGCACCCAGGCGTTCAAGCAGGCCAGTACCCTGCTGCAGATGGAAATCGACGAACGCAAGATGCTCGAAACCCAGTTGGTGCAGTCGGAGAAACTCGCTTCGCTGGGTCAGTTGGCTGCCGGGGTGGCCCATGAAATCAACAACCCGATCGGTTTCATTTCTTCCAACCTGGGGGCACTGGACGGCTACTTCGGCAAACTGGAGGAAATGCTCCTGGCCTATGGCAACGCCGAAGAAGCCATCGCCTCGCCAGAACTGGTGATGTACCTGACCAAGCTGCGCGAACAGGTGGAGCTGGAGTTCCTCGTCGAGGACATTCCGTTGCTGATCAAGGAGTCCAAGGACGGCATCGCCCGGGTCGGACAGATCGTCAAGGACCTGAAGGACTTCTCCCGCGTGGATTCCAACCAGGAATGGCAGATGGCGAACCTGCAACAGGGCATGGACTCGACCCTGAACATCGTTGCCAACGAAATCAAGTACAAGGCCGACGTGATCAAGGAGTACAGCCCGCTGCCAGAGGTCGAATGCCTGCCGTCGCAGATCAATCAGGTGATCATGAACCTGATCGTCAACGCCGCCCAGGCCATCGGCCCCGAACGCGGCACCATCACCCTGCGTAACGGCGTCGACGGTGACACCGTGTGGATCGAGGTCGCCGACAACGGCTCGGGCATCCCGCCGGAAACCCTGCAAAAAATCTTCGACCCGTTCTTTACCACCAAACCCATCGGCCAGGGCACGGGGCTTGGGCTGTCGTTGTCCTATGGCATCGTGAAGAAGCACAACGGCGAGATCACCGTGCGCAGCGAAGTGGGCGTGGGTACGACGTTCCGGGTTGAATTGCCGGTGCGGCAGATGAGGTTGGTGGAGTGACCCTAAAGCCCGGAGAAAAATCGTCTGTGGCGAGCGCGCGTAGGAGCTGTCGAGCGAAGCGAGGCTGCGATCTTTTGATCTTTCGCTTGAGACTCAAGTGTCATTGGAAAGATCGCAGCCTCGCTTCGCTCGACAGCTCCTACGCGGCCCAGCGGGGATAAATCCCCTCGCCACAGATAAATCCCCTCACCACATGAAATCCTCTCATCACCGGTTGCCCAGCGTTTGGCCACCAGCGCAGAATGCCCCAATCCCCGTGGCGAGGGAGCTTGCTCCCGCTCGGGTGCGCAGCAGCCGCCCTCAGGATCGCTTCGCAATCCAGCGGGAGCAAGCTCCCTCGCCACAGAGCCCTTCGCCCCTACCCCAAGGAAACCGCATGAGCCTGTCTCTACTGAGCCGTTACGCCTTCTTTGCCGGCTGTGTGCTGTTCACCCTCGCCAGCCTGCCGTTCCTTGCGCATGACTGGCTCTGGCCGATTGCGCTGCTGACCGGGCTGCTGAGCCTGCTGGGGTTGTTCGACCTGCTGCAAAGCCGTCACGCCGTGCGGCGCAACTATCCGATCCTGGGCAATATCCGCTACCTGGTCGAAGGCATCCGCCCGGAGATCCGCCAATACCTGCTCGAATCCGACAGCGACGCCCTGCCCTTCTCCCGCGCCCAACGCTCATTGGTATATTCCCGGGCCAAGAACGAAAGCGCCGACAAACCCTTCGGCACCTTGATCGACGTTTACCAGGCCGGTTTCGAATTCATCGGCCACTCCATGCGCCCGGCCCCATTGAGCGACCCCAGCGGTTTTCGCGTAACGGTCGGCGGCCCGCAATGCGCCCAGCCGTACTCGGCCTCGGTGTTCAACATTTCCGCCATGAGCTTCGGCTCCCTGAGTGCCAACGCCATCCGGGCGTTGAACCAGGGGGCGAAGCTCGGCAACTTCGCCCACGACACCGGCGAAGGCAGCATCAGCCCCTACCACCGTGAACATGGCGGCGACCTGACCTGGGAGCTGGGCAGCGGTTATTTCGGCTGCCGCACCCCGGACGGCCACTTCGACCCGGAGCGTTTCGCCGCCCAGGCCCGGAACCCACAGGTACGGATGATCGAAATCAAGATGAGCCAGGGCGCCAAGCCCGGCCACGGCGGGATTCTGCCCAAGCACAAGGTCACCCGGGAAATCGCCGAAACCCGCGGCATCCGCATGGGCGAGGATTGCGTTTCACCGTCATGCCACAGCGCGTTTTCCACGCCCATCGAGTTGATGCGGTTCGTGCAGCAGTTGCGTGAGCTGTCCGGGGGCAAACCGGTGGGCTTCAAGTTCTGCCTGGGTCATCCATGGGAGTTCATGGGGATCGCTAAGGCCATGCTGGAAACCGGCATCCTGCCCGACTTCATCGTGGTCGATGGCAAGGAAGGCGGCACCGGCGCCGCACCGGTCGAGTTCACCGACCACATCGGCGCGCCGTTGCGCGAGGGCCTGCTGTTCGTTCACAACACCCTGGTGGGCCTGAACCTGCGGGACAAGATCAAGCTCGGCGCCAGCGGTAAGATCGTCAGCGCCTTCGACATCGCCAGCGTCCTGGCCATCGGCGCCGACTGGGCCAACGCCGCCCGGGGCTTCATGTTCGCCATCGGCTGCATCCAGTCGCAAAGCTGCCACACCAACAAATGCCCCACCGGCGTCGCCACCCAGGACACCTTGCGCCAACGCGCCCTGGTCGTCCCGGACAAGGCCCAGCGGGTCTACAGCTTCCACCGCAACACCCTCAAGGCCCTGGCGGAAATGCTCGCCGCCGCCGGCCTCGAACACCCTTCGCAACTGCAACCCAAGCATCTGGTCCGGCGGATGTCAGCGACTGAGATCAAGTTGTTTTCACAGTTGCATGTGTTTCTGAAGCCGGGGGAATTGCTGACGGGCGAGGTCAATGGCGCGTTTTACTCGCGGATGTGGCAGATGGCGCGGGCGGACAGTTTTGAGCCTTTGGAGGTGGGGGCTGCGTGAGCAATCGCGCAGCGAACCGTTTCGACGCTGCGCAACTTCAAAGCAACCGTAAGAACAAGCGGCCACATGACTATCGAGCCAAGTCGCCGCAGTTAACCGCACGACGATTGATCCGCGCAGGCTCTTTCATAACGATGAAACCATAGTCACCCAACAAATAAATCCGGTAATACTGGTTGTCCACGACGGGCACATAGCCTAGATAGCCAACATGCGTCGCATTGCGCCGCTCACGTTCCACAGCGACGTTGGTGATGCCCATTAACGGCAAGCTCTTCGAGAGCACGAGGTAATCGATGTTCAACAGATAAGGCAGAACCGGCAGCTGTTGGAACGAGCCGCAAGCGCTTACCAGCCAGTAGTCAGAATAGGTGACCGATAGATAAATCCGCTTGGCCTCGTACAGCTCCTGGTGCGAAGTAATGTCATACCCCAGACTGTAAAGCGCACCGTTGGTGAAGGTTTTTTGCAAGGTCAGCACCCGGCCATAAGCGAAGGACAGTGAAAGCGTTGCCAAAAGCGGAATGATGAGCAGCAGCGGCAGACGAGGATGGATCGGTGCAAGGGCCAGATAAGCAAGATAAAACAACAACATCAGCAACACGCCGAAGCCCATCAGGGTGCGAGCGCCTTCGTTGAAATCACGAAATAACAGCGTGATGCCAGGTACCAGCAGGATCAATAAGGGCAACGTCAGCAAACACCCCAGGACCATCACGACAGTTCTCCAACGTTGTTCCTCACACTCCAGTATCCGGCAGCCCAACCGCATGACACCTATAAACGCCCACAGAATCAGCGCGGCCAATAGCCAGGCGTATCCGCCGTGAAACAGTAACGCGACCTTCTCTGACACTCGTCCGATATTGATGCCGATCTGCAGCAGCGGATCGGCTTTCCAATTCAACAATGCAGTGCGCTCCGTTCCCATGATCAACACGGCGATGGCAAAATAAATCAGAACGGCCAAGCCAAGTTGAGTCAGCTTCCGACCCAATATTTCCAGCCACTGTGGGTACGGTTCCCGTTTATATGCCGCCCTGAGCAGTTCCAGGCAACACAGGCCCAGGAACACATTGAAACTGACCTGATAGAGCCCGAATGCCAACACCAACAACCCGACTGGCAACCACCATTGACGTATTCGCGAAGTCTGCTGAAAGGTCACTGCGTAAATGACAGCAACCAGACTCAGTGCCATAGCGGGACCGTCATATTGATACGACAGGTTCTGCAACAGAAAGGGGTTGTACCAGAGGGGCAACGAGACCAAACAACAGGCCAGTGTCGGCTGAGGGAAGTAATGAAAGGTCAGGCGAGTCAAAGCCATGGACATGGCCAATGCGACGCACAACAACGGCAGCGGAAAGACATCCGGCGCGGCGCGGGTGAAGGACAGCGCTTGATATAACAGATCAGAGAACCAGCGCCCTTGGTCAGTCCAGGCCATTCCCGCTTCCAGCGCCCGCCAGTTATCGTCGATATAGCGAAAATCAGCAAGAATCAGCGGCAGGACGTAGAGCAAGATTGCCGTCAAGAAAAACAACGCGATCTGGTGACGATTGAGCTCGCGATAGAAAAAGTCGCTCATCATGACCCATCCCGGGATTTCACCCTGCCTTCCCGGATCATTTCCTTGATGACATACCGAGGCCGATGCTTAGTCTCCAGATAGATCCGCCCGATGTACTCACCCAGCACCCCGATACCCACCAGTTGCACACCGCCCAAGAACAAAATCGCAACCATCAGCGATGGATAACCCGGCATATCGTTACCAAACAGAATTTTGTCCAGCACCATGTAAATCGCATACAGAAGCGAAACCAACGAAATGCAACCGCCCACGTAAGTCCACAACCGCAACGGCACCGTGCTGAACGAAGTAATGCCTTCAAGCGCAAGGTTCCACAACTTCCAGCCATTGAACTTGCTCTTGCCGGCAACGCGACGGGGCCGATCATATTCGATGACCACGGTGTTGAAACCGGCCCACGACAACACACCCTTCATGAACAGCTGGTATTCGGGAAGTGCCTTGATCACTTCCACCACATTGCGGTCCATCAGGCGAAAATCCCCGACGTTCTGTTCGATGTGCGGGTTGGCAATGTGATTGAGCACACCATAGAACAGTGCCGCTCCCCGGCGCTTGAGATAACTGTCCGATGAGCGATCGCGCCGCTTGGCCAGCACCACTTCGGCGCCCCTCTCCCATTCGGCGATCAGCCGTGGAATGACGTCGATGGGATCCTGTAGGTCCACGTCCATCGGGATCACCACATCGCCGCTAGCGTACTCAAGGCCGGCAAACAGGGCAGGTTCCTTGCCAAAGTTACGGGAGAAGGTGATCAATAGGACCCGGCTGTCCACAAGTGCGATCTCGCGGGCGATAGCGGCGGTCTGGTCGGCGCTGCCGTCGTTGATAAATACAATCTCGACGGCATGGTCTTTCAACGCCGGATGCCGACGGACACTGTCGTAAAACAGGTGGATGGCCTGTTCTTCATTGAATACCGGAACGATCAACGAAACGTTCATTGGCGATGTCCACGAAACACTACAAAACGAGACAACAGGAAACCGATCACCAGGCTCAACAGCGAAAATACCGCCACGGTCAGCAGGCCGTGGATATGCCAGCGATCGCCCAGGTAACCCACTAAGAAGCTGAGGGCACCCATGACACATAAGAAAAGAACATAGCCGAACACTGAGGTCTTGGCCTCGAAGGTGTAGAGCGCATTCACATAAAAAGAGAATGAGGCCGCGACATAGAAGGCAACGAAATTACTCATCGCTTGATTGAAGCCGAACGCTACCCGCAGCACGAAAAACACCTGCCAATGGATCAGCGTATTGGCCAGCCCAACCAGTGCGTAAGTGAGAAAAGCTTTCCATATCGCGTTCATGAATACTCCCGACCGTGTCGGTGCTTCAGGCGACTTAATCTAGTGTCCTGTCTCGGAAGTACGTTCTCTTTTGGCGAGTGGCTTGGTTGTTCGGCCAAGGCGCCGCGACGAGTCATAGCAGGGCTATGGCGAGGAGTGGTAACGCTGGCCGGGCACCCAAGACGCCGCCAAAAATGAACAGCTTATTTCCGAGACAGGACACTAGGGTATCTGTCGATACTCGATCTACTGTAAGAACTAACAGGTGTCCTGTAGTTCAGTTGGTGGTGGCGCACAAAAAACCCCGATCATCCGACCGGGGCTCTCTTTTATTTCACGCTCAATTTACGAAGCTGAACGCACTGCGCCCTGCCCCTCGCGGTCGGCTGCAACTTAAAGGTATAAAACAACACCGTCAGCAACACCAGAAACGCCGGCCCCACATACAGCGCCACCCGTGTATCCGGGAAGTACGCCATCAGCCCCACCACCAATACCAGGAACGCCAACGCCAGGTACGAGCTGACCGGGTACAGCCACATGCGGTATTTCAACGCCGCACGCTCGGACGCGCTCAGGCCTTTGCGGAACCTGAGCTGGGCCAGCAGGATCATGACCCAGGTCCAGATCGCACCGAAGGTGGCGATGGAGGTCACCCAGACGAAGACTTTTTCCGGCACCAAGTAATTGAGCAACACGCCCAATAGCAATGCGGCAATGGACAACAACAATGCGCGGCGCGGTACGCCGTTGGCCGAGGTGGTGGCGAAACCGGCCGGGGCCTGGCCGTTCTGGGCCAGGCTGTAGAGCATACGTCCGGTGCTGAAGATGCCGCCGTTACAGGACGACAGCGCTGCGGTGATGACCACGAAGTTGATGATGCCGGCGGCGGTCTTGATGCCCAGGCGCTCGAAAGTCATCACGAACGGGCTGCCCTGGGTGCCGATCTCGCTCCACGGGTAGATCGACAGGATCACGAACAACGCGCCGACATAGAACAGCAGGATCCGCCAGAACACCGAGCCGATGGCGTTGGGGATGGTTTTCTGCGGGTTCTTCGCCTCACCGGCGGTCAGGCCGATCATCTCCACGCCCAGGTAGGCGAACATCACCATCTGCAGGGACATCAGCACGCCCTGCACGCCATTGGGCATGAACCCACCATGGCTCCAGAGATTGGAAATGCCCAGGGCCACGCCGTCGTTGCCGAACCCGAAGGCAATGATGCCCACGCCGCCGATGACCATGGCGATGATGGTCACGATCTTGATCAGGGCGAACCAGAACTCGAACTCGCCGAAGGCCTTGACCGCGATCAGGTTGATCGAGCCCATGCTGACCAGTGCGGCCAGGGCCCAGATCCAGCGAGGCACGTCGGGGAACCAGATGCCCATGTACACCGCCACCGCGGTGATTTCCGCCACGCAGGTCACCAGCCACAGGAACCAGTAGTTCCAGCCGGTCAGGAAACCGGCCAGCGGGCCGAGGTAATCCTGGGCATAACGGCTGAACGAACCGGCCACCGGATTGTGCACGGCCATCTCGCCGAGGGCGCGCATGATCACCAGAATCGCCAGGCCACCCATGATGTAGGACAGCATGATCGCCGGGCCGGCCATTTCGATGGCCTTGGCCGAACCGAGGAACAGCCCGACACCGATGCAGGCGCCAAGCGCCATCAGGCGGATATGCCGCTCGCCGAGCTCACGTTTGAGCGGACCACCCTGGGCGGTCTCGCCAGGGGGCAGATGATTGCCGACAGGCATAGGGATACAACTCCGTGTTGTTATTGGATGAGCCACCGGGTTTCCAGGGCCACAGGCCAATAAGCCTGCCACCCTGCCGAAACCGGGCCTGTCTCGTGGACAGACCGTCCCGCAAGCCGGAACTTCAAGGTCGGTGGGCCGTGCAGTATAAAAAGTGCGGGATAGAGAGTTTCACTGTAAAAACTTGGAAATTCAGGGATAAGCCATAGCTAAAGTTGGGTTTTTGGAGATGTATTGACTGGGATTACAGGGGATTGAATGGGTAAACGAGGCGGTTGGGGTTGCACCTCAGCAAATAGCCCTAACCCAAGACGCTCAGCCATCCCATACCCTGTGGCGAGGGAGCTTGCTCCCGCTCGGCTGCGCAGCAGACGCAAAAATGGAATGGGTGAAGGTCATCATCGGTTGGAAAAAGTAAGAGCGGCTTAACCCGAAGCGTCGGACCGAACCAGCGGGAGCAAGCTCCCTCGCCTCAGGTCCTACCTCTTTTTGGGAAACGTCGTTCGAGCATCAACGCGTCGGTGCAATGTAGGTGCGACTACCGTAGATAAATACTCCAGCCACAGGAAGCCAAGGAATGCGTCCTCCACATCCAAACTCTCATCGCTTGCGTCACGGCCGCGCTTCGGAACAGGGGCGAGGCTATCTCGTCACGACGGTTGTTCACCAACGTAACCCTCTGTTCAGAGACTGGCGACTGGCTCGACTGCTGATTGCAGAGTTGCGTCTGGCCCATGACCTGGGCCATGTCAACTCGTTGGCTTGGGTTGTGATGCCAGACCACATGCACTGGTTGATGCAACTGGAGCAAGCCCGACTCCCTCATGTCATGCAGGCCGTCAAATCTCGCAGCACCCTTGCAATTAATCGGGCAATGAATAGACAAGGTGCCTTCTGGCAAAGCGGCTTCCACGACCGCGCAATACGCGACAACGAAGACCTGCAAGCCGTCGCCCACTACATCGTTGCCAATCCGCTTCGTGCAGGGTTGGTGGACCGCATTGGCGATTACCCACATTGGGATGCCATTTGGCTATAGGTGCTCTTGCCCCGCTGGGACGGTCCGACGCCTCGGGCGAAGCCGTTCCTGCTTTTTTCAACCGATGATGATCTTCAGCCCCTCCATTGTTGCGTCTGCTGCGCAGCCGAGCGGGAGCAAGCTCCCTCGCCACGAAGGCCCACCAGGCTCCTGGCATCGATGAACGCCATTGGGTTGAGTGTCCACAATTTCCTCTCCTCCCACGCAAACCACCGTCTAAGCTTCAAGCAAGTCCGATCAATCAGCATGAATGGATCAGTGACTATGGGCGCTTTGTGGCAGACCGATTCGAGCAAACCTGTGGTCCCGACTGAACGTATGGAAGAAGCGCCTACACCCCCAAAAAAACGCCGCGCACGGCATGGCTGGCGGGCGTTCTGGTTGCTGCTGCTGATTATCATCGTGGTGGTCGGCCTCGCGGTGGCCAAGGAAATGCGCACCTCGCGGTTCCAGGCCAGGGAGATCAGCAAATACGCCGCATCCCTGAGCTACTCGGTGCAACCGGGGCCCAGCGATGCCGTCGTTTATCCCGGTGCAGGCCCGTTCGACCGGCGGCTGGGCTACAGCTCGCTGGGGGAGTTCCTGCCGCGACTGCTCAAGCGCAACTACGTGATCCAGGCCCAGACGCGCTTCTCACCAGCCCTGATGGACTACGTCGCAAAAGGCCTGTTCGTGCCCTATCCGGAAAAGATCCAGGCCGGCCTGACCATCACCGATTGCCGCGCCGCGCCGCTCTACCAGTTCAAGTACCCACAACAGCTATATGCGAGTTTCGACGCCATCCCTCCGGTGGTGGTACAAAGCCTGCTGTTCATCGAGAACCGCTTCCTGCTCGATCCCCGGCAACCTCAGGCCAACCCGGCAGTGGACTGGCCACGCTTTGGCATGGCGGCATGGTCGCAAGTGGCCAAGTTGCTGAGCCTGCCGGGGCAGTCCGCTGGCGGCAGTACCCTGGCGACGCAACTGGAAAAGTACCGCCACTCCCCCGATGGCCTGACCGTTTCGGGAGGCGAGAAGATCCGCCAGATGATTTCCGCCAGCGTGCGCGCCTATCAGGCCGGTCCGCAGACCCTCGAGGCACGGCAGCGGATCGTGCGCGACTACCTCAACAGCGTGCCGCTCTCTGCCGTACCGGGGCACGGAGAAGTGCATGGCATGGCTGAAGGCTTGCGGGTCTGGTACGGCGCCGATTTCAACCGGGCCAACGAGCAGTTGTTCAGCACCGCCACCGACCCACGGAGTCTGGCGGAAAAGGGTCTGGCCCTGCGGGAAATGCTGTCGTTGATGATCGCCCAGCGCCGCCCTTCCCATTACCTGTCCAAGGGGCATGACGAACTGGCGAGCCTGACGGACAGTCACCTCCGGCTGCTGGCCCAGAACGGTGTAATCGACGGCGCCCTGGCCGATGCCGCCCTGGCGAGCAAGGTCAGTTATCGCGATTGGGTGCAGCAACCGACGATCCAGCCCAACGAAACCAACAAAGGCATCAGCGCCGCCCGCAGTCGCCTCGCCACGCTGCTCAACCGTCCGCTGTACGACCTCGATCGCCTGGACCTGTCCGCCACCAGCACCTTGCAAAACGACTTGCAGACCCAGGCCACCGAGTACCTCAAGCGCCTGGCCGACCCGGCCTTCGCGACCGAGATCGGCCTGATGGGCGAACGCCTGCTCACCCCCACCAGCACCACCCAGGTACGCTACAGCTTTACCCTGCTGGAACTGACCCCGGATGGTTCGCGCGTGCGGGTGCAGACCGACAGCACCGACCAGCCTTTCGACATCAACGAAGGCAGCAAACTCGAACTGGGCTCCACCGCCAAGCTGCGGGTACTCACCACCTACCTGCAGATCATGGCCGAACTGCACGACCGCTACGGCGCGCAAACCCCGGCGGCCCTGAAAAAAGTCGAGGTCGCCGAGCAGGATCGCCTGTCCCGCTGGGCCGTCGACTACCTGATCCAGAACAGCGACCGCAGCCTGCCGAAGATGCTCGAGGCGGCATTGGATCGCACGTACTCAGCCAGCCCCGGCGAGGCATTTTTCACCGGTGGCGGACTGCACACCTTCCACAACTTCCGTAGCGAGGATAACGGCCGCAACCCCACCTTGCGCGATGCCTTGCGCGAGTCGATCAACCTGCCGTTCATTCGCCTGATGCGCGACCTGGTGCGCTACGCCACGTATGCCGGCCCCAACAACAGCGCCGAATTGCTCAAGGACGACAGTGACCCGCGGCGCCAGGAATACCTGGCCCAGTTCGCTGACCGCGAAGGCACCTCGTTCCTGCTCAGGTTCTGGAAGAAGTATCAGAAAAAGGACACCAGCCAGCGCCTCGAAACCTTTCTCGACAGCATGCACCCCACGGCAATCCGGCTGGCCGCCGTGCACCGCTATTTCTTTCCCAACGACAGCCAGGACAGCTTCAATCGCTTCGTGCGTTCCCACCTGCTATCGACCAAGAACGCCGAGAAACTCACCGACGAACGCCTCGAACGGCTCTACCAGAGCTACGGTCCCGGCGCCTACGACCTGCCGGACCAGGGCTTCATCGCCAAGGTCCACCCGCTCGATCTATGGTTGATGGGTTACCTGCTGAACAACCCCGACGCCAAGTTCAGCCAGATCGTCAAGGCCAGTGAGTTCGAACGCCAGGAAGTCTACAGCTGGCTGTTCAAGAGTCGGCACAAGAGTGCCCGCGACAGTCGCATCCGCACCATGCTCGAGATCGAAGCGTTCCTGGATATCCACCAGCGCTGGCAGCAGGTCGGCTACCCGTTCGACCATCTGGTGCCGTCACTGGCCACCGCCATCGGCAGTTCCGGCGACCGCCCCGCCGCGTTGGCGGAACTGGTGGGCACCATTCTCAACGACGGCATCCGCCAACCGGCGCTGCGGGTCGACAGCCTGCACTTTGCCGTCGACACACCCTACGAGACGCAACTGGTCAATGACCCGGACAAAGGCAAGCGCGTGATGCCGGCCGAAGTGGCCCAGGCCCTGCGCGGTGCGCTGTCCCAGGTGGTGGATGCCGGCACCGCGAAACGGGTGGCCGGCAGTTTCAAACTGGCCGACGGCACGCCGCTGGCCATGGGTGGCAAGACCGGCACCGGCGACAACCGCATCGAAGCCATCGGCGCCGGTGGACGCATCCTCAGTTCCAAGTCGATCAACCGCACGGCCACCTTCGTGTTCTACATCGGCGACAGCCATTTCGGCACCCTTACGGCTTATGTACCGGGGGCCTCGGCGCAGAATTTCAAGTTCACCTCGGCCTTGCCGGTGCAGGTGCTCAAGGGGATGGCGCCGTTCCTCACGCCCTACTTGCAGCCGGGCAGCCATACCCAGTGCACGCCGTTGGTGGCGCGCCAGTAACGGATGTGCGGATTACGGCGTCACCCGAGGCACCGCGTCGAAAATCACGATAAAGCCGACCGTGTATAAGCCCCCCGTGAGCTTCGTAGGAATGGCATCTGCACTGATGACCATTTCGGCCTGGGTTCCTGGCGTAGACGTGGCATCGTCCACCACTTCGACGGGCACGGCACTCAGGCGAACATTGTTGAACTTGACCCGCAGAGGGATAGCCTGATTACCGTTACTCAGATCGGGCTGGTCCTCCGGCAAATGCGCATGGATCGAGCCGTCGGTATTTTTCACATCAAAGGTCTGGCGTAAAACACTCAGATTATTTTTGATCGGATCGTAATACATGTATTCGTCCTTACCGAATTCCGGATCCCGTGGCTGCACATGAAACTGCTGGGGCGGAATGTTCGCGCTGACATGGATGGCTGAACGTGCATCATCAGCCCCCCATGCCAGCGAAGGACTCAAGGCCGCAGCGACCAGGGTAGTAACGGATACGAATTGCTTGAACATGCTTAACATCCTTTTATTTTTTGTTTGAAAAGCGGAGAAACAACGCCAGTGCCCCACCATCACTGTCAAAACACAGAACCTGTATCGGCTCGATGTGTGCTGATCGCTTACGGCGCCGTGGCATCGAACACCATGTGCACCGTGCCGTAGTAATCGCCAGGCTTGTAGTCGTCATCGGGTTTGATGGCGGCTATTTCCAGCGGCACCTGGCGTCCGGGCCTGGCCTCGGTGGCGGAGACCACCTGGGTTGAGTCCAGGGTCAGTAGCACGCCGTTGAAGCGCACACGCAGGTCGATGCGCTCACGACCATTGGACAGGTAAGCCTCCTCCCCGAGGCGTGCGCCAATGGAGCCGTTGCTGTTCTTCACCTCGTAGGTCGCCCGTAACGGGATGAGGTCCGAGGTGATGGTGCTGAAGGGCAAGCGCTGCTCGCGCTGGACCAGTTGCGGGTCGAGGGGCAACACATAGAAGTCGGCCGTCGGAATGGTCACGTAGAGTTCGAAGGTTTCCCGCTCGACAGCTCCCCAGGCCAAGGCCCAAGGGAATACCAGCGCGGTCAATACGAGGGGGTGTATCAGTGTCTTGATCATTTGATTTACCTCTTGCGTCAGCGACGACTCGGCGACGGTCACCGTCAGCCCTTGATCTCGACGTTTTTTGTCGCGCCGCCTTCGATCAGGGTGAAGCGATATTCCCGCCCCGCTTCCTTGTCGAAGGAAAACGTGCGGCCGGTCATGACGTGGTGCTTGGTGGTCGGCCGGCATTCGTTCTCTTTCTTCGCTTCGCAGTCCTTGAACTCATCGATCACTACCACGCTGTTGCCGTTGTTGCGCAGCATGTAGCGATTGGCGCTGTTATCGATCACCGTGTCGAAGCGGGTGTTTCTGGGCCGCACGAAGAACACCGTGCCGTATCCCGCCAGTACCTTGACCCCGGCCCCCACGCGCTCTTTTTTATACGCCTCACGCTCTTCCGCACTGACCGCAAACTCGTCTTCCGCTTCCGGCACCACCGGCACGAAACGCACCCGGAAGTAACGCTCCTTGTCACGGTCGCCCATGAACAGCAAGCGCGTGCCCTGCACACCGTTGGCCGGCACGATCAGGCGCGCCGGGCTGGCCATCAGACCGTCCTTGGCCTGGGCGCTGGCCTGGTTCTGCAGGGGCACCTCGCTGTAGGTGCCGTCTTCGTTGTAGATGATTTCCAGGATGTTCACCTTGACGAAAGCCGTCGACGTGCCGCCGTTGAACACCCGCTTCATGTACGTGGTCTTGTTGCCATCCAGGTAGTCGTAGACCACCCCGACACCGATCTGCGGACTGGCCTGAGCCACGCCACAAAACAGGGAAAAACCAACCCATGCCCATAGATGTTTCATCACTTGCTTAACCTCATGCATTGAACACAACTCACTAGAAAATTGGCCGGATTCAGACTTCCGAATCCCAGATCACCGTGACACTGCCGGAGTAAGCCCTGGCGCCGGTGTCCAGCATCTGCTCGACGCTGCCCCGGGCCACTTCGAAGTGCAGCATCCCGGACCGACGATCGACATAAATACTTGGCTGAAACAGCTCGGTCCCACTGCCATCGCGCAACAACGGGCGCCGGTCAACCGGTTGGCCGCCTGCATCTGCCAACCCTTCAGGCAGGCTCACGCGGACATCCACCGGCACGGCATGACCGGTGCCGGTTTCGGTGATCGCGCAGGTATTGCCGCTGATGTATTGGCATTCGAGTCCCATCTTGAAACGGGAAGAAGTCGAGATATGGAAGCGCTGGTCGCGAAACAGCCGCGTCGGTTTGCGTCCGCTGTTCAGCCAGGCTTGCCAGCCTTCCTGGGGCACCAGTTCCACCCGGTTGCCGCCGGGGGGCACCTCCACTTTGAGATTGTGCTCGACGTCGAGTTTGAAATTGAGGGTGATCACCGAGTCGGTGGGGATCATGAGATCACCCATGTCGAAATCCTGACCCGGCCCGACGCTGTAGACCAGAGACCCGATATATTGGCCAGACGACATCTTCAATGGGTTGGGGGTGCGCAGTTCGTAGCCAAGAGTCAGGGAGTTGTAAAAGATGCTCGGGATCAGGTAACTGGCTCTTTTGGCGCAAGTACCTTCGACCGGGGTTATCCAGAAAAAGAAGTAGGCGATGTCATTCAAGCTGCCATAACCGCTGGATCGACAGGGCGAGGGGGCATACATCCAGGGAGAGCCGCCCCATAACCTGGCATGAGCGGTTCTGAAATCCACACCGCCACCCACCAACTCCACCGCGCTGACCGGCAGTTGGTAGTACGAACCGATGCCGCCTATGCGGACCTGCACGATTTCTGTTTCGCCCGTACCGGTGTGGGTCACCTGCGCCAGACGCCAATTGGAAGGCACCTCGAACATCGCCCCTTGGCGGGGATTCCCATGACCCGCCTGGATAGGTCCGCTGGAGTTGACGTTCATCACCGCCTGAATGCTGGAAATATTCTCCCGTTCACATACTGCGGGGTTATTGGCGCAGAACCCCGAGACCGGGGTGGTGTTGCGAAAGGTCGTCTCGTTGGGCTTCGAAGGATCGGGCCTGAAGACAGCGGTGATCTCCTTGCTCAGAGCATTGGCCGCCGATGCACCGACCAACAACATCACCGAAACCACGCTCCGCACTGCTACTGGTAAAAGCTTCATATATCCCTCACCGTCCTTCGCTCAGGCTGGCCAATCCATGCCCTTTAAACTTCCGAATCCCAGATCACCGTGACATCGCCGGTATAGCGCGTGGCGCCCGTGTCGAGCATCGCTTCGACACTGTTGCGGCCCACCTCGAAATGCAGCATCCCGAGCCTGCGGTCCACATATAAGCCGGGTTGGAACAACTCGGTGCCACTGCCGTCGCGCAGTAACCGGCGGCGGTTGACCGGTTGCCCGGCGCCGTCCGTCAAGCCATCGGGCAGGGTCACGCTGACGTCCACCGGCACGGCATGGCCGGTGTCGGTTTCGTAGATTGCGCAGGTGTTGCCGCTGATACGCTCGCATTCGAGCGCCATCTTGAAACGCGAAGAGGCGGAGATATGGAAGCGCTGGTCGCGAAACAGCCGCGTTGGTTTACGGCCGCTATTCAGCCAGGCTTGCCAGCCTTCCTGGGGCACCAGTTCGACGCGGTTGCCGCCGGGAGGTACTTCGACCTTGAGGGTGTGTTCGACAGTCAACCTGAAATCAAACGTAATGATCGGGTCGGAGGGGATCATGACATCGCCCATGTCGAGGTCCTGACCCGGCCCGACGCTGTAAGTCAACGACCCCGTGTATAGACCGCTCGACATTTTCAGAGGGTTTGGGGTGCGCAACTCGTAGGCAAAGTCCAGATAGTCGTAGGTAAAGCTGGGGATCAAAAAACTGGCCTTTTTGGAGCACGCAGCTTCGACCCGGGTTTTCCAGAAAAACCGGTAAGTAGTCGCGTTCAACCCCCCATGACCGGTATATCCACAAGGTGAGGGAGGGTTCACCCAGCTATTCCCATACCCACCCCATAACCGGTTATGTGCCAGCGTAAGATCAATGTCCGGGTTGCCTATCAGATCAAGCACATTCATTGGAAGTCGGTATCTGGAGCCGATTCCTGAAAAGCGCACTTCAATAGTTTCGGTTTCACCCGTACCTGCATGAGTCACTTGTGCGGTACGCCAATCAGCGGGCACCTTGAACGTCGCCCCTTGCCGGTAGTCGGTATGATTCGCCTGGATAGGAGCGGTCGAATCGAAGCGGATAGGCAACTGAATGCTGAATATTTTGGAGGCTGTGCAATCCGCCGGATAAAATGTGCAGTAACCAGTGACCGGGGTGGTATTGGTGAATTGATTCAGGTTTGGCTTCGAGGCATCGGGCCTGAATATCGCAGTAATGTCCCGGCTCATGGCATTCGCCACCGGCGCGCAAGCAAGCATCATCACCGAAACCAGGCAGCGCACTGCCACCGGTAAACGTTTCATCTATACAACCTCATACATCAAAGCCATTCCCTGCTAATTAAGTGGTAAGACATTCACCGGTGGGAGCAACCTTGCCCCCACGCACGAAAGCTTCATGAGCGCTGGTTCAGCGGGTCAGCCTCGGCTGGCGAACTGTCCGCCAGACTGTCCGGCGTGCAGCGCAGGTCGCCGATCATCAGCACATCGCCTTCGACGCTGGCGCTTTGCGGGTCGAGGCGGAATCGACAGAACAACTCGTTGCCGTAGCGCACCTCCAGGGTCGGCGAGGCGGCGTTCATTTCCATGGAGAAGAATCCGTCCGCCTCACTGACCCCGCGGCTGGCGTGGTTGATCACGTGATGGCCCTTGAGCGGCTGCCCCTGCTCGTCCAGCAGGCGTCCGAGCACGGTCACGGTTTTCATCACGCTGACCTTGCGGTAGTCGACACCGCCCTTGTTCAGGTGATAACGGGTGCGTGCCGGCTCGATGCTCGCCGCCGGTGGATGCACGCCCTCGAAGTCGAAGGTCACCATGCTGTTTCGGTAGGCGGTGATCGGCACAAAGTTACGGCCCGGGTGCAACAAGGTGCTGCCGCCCGTCAGGTCATCGGCACGCAGGATGATGTTGTCCAGGTCGGTTTCCACGTCGACGATCATCCCCGCGCCACGCCCCTGGGGCACACCGGTGAAAACGGCTTTCTGGCCGCCGACCGCCACCGTGCTGCTCAGGTTCAGGCCGCCGGTGAGGTTGTCGTTATAGGACGAGCGCTGGAGGAAGCCGTCGCCGTAGAGCGATTCGGTGCTGAAACTGGCGATACCGGACAGGCCCACGCCATAGGTGTCGGCCAGTGCCGTGCCAGAGACGCTTTGCAACACGTGGTCCTGGAGGTCACGGCGATAGGTCAGCGACGCGTTGTTGTCCCGCGTCCCCTCGCGGGAGGTGCGGGTGCCGATGCTGCCGGACCAGTATTCGCCCGGTCCACCCAAGGCCACGCTGACGCTCAGGTCCACGCCGCGATTGCGTCGGTCGTTGGTGCTCGAGGTGCCGGGGCGGTCGAACAGCGACAGCCGCCAGTTGGCATCGCTTCCGCGCAGCTTGCCACGCTGGGTCCAGCCCAGGTCCAGGCCGGCACCCTCGACGTTGCCTTCGCTGTAGGCCAGCCGTCCGTTGACCGAAGACTTGTTGCTCAGGCGATGATTGACCGACAGCGACGAGTTGCTGGTCTGGCCGACGAAGACGTTGCGTTGCCGGATGCGGGTGCCGTCCGGCAGGGTCTCGTAAGTGTTGCGGGTATCCAGCCAACTGCGGTTGTGGCTGGCGACGAGGCTGCCTTGGCCGTAGCTGTACAGGCCTTGCACGTCCATGCCGTTGCCGTACTGCTCGGTCTGGTAGACGTTGGCGTACAGGCTGGTGTGGGAGGCCAGCGTCCAGTCTATCGACGTGCCCACTTGCAGCTTGTCCTGCACCTGGCGCGTCGAGCCGCCGAGAATCACCCGGGGGTGCAGCAGGTAGTTGACGCCGAGCCCCGCCGTCGTGAACCCCGAGGGTTGCTCTTCCCAGTTGCTCCAGAGCCTGGTTTCCCGGCCGGCGAACAGGTTGTAGCGCCAGCGCTCCTCGGTGCTGCTCCAATTGTTCGGTTTGTAGACCAGTTCCTGGCTGGTGGCGGTGGTTTGCCCGTCCTCGATCAGCCGCACTTCCACTTCATAAATGCCGCCGGGCAGCGGACGGGTGTCCAGGCTCTGCAAGCCTGCGCTGACGGCCTGGGTGTTGATCAGCAGGCCGCTGCGATAAATCTCCACCGAAGCCTGACGGCTCGCGGTGACGTAAATGGGGTAGACGCTGGGTTTCGGATTTTCGATCACCAGGCTGTCGGAGCTGCCGTACATCACGCCCAATGCGGTGTCCGGGTTGGCACCGAACGAACGGATCTGACGGTTCAAGCCATCGGAGCTGGGGGTGAAATAACCCAGGCGGAAAAAGTTGCCTTCCAACTCACGTTGAGTAAAGAGTTCATGGACGGCGTGGTAGATCTTGTCGTCCGGCCCGCCCAGGCGTGAGAGCTGGAGGTCCAAAGACTGGCTCCAGTTGCCGACGCTGGAACTGGCGTTGAGGCCATAGCGCCCCCCGGTGTCCTGTTCCTGGCCACCGTTGAGGTTGAGTTGGTTGTTGAAGATCAGGCCGAGGCTGCCGCCCTGGGGCTGATCGTGATAACGCTGGGCTTCGGTGCTGCGCTCGATATCCCGGGTGAGGATCGACACGAGTGAGTTTTCAAGACTGTAGTGCACCGCAAGCAAACCGGCGGTGCAGTTCTTTTCACAGGCACCTAGCAGTTGTCCTTGTTTGAGTGTTTGCTCCCATTGGTCCCGCTCGGCGGCCTTGATCGTGCTGTCGTGGGTGTCGGTGAACTCAAGCAGGGTAATGCGATCATCCCGCGTCAAGACCACCATGGCTTCACCGAGGTACTGTTGATTGAGCTCAATACGAACGGCCAGAGGCACATCGAAAAAGTGCGCTTCAAACTCCGCCGGCAGGCCCTTGGCCTGGGCCAGCAGGCTACTCGGCGTGGTACCGGGGGCAGTCGGCGCGGCCAATGCGCTCGCGCACAACAACAGCGCGAGCGCACCCGCGATGGGTGTCATCGGTAACATCAACGGACTCTCATAATCAGCGAGCTTTCGGGGTGTTTCAGGTTCAGGCCGACCGGCTGGGGAGAACCGGTCGGCCTGCTGCTGGCGAGGTGAGGCTCACCGGGCAATGAACAGCCTTACGGGCGCGGCACGGCGTCGAAGATGACGGTCATGTCGGCGGTGTACAGGCCATTCTGGGTGGCGAGCGGCTTGGCCGGAACGATGGTCATCTCGGCCTGGGTGCCCGGGGTGGAGGTTGCGTCGTCGACCACTTCCTGGGACAGGGCGCTCAGGGTAACGCCGTTGAAGGAGGTGGTCAGGGCGATAGCATCGCGGCCGTTGTACAGCGAAGCCGGACCGCCTTCGATGTAGGCATTGACCGAACCCTCGGTGTTCTTCACGTCGTAGGTCTGACGCAGCGAAGTCAGGGTGCCGTTGACCGTGTTGTAGGTCATGGTTTCATCCTTACCCCAGTTCGCGTCACGGGGCTGCACATGAAACTGCATGGTCGGGATATTCGCGGTGATGTGGATCGCCGAGCGTGCATCATCGGCGGCGAAGGCCAGCGAAGAACTCAGGGCCGCGGCGGTCAGGGAGGCGGCGGTTACGATTTTCATGAGCATTGTTAACACCTGTTCATAGCAATAAAGAGAGAAGGGTCGAAGTTGCCCGCCAATACAGCTTGGCGTGCTCCCTCAACGCCGGTGCATGATCGTCGCTCTTTAATTAAAAATAAGCAGGAAAGTTCGCAGAGTCATGTAGTAAATCGCGCATACAAAACAACGAAAAATACGCGTTTTTTGATAAAGCGTAACTTTGAATGTAAGAGACTTCCGACATTTCTGCTAGTTGCCGTTAAAACACCCAGACACCCATCCGGTTTCGTCCCGCATACATAAGGGATTCAGGTAAGGTCTTGTTTCACCTCATGCAAAACGTAACTACGATATATCTTTTAACAAAGATATATCTATAGTCGAAGATATATCTGAAGTCAAAGATATATCTCGGTTCTATTGATGCAGAACAGAGAGCAGATAGATGCCAGTTCCTTATTCTTCTTCCATTCGCGAACAGGGTCATCACGATGGCTTCGAACGACGCCCGCCGGGCCGTGAGCGCGGCGGGCGCAGCCCACGGGTGTTCGCCGCCGGCGAGCTGAAATTGCTGCTGTTGGCCTTGATCGCCGAAAAACCTTGTCACGGTTATGAGTTGATTCGCCAGATCGAGGCCATGTTCGACGGTGCCTACACCCCGAGTCCCGGCGTGATCTACCCCACCCTGACCCACCTGGAAATGAGTAAGATGGTCAGCGGAGACGCCGAGGGTGGGAAAAAATGCTACAGCGCGACCGACGTCGGACGTCGATGCCTTCAAGACCAGGCCGAGGCGCTGGACGGCGTGCGGATACGCATTGAAGCCAGCAAACGCATCCTGCGCGAGCAGGATCGACCGGTGGAAATCCATGAAGCGGTGGGTAACCTGCGTCGTGCCCTGCAGAGGCACCAGGATCGCTGGAGCCCGGAAGAAATCCTGCGGATACGCGACCTGCTCAACGGCACCGCCAAAGCCATCATCGACGGCCCTGACCGGCCACCTGTTTCGGAGTCAAGCGATGACTGAAATCGATCCAAACACCATTCACCGTGTCAGCCACGAGATCAAGCGTCGGCGCCTGCAAGTCCTGCGGGTGGTGGACCTGACCCCGCGCATGCGCCGCATCACCGTCGGCGGGCCGGAGCTGGCCGGGTTCGTCAGCCTGGGCACGGATGATCATGTAAAACTGTTTTTCCCGCAGACCGCCGAGGAACGGGTCGCCCTGGAAACCTTCGATCCCGGTGCCGGCAAGGCCCAGGGCGCGCTGCCGGAAATGCGCGACTACACCCCGCGCCGCTATGACCTGGACACCCTGGAGCTGGACCTCGATTTCGTGCTCCACGGCGACGGCCCCGCCGCGACTTGGGCGGCCCAGGCTGCGCCCGGGCAATACCTCAACATCGGTGGGCCGCGGGGCTCGATGATCGTGCCGGACATCTTCGACAGCTACCTGTTGATCGGCGACGAAACCGCTCTCCCCGCCATCGCCCGCCGCCTCGAAGGCCTGGCGTCCAACCGGCGTGCGCTGGTGGTGGTGGAGGTGGAAAACGGCGCCGAGCAGCAAGTCTTGCAAAGCCCGGCGCAGGTGCATGTGATCTGGGTGCTGCGCGAAGGTCGCCCGGACAACCTGCTGACCACCGTGCGCCAACTGGAAGTGCCGGGCGGCAAGCTGTACGCCTGGGTCGCCACCGAAAGCAAGGTATCGCGGCAGATTCGCAAGGTGTTGCTGGAGGAGAAAGGCTTGGATCAGGATTTTGTGAAGGCTGCGGGTTATTGGAAGGCGGACGGTAGCGAGGAAGAATAAAAAGCCCCACAGATTCAACACAAATCCTGTGGCGAGGGAGCCTGCTCTCGCTGGGCTCTGTAGGAGCTGTCGAGCGAAGCGAGGCTGCGATCTTTCCACTGACGCTTGAGTCTCAAGCGAAAGATCAAAAGATCAAAAGATCGCAGCCTCGCTTCGCTCGACAGCTCCTACAAGGCGCGTCCAGCGGGAGCAAGCTCCCTTGCCACAGGAATCGTCCGATAGTTCACAGGTGCCCTCACCCATGCTTTTCCTGATCGCCTACATCAGCAGCGTCGTGCTGATCAATTACGCCTTCTCCGCCGCGCCGCACCTGGACATCATCTGGTCGGCCTGGGGTGGCCTGGTGTTTATCCTGCGGGACATGGTGCAGACCCGCTTCGGCCATGGCGCCATCGTCGCGATGCTCGCAGCGCTGGTGCTGTCCTACGTCACCTCGGACCCGACCATCGCCCTGGCCAGCGCCACGGCGTTCGCGGTGTCCGAATGCATCGACTGGCTGGTGTTCACCATCACCAAGCGTCCGTTGCACGATCGGTTGTGGATCAGTTCGGCATTGAGCATTCCACTCGACACCTTCATTTTCTTCGGCCTGATCGACGCCCTGACCCCTCCGGTGGTGATCACCGCCCTGGCTTCGAAATTCGCCGGGGTCACCGTCGTCTGGCTGATCATGGCCTGGCGTTTACGCAAACAGGCCGTCGCCGGCTGAAGCCAAACCCCGTGGTTCATGTAAAATGCCGCGCTTTCTCCCTATGGGAAGCTCGCCCGGCGCGCAACCCTCGATGATCCGCTCCTGTTTGAGGACCTTCAGATGACCCGTATCGGAACTCCCTTGTCGCCCACCGCGACCCGCGTTTTGTTGTGTGGCAGCGGTGAGCTGGGCAAGGAAGTGGTAATCGAATTGCAGCGCCTGGGCGTCGAAGTGATCGCCGTGGACCGCTACGCCAACGCACCGGCCATGCAAGTGGCCCATCGCAGCCATGTGATCAACATGCTCGACGGCGCCGCCCTACGTGCAGTGATCGAGGCCGAGAAGCCGCACTTCATCGTGCCGGAAATCGAAGCCATCGCCACCGCCACCCTGGTGGAACTGGAAGCCGAAGGCTTCACCGTGATCCCCACCGCCCGCGCCGCGCAACTGACCATGAACCGTGAAGGCATCCGGCGCCTGGCCGCCGAAGAGTTGGGCCTGCCGACTTCGCCGTACTTCTTCGCCGACACCGTGGAAGACTATCGTAAAGCCGTGGAGACCCTGGGCTTCCCGTGCGTGGTCAAGCCGGTGATGAGTTCGTCGGGCAAAGGCCAGAGCCTGTTGCGCAGCAGCGATGACGTGCAGAAAGCCTGGGACTACGCCCAGGAGGGCGGCCGGGCCGGCAAGGGTCGGGTGATCATCGAAGGCTTTATCGACTTCGACTACGAAATCACCCTGCTCACCGTGCGCCATGTCGGCGGCACGACCTTCTGTGCACCGGTCGGTCACCGTCAGGAGAAAGGCGACTATCAGGAATCCTGGCAGCCCCAGGCCATGAGCCCGGCGGCCCTGGCTGAATCCGAGCGCGTCGCCAAGGCAGTGACCGAGGCCCTGGGTGGTCGCGGGATGTTCGGCGTCGAGTTGTTCATCAAGGGCGATCAGGTGTGGTTCAGCGAAGTCTCGCCACGCCCCCACGACACTGGCTTGGTGACGCTGATTTCCCAGGACCTGTCGCAGTTCGCCTTGCATGCCCGCGCCATTCTCGGCCTGCCGATCCCGCTGATCCGCCAGTTCGGTCCGTCGGCGTCGGCGGTGATCCTGGTCGAAGGCCAGTCGACCCAGACCGCTTTCGCCAACCTCGGCGTCGCCCTGAGCGAACCGGACACCGCCCTGCGCCTGTTCGGCAAACCGGAAGTCAACGGCCAACGCCGCCTGGGCGTGGCCCTGGCCCGCGACGAGTCCATCGAAGCCGCCCGCGCCAAGGCGACCCGGGCTTCGCAGGCGGTGAAGATCGAGTTGTAAGGCTGCACACTAACGCCCTGTTGATCGTTCCCACGCTCCGCGTGGGAACGCCTCTGCGGACGCTCCGCGTTCGGCTCTTTGGGACGCGGAGCGTCCCGGGCTGCATTCCCACGCTGAGCGTGGGAACGATCAACAAGCTCATGAGCGCCGGCCTGGCTTATTCCGGCAGCTTGTACGCAATCACATAGTCACCCTGCTTCGTCCCCAGTGAACCATGACCACCCGCAACGACCAGCACGTATTGCTTGCCGTCCTTGCCGGTGTAGGTCATCGGCGTGGTCTGGGCGCCAGCGGGCAGGCGGCCTTCCCACAGTTGCTTGCCGTTTTTCACGTCATAGGCACGCAGGTACTGGTCGAGGGTGCCACTCAGGAACGCCACGCCACCGGCGGTGGTGAACGTGCCGCCCAGGCTCGGTACGCCCATGCTCAGTGGGATCGGAACCGGCGAGCTGTCGCGCACGGTGCCGTTCTTGTGTTTCCACAGGGTCTTGTTGTTGGTCAGGTCGACCGCGGCCACGTAACCCCAGGCAGGCGCCTGGCAAGGCAGGCCCATTGGCGAGAGCAGCGCTTCGAGGATCACGCCATACGGCGCGCCCTTGTTCGGCTGTACGCCTTCGGTTTCGCTCTTGCGGCCCGGGCCACCGGCCACTTCGGCCGCCGGTACCAGCTTGGACTTGAACGCCATGTAGCTCGGGTTGACGAAGGCGATCTGGCGCACCGGGTCAACCGAGATACCGCCCCAGTCGAACACGCCAAAGTTACCCGGATAAACGATCGAACCCTGCAACGATGGCGGCGTGTACATGCCGTCATAACGCAGCGACTTGAAGTCGATCCGGCAGAGCATCTGGTCGAACGGGGTCACGCCCCACATGTCGCGTTCCTTGAGGACCGGCGGCACGAAGTTCAGGTCGGACATCGGCTGGGTCGGCGAGGTATGGTCGCCTTCCACCGCGCCTTGCGGCACCGGGATCTCCTTGATCGGGATAATCGGCTGGCCGTTGCTGCGATCCAGCACGTAGATGCTGCCCTGCTTGGTCGAGGCCAGTACGGCCGGTTTCACGCCATCGGTGGTCTTCATGTCCATCAGGGTCGGTTGACCGCCGACGTCCATGTCCCACAGGTCGTGGTGGGTAAACTGGAAGTACCAGCGCACCTTGCCGGTGGCGATGTCCAGCGCAGTCAGGCCAGCGGAGTATTTTTCCGACTCCGGGGTACGCATCCCGCCGAACTGGTCAGGGGTCTGGTTGCCCATCGGCAGGTAGAGCATGCCGAGTTTTTCATCGACGCTGAACATGGACCACATGTTCGGCGAGTTGCGGGTGTAGGTCTGGCCTTCGGCAATCGGCGTGGTGTCGTCCGGCTTGCCGCTGTCCCAGTTCCACACCAGCTGGCCGGTGTGCACGTCATAGGCACGGATCACGCCGCTGGGCTCGTCGGTGGAAACGTTGTCGGTGACGTGGCCGCCGATCACCACCAGGTTCTGGGTGACGGCCGGAGGCGACGTGGAGTAGTAACCACCGGCCGTGAAGCCACCGATGTTGGCGCTCAGGTCGACCTGGCCTTTGTCACCGAAGTCTTCACACATCTTGCCGGTGTCGGCATCGAGGGCGATCAGGCGGGTGTCGGCGGTCGGCAGGAAGATCCGACGTGGGCACACGGTGCTGGCCGGCGTGGTGCTGGCGGCGCCGGTAGGGCTTTGCTCGGCAGAGGCGTACACGGCGTCATCGTGATAGGTCACGCCACGGCAGGTCATGTGCGCCCAACCCTTGAAGTTTTCCGCCTTCTGCGTGGAAAGCTTCGGATCGAAACGCCAGATTTCCTTGCCGGTTTCCGGCTCCAGGGCAATCACCTGGCTGTGGGGCGTGCACACGTAGAGCATGCCGTTGACCTTCAGCGGGGTGTTCTCGGCGGTGGTCTCACCCGGGTCGTTCGGTCCCGGCAGGTCGCCGGTGCGATAGGTCCAGGCCGGCACCAGTTTGCTGACGTTCTGCGGGGTGATCTGCGCCAGCGGCGAATAACGGTCGCCATGGGCGCTACGGCCGTAGGAGTTCCAGTCGCCATCAGGCATTGCCGGTGCGGGGTTGGTCATGCCGGATACGCTGTCGCGGTCCAGTTGGCCCTTGATTTCACCGGGGTTGGTGAACTGGCTGGCGAGCGCGACGACACCGGCGATGACCACGGCGGCGCCCAGTGCGCGGGTACCCATCGGTGACGCGTCGGCGGTCAACAGCGGACGGCGGAACCAGGGCAACAACATAACGATGCCCAAGGCGAACAGCATCGCCAAGCGTGGCACCAGTTGCCACCAGTCCAGGCCCACTTCCCACAACGCCCAAACCGTACTGGCGAACAGCACCAGCGCGTACAGGCCCAGGGCCGCGCGACGGGCCATGATCAGTAGCACGCCGGTCAATGCCAGGCCGATACCGGCCAGCAGGTAATACCACGAACCGCCAAGCGTGCTCAGCTTGACCCCGCCGGCCAACAGGGCCAAGCCCATCAACAGAAGCAGAATGCCGAGCAGGCTCGGTAGCAGACGGCCTCGATTCAAAGCACCTTCAGTGCTCATAGTGTGATTCTCCGTGATATTTAAGGAGTCCCGCGCAAGCAGTCACTGTAGATGACGATCCTGTGCGGGCATGGTTCAGTAAAAAGCTGATCAGTAGTGGCAGACCCTTGTGGGAGCGAGCCTGCTCGCGATAGCGGTGGGTCAGCCAACATGCATGTTGAATGTGAAGCCGCCTTCGCGAGCAGGCTCGCTCCCACATAAGGCTTCAGCGCAAGACAGCGCTATCTTTCAAAATTCTGATATGTCAGAAGAAACGTTTCAGCAAACGGCGCAAGAATAATGTTCCGCTACCGATAGAGAAAGCGCTTTTACCGACATGAATCTTTTCCAATCCGGTAACAGTGTTGCCACTAGACTTCCAACCCATGGGCACCTCGGCTAAGGTGCGCGCCTATTCCCTTCACGCACATACCTCCATGACCGAACAGCACAACAACCCCCTGCACGGCGTGACGCTGGAGCAGATCCTCAACGCCCTGGTGCAACACTACGAATGGTCGGGCCTGGCCGAGCGCATCGATATTCGTTGCTTCAAGAGCGACCCGAGCATCAAGTCGAGCCTGACCTTCCTGCGCAAGACGCCGTGGGCGCGGGAGAAAGTCGAGCGGTTGTACATCAAGCTGATGCGTACCAAGCGGCCGGTCTGAAGCATGAACATTCGACAGCGCTTCGTGTCGGTGGCGGCGCTGCTGGGTTGGGTGGGGCTGGGCATCCAGCTATATCTGATTCTGCTGGGGCGTTGGGAACTGGGCGCGAGCCTGCTGGGCGGCCTGGTGAATGTCTTCAGTTTCTTCACGGTGCTGACCAACACCCTGGTGGCCGTGGTGTTGACCTGCGAAGTGACCCGGCGCCAATCGGCCGTCCGGCGCTGGTTCCTGCGGCCCGCGGTCAGCAGCGGTATCGCCGTGAGCATCGCCCTGGTCGGCCTGGCCTATAACCTGCTGCTGCGCCATCTCTGGCAACCCGAAGGCTGGCAGTTCGTGGCCGACGAGTTATTGCACGACGTGATGCCGCTGCTGTTCATCGCCTATTGGTGGTGGTGCGTGCCCAAAGGCACCCTGCGCCTGTGGCACATCGGGCTGTGGGTGATTTACCCCGTGGTGTATTTCGCCCATATCCTGCTGCGCGGGAGTTTCCTCGGGGCGTACCCTTACCCTTTCATTGACGTGGCGAGCCTGGGTTATCCACAGGTGTTCATCAATGCCGGGGGGATATTGCTGGGGTTTATCGGGATTGCGCTGGGGGTGGTGGGGTTGGATCGGTGGGCGGGGCGACGGCATTAGAAGACTGCTACTGCCCCTGTGGCGAGGGGATTTATCCCCGCTGGGCTGCATAGCAGCCCCAAGATCAGGCGACTCGGTGAGTCAGGCAGTTTGAATTCACAGTGATGGGGCTGCTGTGCAGCCCAGCGGGGATAAATCCCCTCGCCACAGAGGATTTGTACTTAAGGCTTGCCCGACAGCATCCACACCAACCCACCGGCCTTCGCCCGCTCATGACACAACGCCAACACACTGCGTCGCTCATCGTTGTCCATGCTGCGCCAACGGGTAATCTCGGAAACGGTGCGCTGGCAGCCGGTGCAGACATCGTCATCGTCCAGCGAGCAAATATTCACGCAGGGCGAAGGCACCGGGCGTTCGGCGGTGCTCATGATTCCTGCTCGGCCAGGTCGCGGGCGTAGCGCTGCGCGTTGTGGACATAATGCGCCGCACTGGCCTCGAGCATCTTCTTCTGGGCCTCGGTCAATTCCCGCACGACCTTGCCGGGTGAGCCCATCACCAGCGAACCGTCGGGGATTTCCTTGTTTTCGCCAATCAGTGCGTTGGCGCCGATGATGCAGTTCTTGCCGATCTTCGCGCCGTTGAGAATCACCGCATTGATGCCGATAAGGCTGTAGTCCCCTACCGTGCAGCCGTGGAGCATGGCGTTATGACCAATGGTCACGCCGGTGCCGATGGTCAGCGGAAAGCCCATGTCGGTGTGCATCACCGTGCCGTCCTGCACGTTGCTGTCCTTGCCGATCAGGATCAACTCGTTATCGCCGCGCAACACGGCGTTGAACCAGACACTGGCGCCCTCTTCGAGGCGGACCTTGCCCACCAGCGTGGCATTCGGCGCGACCCAGCTCTGTGGGTGGGTGTCGACACGGGCATCGCCCAGGCGGTATTTCATGAAAATCCTCGGGCTCAAGTATTGATGAAGCTTCTGGGTGGTTTGTGCAGGTCGATGCCGGCGTCGAACAGCAGGTTCACCAGCTCGACGATCATGATCGCCGTCAGGCCCCAGATCTTGTACTCGCCAAAACGGTAGCTGGGCACGTACCAACTGCAGCCCTGATAGTCGATGCGATGGGTGTGTTCGCGGGGATCCCTGCGGAAAAACTCCAGCGGTACGTTGAACACCGCGGCGATCTCGGCATCGTTGGCCTGGTACTCGACGAAATCCGGAATCACTCCGACATAAGGCGTGACCTTGATGCCATGCAACGAAATCAACGGGCTGAGGGGGCCGATCACTTCCACCAGGCCGGGGGACAGGCCGATTTCTTCCTCGGCTTCGCGCAGGGCGGTGAAGATCAGGTCCGGGTCCTCCGGGTCGCGTCGTCCACCGGGGAAGGCCACTTCGCCGCCATGGGTCGAAAGCCCGCTGGCACGCAAGGTCAGCACCAGTTCCGGTTCGTCACTGCGGGTGATCGGCACCAGCACCGCGGCTTCAGGGAAACGTCGGTCGGCCTGCAGATCACGCGGGGTATGGGTGCTCACTCGATGCAGTAGCTCGTCCAGCATGAGACTTCTCGATTCATTCACTACCTTGCATCATGCACCAATCGTTCAAGCGGCCCAACCCCCGCACCGCGTCGTGTCGCGAAACGACAACTTGCCGACCCTGGCCGCGCACGCCAAGATAGGCGCAGTATTCAGGAACCCAAGCATGAAATTCTGCAGCCAGTGCGGTAACCCGGTGACCCAGCGCATACCCGAAGGCGACTCACGCCTGCGCTTTGTCTGCGACACCTGCCACACCATCCATTACCAGAACCCTAACATCGTGGCCGGGTGCGTACCGACCTGGGGCAGCAAAGTCCTGCTGTGCCGCCGCGCCATCGAACCGCGACGCGGCTACTGGACGCTGCCGGCGGGTTTCATGGAAAACGGTGAAACCGTCGCCCAGGCCGCCGAGCGCGAAACCGCCGAGGAAGCCTGCGCCCGGGTGCGAAATTTACGCATCTATACGTTGATCGACGTACCGCACATCAGCCAGGTCCATGTATTCTTCCGCGCCGAGCTGGTGGATGAAGATTTCGCCGCCGGGCCCGAAAGCCTGGAAGTGCAACTGTTCGAAGAAGCGGACATTCCCTGGGACGAACTGGCTTTTCGCACAGTGGGTCGGACCCTGGAATACTTCTATGCTGACCGCCGAACCGAGCAGTACCCGGTGCGATCCGAATCGATCCCACCGCTGGCTCAGCCTGCCAACACCTGAAAAAACCTTATCGTCACGACACCTCTAGGGATACCGTTTCAATGCGCTGGTTGCTTGTGCTGTTCTGCTTGTCGTTCGCTGCTGTGTCCCAGGCTTCCGCGGTGGGAGTCTACGACGGCAAGCCCATCGAAAAAGTGCTGGTGCTCAAGTCCGCCCATCAATTGCAATTGATCAACGACGGCAAACCACTCAAGACCTACCGTATCTCCCTGGGCAAGGGCGCCAAGAAAGGCCCCAAGCTGATCGAGGGCGACAAGCGCACCCCTGAGGGTTTCTACTGGATCGACTGGCGCAAGGTCAGCGACCGTTTCAACCTGTCGATGCACATTTCCTACCCCAACATCAGCGACGCCGCCCGCGCCCGACGTGAAGGCGTGGAGCCGGGGGGCATGATCATGATCCACGGCACGCCGGATTCCGAGGAAAACCCTGAACAGCTGTTCCACACCCTGGACTGGACCGATGGCTGCATTGCCATGCGCAATGTGGACATGCGTGAAGTCTGGAACCTGGTGCCGGACGGCACGCTGATCGAGATTCGGCCGTAGCGACCACTGCGGTCCTGTGGCGAGGGGATTCAGCGAAACGTCGCACCGCCCCGCTGGGCTGCGCAGCGGCCCCAAAACAATCAACTCAATCTGCCTGATGCACCGGGTAGTCTGGCTTTAGGGCCGCTTCGCGCCCCAGCGGGGATAAATCCCCTCGCCACAGGGGGGTCCACATATCTGTGCCCCCCTGTGGGAGCGAGCCTGCTCGCGATGGCGCCAGCACTTACACCATCAAGCCCGAAGCTCCACCCGATCCAGCGCCTTGTCCGCCAACAGCGCACCCAACTCAATCATCTGCGCCACCCCCAGCGCCACATGCCGCCGCGAGCCGTCGAGGTCGAAGGCCAGGTCGCTGAGCATGGCATTGGCCGAGGCCAGGGTTTCGCTGAGGTTGGCTAGCAGGACTTCGGTGTCGACAGCATCGGTCACGGTGAACAACTGTAGAGAGGGCTTAGGTTCTGACGGGGTGTGCTCGGGTTTGAGGTAATGGTCCAGCGCACGATCAGCGGCTTCTTGCAGCTTTTCGGGGGCGTAGTCGCCGTAGGGGAAATTGGATGCGGGTTTGTCATTTTTCAAAGGGGAAACTCCTTGAATTAATGGAGCCCAGGACAAATCGTCCGGGCCTGTGCCCTGTGATTTTTCGGACGGTCAAACCCGATCGCTGAATTGGCAGCGACACCCACAGGCTAGAGCCACCGCTTCCGAGGGACAACCTTAAAAGCTTGTCGGAAACTTCGGTGCGTCTGACAGACCATGCGATGCATCGTTGATGTTTCGCACAATAAAAAACCGGCCTCAGCCTAATGCCAGTCAGTTAAGAGAAATAAGAGCTGTACATAACACTTGTGGCGAGGGGATTTATCCCCGCTGGGCTGCGAAGCGGCCCTAAATCTTGATATCTCGGTGCATCAGGCAGATTGGGTTGACTGTTCTGGGGCTGCTGTGCAGCCCAGCGGGGCGGTGCGACGTTTCGATAAATCCCCTCGCCACAGGTCTGTGCGCTGGCCGCTGTGTAACTGACTGGCATTAGGCCTCAGCCAGTTTTTTATTGGACATCAGGGTTCAAACAAGGCCCGCGCGCTGTTCAGCCTCGTAGTGTCGGGTCTGAAAGGGCATGAGGGTCTGAACCTTCAAACCAAGCCCTTCACTCAACCCCCAGGAGAAGGCGAGTTCATCACGGCGTTTGCGAAGTGAAACAGCAGCCTGGGAAGTCACTTCCTGCTTAGGGACCAACCGCCAGAACAATTCAAGCGCCTTGAAGACTTCCGACACCCGGCTGTCCGTTACACACGAAAAACGGGTGAACCGTTCGAGCAGGTAGCCTGCGCGACGAACTTCGATCTCATCAGAATGTTGGCTCAGAAAGGCCCGGGCTGCACTCATCAAGTCTGAATGGGAATACCAGACCGCTTTGGCTGCACTTTCGAGCGCAGCGTCATTTGCGTGACTCAACGGGCTTTTGACCAATGTGTCCAAAGCGGATGAGAGGACGTGGCAGTTAGCGGGCTTCGTCATCGGTGCTCTCCAAGTAGTCTTGCAAAATATGGGTTAAAGCAGAGATTGGAGGCTCTTTGTTGCCGGACTTGAACATTGAAACCAAAGCCTGTCCCAGTGCGGTTTTCGTGTTAAGACGGGGGGTGACCATGTCCGGCAATTCCATATTGACCTCAGATGCTGATGTTGCTCCTCGGGACGCGAAGCTGCCGCTCGCTCTTTGCCAATGGCTGGTGAGTGATTGCATACGTCCGGGAGAAAAGGGGCTCTCATGTCCGGGGGAACCGTGAGTTCTGGAAGCTAGAGCCACCGCTTCCGAGGGACAACCTTAAAAGCTTGTCGGAAACTTCGGTGCGTCTGACAGACCCTGCGCCGGATCGTGGAGTGGGATGTCAGGATTGGTGTGTATCCGTTCTTCGGCAACGGCTACTTATGGTTTCGGCCTTACACCCATCCTTTTCAAGGTCTTTTCGTTTTAGCAGCCTGGACAACCGAAAAACCTGTGCGCATCCCCCTAACCTCCCTCACTGGAGCAGCTTGTTACAAGATTGGATCCTAAAACTCAGTTCTCGGTCCCACCGTTATCTATCCTCAGAATTCACGCGGTGAACCGAGGTGCGCCCCGGCGGCGTCCTCCTCCCGCAATCGGTTAGTTAAACCTGTCACGTCGAAGAATAGGCAGTCATGACGTATGTGATTCGACTGGCTCCTCGCTCCAGCTAAGGCATCGAATCATGAGCAGAAAAACTACTTTTATACGGGCGGCGACTGTCGCGACAGTGATATTGGCGGGCGCTTGGCAGCCGGCCCCTTCATGGGGAGCAAGCCAGGTTTCGGCGGAACAGAAAGAACAGCCGTGGTACCAGCCCTGGCTTCAGGTTACGGCAGACTCGAGCGTGGACATCCGCGCCACTACCCCCTCACTGCGCTGGCGAACCGATATGGACACGCTCTATCGGGGCGACACCACCAACCAGGGGCTGGAGGCCTTTCAGCAAGGGCTGTTGCCTAAATCCGTCACCTTCCCCGTAGACACATGGATGTATGACTGGTTCGGTCATGGAGCTGGCGCTCCGCGGTCGGTCTATAGCAGTACGACCCGCAGCCAGCGCATTGCCCAGAGTTTCGCCAATGAATGGGTATTCGAATTCAAGGCGCCCCATGGAATCGATCAGGCTCGATCAGGCGGGCCCATTCCCGCAGAGGAAGAGATCAGCTACCCCGGCGGGGTCAAGGGAACCTTTATCAAGCAGGCCTGCAAGAAAACCGACCCGGGCGATTGCGTCGCTAACCCGAACTACCATGAACCCACCGGCCACGAGACGATGCAGGAGATTGCCGCGACCCCCATCGATTGGAACAAGCTCACGCCGGTTGAAGGGTTGGCCTGGGTAACGAACAAGCAATCCCTGTGGGCGGTGGGTTCTGCGAAGATCAACCCGGTGCAGGGTTCGGATGCGCTGGCCCAGGGATTACGGAGCTGGAACTCCTTGCCACCGGACCTGCGCCTGGCGACCCACCCGGAGTCCCCTTTTACGCGATCGCTCGTCATGGCGTTCCGCGACTATAGCGACGCCAAGATCTGGGCCGTCACCGAAGCGGAAAACGGCGGCTGGGTGTATGAGGTCAGGCCCAACAGCGTGGCGGTGGATCTGTCCGGGCGCTATACCGGCAACCGTGAAGGCGCCTACGCGTTCATCGGTGGTATCAAGGGCGGGCTGTTGATGAATGCGCGCCGGTTCGAGAAAGATGTGGGCGAGCCGGTCGAATGCATCGGTATCGAGAAAGAGGTTTGTCGTCTGGAGCATCGGCATCAATAGATGGGCCGGGCGTGGCTGCAGGTCAGGACGTCATTGTCTGATCGGGCCCCATCGCGAGCAGGCTCGCTCCCACAAGGGATTTGCGGTGCTCATAGAAGTCGTGACCTGCCTCCTACCCTGTGGGAGCGAGCCTGCTCGCGATGGGGCCGGCACTGACTGCCACAAACTGCGAGCCCAATAAAAAACCCGCTGAATCAATCAGCGGATTCTTCATTTCAACGGGAAGGATCAGAAATCCTCCAACCGCCACACTTCATACGCTGGCGTCTCGTAGGGATGGCTCTGTTTCAAAGCCTCCACCACTGGACGGATCAACCCGTCGGCCACCACAAGCTCCACCTTCCACTCCTCGACCTGCTCAACCTGCCCCGCTTCACCGATGAACGGCTGGCTGCCGTCCAAGGGGCGGAACTGGCCCAGGCCCAGCACTTGCCAGGCGCAGTGGTCATAGTCACCGATTCGTCCGCCACCGGCAGCGAATACGGCATTCTTGACCGCGTCCACATGACTGGCCGGGACGAAGAAGCAGAGCTTGTACACGCCTTTAGTTCACCCAGACGCGAGCGTTGCGGAACATGCGCATCCAGGGCGCGTCTTCGTTCCAGTCGTCCGAACGCCACGAGTTCTGCACCGCGCGGAATACCCGCTCAGGGTGCGGCATCATGATCGTCACACGGCCGTCACGGCTGGTCAGGCCGGTGATCCCGCGCGGCGAGCCGTTCGGGTTGGCCGGATAGGTTTCGGTGACCTTGCCGTGGTTGTCGACGAACCGCAGCGACACGCAACCGGACAGGTCGGCTTCGAGCAGCGCTTCTTCGCTTTCGAATTCCGCATGACCTTCACCGTGGGCGATGGCGATCGGCATGCGCGAACCGGCCATGCCCTGCAGGAAGATCGAGTTCGATTCCTGCACCTGGACCATCGCCACGCGGGCCTCGAACTGCTCGGAACGATTACGCACGAAGTGCGGCCAGAACTCGCTGCCCGGGATCAGCTCGTGCAGGTTGGACATCATCTGGCAACCGTTGCACACGCCGAGGGTGAAGCTGTCGGTGCGCTCGAAGAAGCCCTGGAACGCATCGCGGGCACGGCTGTTGAACAGTGCCGACTTGGCCCAGCCTTCACCGGCACCCAGCACGTCGCCGTAGGAGAAGCCGCCACAGGCGACCATGCCCTTGAAGTCGTTCAGGTCGACACGGCCCGCGAGGATGTCGCTCATGTGCACGTCGATTGCGTTGAAGCCGGCACGGTCGAACGCCGCCGCCATTTCCACCTGGCCGTTGACGCCCTGCTCACGCAGTACCGCCACTTGTGGGCGAATGCCTTTCTTGATGTAAGGCGCGGCCACGTCCTGGTTGACGTCGTAGCTGAGTTTGGCGCTCAGGCCCGGGTTGTCTTCTTCCAGCAGGACGTCGAATTCCTGATCGGCGCACTCGGCGTTGTCCCGCAGACGCTGGATCTGGTAGCTGGTTTCAGCCCACTGGCGCTGCAACAGGCGACGCTGGCCTTCGAAGACGGTATCGCCATTGAAGGTGATGTTGACGTGAGCATTGTTGATCGGCTGGCCGATCACCGAGACGCAATCGTCCAGGCCGGCCGCGCTGAACTGGGCGAGGATGTCCGGGGTGGCGTCCTGGCGAACCTGAATCACCGCACCCAGTTCTTCGTTGAACAGGATGGCCGGGATCTCGGCAGCGGATTCCGCCACGCTGTCCAGGGTCAAGCTCAGGCCGCAGTGACCGGCGAAGGCCATTTCCACCACGGTGGTCAGCAGGCCGCCATCGGAACGGTCGTGGTAGGCCAGCAGGTGACCGTCGGCGTTGAGACCCTGGATCACGGCGAAGAACGCCTTCAGGTCTTCCGCATCATCGACGTCCGGCGCTTGCGAACCGAGCTTGCCATGCACCTGGGCCAGGATCGAGGCGCCCATGCGGTTCTGGCCACGGCCCAGGTCGATCAGGATCAGGTCGGTGGTGCCCTTGTCCATGCGCAGTTGCGGGGTCAGGGTCTTGCGGATGTCGGTAACCGGGGCGAAACCGGTCACGATCAGCGATAGCGGCGAGGTCACGCTCTTGTCCACGCCGTCTTCGTTCCAGCGCGTGGCCATGGACATGGAGTCCTTGCCCACCGGAATGGTGATGCCCAGCTCCGGGCACAGCTCCATGCCGACAGCCTTGACGGTGTCGTACAGGCGGGCGTCTTCACCCGGGTGACCGGCGGCGGACATCCAGTTGGCCGACAGCTTGATGTCGGAAATCTTGCCGATGCGCGAGGCCGCCAGGTTGGTCAGCGCCTCACCGATTGCCATGCGGCCCGACGCCGGGGCGTCCAGCAGGGCCAGCGGCGTGCGTTCGCCCATGGCCATGGCTTCACCGGTGTAGACGTCGAAACTGGTGGCGGTCACGGCAACGTCGGCCACCGGCACCTGCCATGGGCCGACCATCTGGTCACGGGCCACGAGGCCGGTGATGGTGCGGTCGCCGATGGTGATCAGGAAACTCTTGCTCGCCACGGCCGGGTGGTGCAGGACGCGCTCGATGGAATCGGCGATGTCGAGGGTGGACGGATCGAACTCATCGCCCAGCTCGGTTTCGCGAACGGCCGAACGGTGCATGCGCGGGGCCTTGCCCAGCAGCACTTCCAGCGGCATGTCCACCGGGCTGTTGCCGAAGTGGCTGTCGGTGACGGTCAGTTGCGGCTCGGCAGTGGCTTCGCCGACCACGGCGAACGGGCAGCGCTCGCGCTCGCAGATGGCCTGGAAGCGCTCGAAGTCGGCCGGACCAACCGCCAGGACGTAACGCTCCTGGGATTCGTTGCTCCAGATTTCGTGCGGGGCCATGCCCGGCTCGTCGTTCGGAATGTTGCGCAGCTCGAAGCGGCCACCACGGCCACCGTCGTTGACCAGTTCCGGGAAGGCGTTGGACAGGCCGCCCGCGCCGACGTCGTGGATGAAGCTGATCGGGTTCTTGTCACCCAATTGCCAGCAACGGTCGATGACTTCCTGGCAACGGCGCTCCATTTCCGGGTTTTCCCGCTGGACCGAAGCAAAGTCCAGGTCCGCCGAGCTGGTGCCGGTGGCCATGGAGGAAGCCGCGCCGCCGCCCAGGCCGATCAGCATGGCCGGGCCGCCGAGGACGATCAGCTTGGAACCGACCACGATCTCGCCTTTTTGCACGTGTTCGGCGCGAATGTTGCCCATGCCGCCAGCGAGCATGATCGGCTTGTGGTAGCCGCGCACTTCTTCGCCACGGGGGGTGGTGATGGATTGTTCGAAGGTACGGAAGTAACCGGTCAGGGCCGGGCGGCCGAATTCGTTGTTGAACGCAGCGCCACCCAGTGGGCCTTCGATCATGATGTCGAGGGCGTTGACGATGCGCTCAGGCTTGCCGTAGGGCTTTTCCCACGGCTGTTCGAAGCCCGGGATCTGCAGGTTCGACACAGTGAAACCGGTCAGGCCGGCCTTGGGCTTGGCGCCGCGACCGGTTGCACCTTCGTCGCGGATCTCGCCACCGGAACCGGTGGAGGCGCCCGGGAACGGCGCAATCGCGGTCGGGTGGTTGTGGGTCTCGACCTTCATCAGGATGTGCACCGGCTCCTGGACCGCGCCGTACTGGCGGGTCTCGGGATTCGGGAAGAAACGGCCGGCGACGCTGCCGACAATCACCGAGGCGTTGTCCTTATAGGCAGACAGAACGCCTTCGCTGTGCATCTGGTAAGTGTTCTTGATCATGCCGAACAGGCTTTTTTCCTGGCTCTGGCCGTCAATGTCCCAACTGGCGTTGAAGATCTTGTGGCGGCAGTGCTCGGAGTTGGCTTGGGCGAACATCATCAGTTCGATGTCGTGGGGGTTGCGCTTCAAGCCCTGGAAGGCGTTGACCAGGTAATCGATCTCGTCTTCGGCCAGGGCCAGGCCCAGCTCGGCGTTGGCTTTTTCCAGTGCGGCACGGCCGCCGCCCAGCACGTCGATGGCGGTCAGTGGCTTGGGTTCGGCGTGGCTGAACAGGCCGGCAGCTTGCTCCAGGTTGCCCAGTACGACCTGGGTCATGCGGTCATGCAGGCTGTCGGCGATCAGCTGGGCCTCGGCCTCGCTGAACTCACCGGTGACATAAAAGGCAATGCCGCGCTCCAGGCGCTGGATTTTCGCCAGGCCGCAGTTGCGGGCGATGTCGCTGGCCTTGCTCGACCACGGCGAAATGGTGCCGAAGCGCGGCAGTACCAGGAACAGGCGCCCGGCCGGCTCCTGGACGGGAACGCTGGGACCATACTTCAGAAGGCGCGCGAGCACCTGCTGTTCGTCGCCGGTCAAACCGCCGGTGACTTCGGCGAAGTGAGCGAATTCAGCATACAGGCCACTGACAGCCGAAACCTTCTGGCTCAGTTGCTCAAGGAGTTTGCTGTGGCGAAAGGCAGAAAGGGCAGGAGCGCCGCGCAGGATCAACATCTTCGGGACAGCCTCGGGAAGGGGGTGTGCTTTGAGGCCGTGCATTCTAGCCTAAACCGTCGGCAACGGCACCCGAAACGGCACCTGCGATGCGGGCCGAATGTCGGTCTTTGCGGGAAAACCCTGGTCGAACGTCCGTTCCAATGTGCGTGGCGAGATTTTTTTGATCGGCACAAAACCCGCCGCACGCCGGCCGGCCTGTGTTGCAGACATGTTTTGCAACCGCTAGCAGACTGGCCTTTCGCTGTCGAGATATGGCGGTAAGGGCCGTTTGCGTATACTGCGCAGATGTCTTCCCCAACGGCTTTGCGTCCGCGGTACGCCAGATGGCTGATCGCAACCGGACTCTTCCTGGTGCTCAGTGGTTGTGTTGAGAAACCCAACACACTGGAGCGCGTAAAGGAGGATGGCGTGCTGCGGGTGGTTACCCGAAACAGCCCTGCCACCTACTTTGAGGATCGCAACGGTGAAACCGGCTTCGAATACGAGCTGGTGAAGCGTTTCGCTGACGATTTGGGGGTGGAACTGAAGATCGAGACCGCCGACAACCTCGACGACCTGTTCAGCCAGATCGGCAAGCCCAACGGCCCGGTACTGGCGGCCGCCGGCCTGGTCAGCAGCGAGGCGCGCAAGAAACAGGTGCGGTTCTCCCACTCTTACCTGGAAGTCACCCCGCAGGTCATCTACCGCAACGGCCAGTCCCGCCCCACCGACGCGGCGGCCCTGGCGGGCAAGAAGATCATGGTGCTCAAGGGCAGCACCCATGCCGAGCAACTGGCGCAGTTGAAACAGCAGTATCCGGGCATCGAATACGAAGAATCCGACGCCGTTGAAGTGGTCGACCTGTTGCGCATGGTCGATGAGGGCCAGATCGACCTGACCCTGGTGGACTCCAACGAAGTGGCGATGAACCAGGTGTACTTCCCCAACGTGCGCGTGGCCTTCGACCTGGGCGATGCCCGCAGCCAGAGCTGGGCGGTGGCGCCCGGCGAAGACAACAGCCTGCTCAACGAAATCAACGCCTACCTCGACAAGGTCCAGAAGAACGGCACCCTGCAGCGCCTGAAAGACCGCTACTACGGACATGTCGACGTCCTCGGCTACATGGGCGCCACCACCTTCGCCCAGCATTTGCAGCAACGGTTGCCCAAGTACGAGCAGCACTTCAAGGCCTACGCCAAGCAGGAAAAGGTCGATTGGCGCCTGCTGGCCGCCATCGGCTACCAGGAATCGCTGTGGCAACCGGCGGTCACGTCCAAGACCGGTGTGCGCGGCCTGATGATGCTGACCCAGAACACCGCCCAGGCCATGGGCGTGTCCAACCGTCTAGATCCGAAGCAGAGCATCATGGGCGGCGCCAAGTACCTGGCCTACATGAAGGACCAGTTGGACGAGAGCATCCAGGAGCCGGACCGCACCTGGTTCGCCCTCGCCGCCTATAACGTCGGCAGCGGTCACCTGGACGACGCCCGCAAGCTGGCGGCCAAGGAAGGGCTGAACCCGAACAAGTGGCTGGACGTGAAGAAGATCCTGCCGCGCCTGTCCCAGAAGCAGTGGTACAGCAAGACCCGCTACGGCTACGCCCGGGGCGGCGAGCCAGTGCATTTCGTGGCGAACATCCGTCGCTACTACGACATCCTGACCTGGGTCACGCAGCCGCAGCTCGAAGGCAACCAGGTGGCCGAGGGCAACCTGCACGTGCCGGGTGTCGACAAGAGCAAGCCGAACCAGGAAACCCCGCCGCTCTGATAGCCCCACACCATCCTGATGCTGTGATGAATCTGTGGCGAGGGGATTTATCCCCGTTGGGCTGCGCAGCAGCCCCAAAGCACACAACTCAATCTGCCTGACACACCGAGGCGCCAGGTTTTAGGGCTGCTGCGCAGCCCAGCGGGGATAAATCCCCCCGCCACAATAGATCGCAGCCATAATGGGGTTTTGTAGTGGGCTCAGGCTTTCGCGGCCGCCAGGATCAGCGCCTTCATCTCCGCCACCGCCGACTTGAACCCGACGAACAACGCATGGGCCACCAGCGCATGGCCGATGTTCAGTTCGTTGATGCCCTTGATGGCCGCCACGGCTTCGACGTTGTGGTAATGCAAACCATGGCCGGCGTTGACGATCAGGCCTTGGGCCAGGCCAAACGTGACACCGTCGGCCACCCGTTGCAGCTCATCGGCCACATCCGTGGGAGTCTCGGCATCGGCGTAGCGGCCGGTGTGCAACTCGATGGCCGGTGCGCCAACGCGCTTGGAGGCTTCGATCTGCCGTTCATCCGCATCGATGAACAGCGACACTTCGGCGCCGATTTTCGACAAGCGCTCCACCGCCGCCCTGATCCGCGCTTCCTGCCCCGCCACGTCCAGGCCGCCTTCGGTGGTCAGCTCCTGGCGCGTTTCCGGTACCAGGCAGATGTGCGCCGGGCGGATACGCTCGGCGAATGCCATCATTTCTTCGGTCACGCCCATCTCGAAATTCATGCGGGTTTGCAGCACATCCTTGAGCAACAGCACGTCGCGCTCCTGGATATGGCGACGGTCTTCGCGCAGGTGCACGGTGATGCCATCGGCGCCCGCCTCTTCGGCGTCCAGTGCGGCCTTGACCGGATCCGGGTAGCGGGTACCGCGGGCCTGGCGCAGGGTGGCGACATGGTCGATGTTCACGCCGAGAAGAATGCGATTGCTGGTGCTCACGAAAAGCGCTCCTTGAATGGACAGAGATTCGGCCCACAGCATACGGGTTGATCAGGGCTTGCGAAACAGCTCGCGACTGACCAGCGGCTTGCCACCCAGGTGAACCGCCAGTGCCTGGCGCATCAGACGCTTGGCTGCGGACAAGGCGCCTGGCGCGCTCCAGTCGGCCTCGGCCATGGCCAGCAGCTCGACGCCATTGAACAAGCCGGGCTGCAGCAGGTAGACGCGCTCCAGGCCGGCGTCCACCTGCAAGCGATAAAGGCCATCGGCGGCAATGGGCTCGCCGTGCAGGTCGGCGTCCAGGGCGAAACCGTAGCCCAGGTCATCCAACAGCCGCCACTCGAAAGATCGCAGCAGCGGCTCCAATGGCCGACCTTCAGCCAGGGCCAGCAGCGTCGCAGCATAGTGGTCGAAAACGGCGGGATGAGGATCTTCGGCGGGCAACAGGCGGATCAGCAGTTCATTGAGGTACAGGCCACTGAACAAGGCTTCGCCGTTGAGCCAGGCGGCGACCCCGTTGCTTTCCATGCGCCCGACATTCTTCAACTCGCCCCGCCCCCGGAATTCGACCTCCAGGGGCACGAACGGCCGCGCCAGCGTCCCGGCCTTGCCCCGCGCCCCGCGCAACACCGCCCGCAACCGCCCTTGCGGCGTGAGGAAATCCACCAGGGCGCTGCTTTCGCGGTAGGCGCGCGAGTGCAGGACGTAGGCGGATTGGGCGATGGGTTGGGTGCCGGACATGGGGAGAGCTGTTCTCAATGGCTAAACACAGTATGACTGACCACCACAAACCACTGTGGGAGCGAGCCTGCTCGCGATGAGGGACTGATATTCAACACAGATGTTGACTGACAGACCGCCATCGCGAGCAGGCTCGCTCCCACAAGGGAATGCATGTATCCAGGTGGATCAGAGGTCGCCATAACCCAGCGAACGCAACGCCCGCTCGTCATCCGACCAACCGCCCTTCACCTTGACCCACAGGTTGAGCATGATCTTGGAGTCGAACAGCAGCTCCATGTCCTTGCGCGCCTCGGTGCCGATGCGCTTGATGCGCTCGCCCTTGTCGCCAATGATGATTTTCTTCTGGCCGTCACGTTCGACGAGGATCAGCGCGTGGATGTGCAGGGTCTTCCCCTGTTGCTTGAACTCTTCGATTTCCACGGTGATCTGGTATGGCAGCTCGGCGCCGAGCTGACGCATGATTTTCTCGCGCACCAGTTCTGCGGCGAGGAAACGGCTGCTGCGGTCGGTGATCTGGTCTTCGGGGAAGAAGTGATCGTTTTCCGGCAGGTGCTCGGCAATCACCCGCTCCAGCGCGTCGAGGTTATGACCGTGCTGGGCCGAGATCGGGATGATCTGGGCGTTGGGCAGCTGTTCCTGCAACCAGGTCAGGTGCGGCATCAGCTCGGCCTTGTCCTCGATGCGGTCGGTCTTGTTCAGCGCCACGATCAGCGGGCCGGTCACGTACTGGACGCGTTCGAGGACCATCTGGTCTTCTTCGGTCCACTTGGTGCGGTCGACCACGAAGATCACCACGTCGACGTCTTTCAACGCCGCCGAAGCGGTCTTGTTCATGTAGCGGTTCAGGGCCTTTTCGCCACCCTTGTGCATGCCCGGGGTGTCGACGTAGATCGCCTGCACCTCGCCCTCGGTCTTGATACCCAGCATGTTGTGGCGGGTGGTCTGGGGCTTGCGCGAGGTGATCGCCAGTTTCTGGCCCAGGATATGGTTCAGCAAGGTGGACTTGCCCACGTTCGGCCGGCCGACAATGGCGACATAGCCGCAACGGGTAACGGTTGTATCAGTCATTGCCATTCTCCACGCCCAGGGCGATCAATGCTGCGGCGGCCGCCACCTGTTCGGCGATACGACGGCTCACGCCCTGGCCACGGCTTTTTTCATTCAATAGGACCACTTCGCATTCGACGAAGAAGGTTCGGCAGTGCGGCTCGCCCTGGATGTCCACGACTTCGTAGCGCGGCAGCTCGCAACTGCGCGATTGCAGGAATTCCTGCAAACGGGTTTTCGGATCCTTGTTGGTGTCCACCAGCGTCAGGCTGTCGATTTCGGAGGTCAGCCAGGCCAGCACGCGCTCGCGGGCCTTTTCCATGCCCGAATCCAGGTAGATCGCACCGATCAGGGCTTCCAGGGCGTCGGCCAGAATCGACTCACGACGAAAACCGCCGCTTTTCAGTTCACCGGAGCCCAGGCGCAGGTAGTCGCCCAGGTCGAAACCACGGGCCAGTACAGCCAGGGTCTCACCTTTTACCAATCGCGCGCGCAGACGCGACAACTGGCCTTCGCGGGCCAGCGGGAAGCGCTCGAACAGCGCCTCGCCGGCGACGAAATTGAGGATGGCATCACCGAGGAATTCCAGGCGCTCGTTGTTGCGCCCGGCAAAACTGCGGTGAGTGAGGGCCAGGAGCATCAGCTCCGGGTCCTTGAAGGTGTAGCCGAGCTGACGCTCGAGGCGGCTTAGAGAAACGCTCACGGTTTACCCACGCTGAGTTCGTGGCTGGATTCCACCGCCAGGTCGGCAACGTGCCGTTGGCTTGGGACAATTAACGCTGTGTTCAAAAATGACGTCCTGACTATCGTTGGCGCCTTGTGCAGGCTCCAGAAATGCATTCGGCGCTGTGTTCAACAGCGCCGTGTGTGTTTACTTGATCAGGCCAACCCGCGAGAAGTTCGGCAGGTGGCCGAGTTTGGGTTCCGGCCAGCTCATCCAGACCGCGAAGGCCTTGCCGACGATATTCCGGTCGGGGACCATGCCCAGCATGTCCTTGGGAATGTTCGGATCATCCCAGTAACGGCTGTCGTTGGAGTTGTCGCGGTTGTCACCCATCATGAAATAGTGCCCGGCCGGCACGGTCCACGAATGATCCGGCGTGGCACGGTAGCGGCTCATTTCCTTGCGGATCAGGTGCTCGACCTCGCCGAGTTTTTCCCGATAGAGCTCGGCGCTGCCCAGGGTACCCGGCTCGGAGCCGAGCAGTTGTTCGGCTACCAGTTCGCCATTCACGTACAGACGCTTGTCGGCGGTGTAGCGGATCTTGTCGCCCGGCAGGCCGACCACGCGCTTGATGTAGTTGACGTTAGGGTCGCTGGGGAAGCGGAACACCATTACGTCGCCGCGTTGCGGGTCACCCACCTCGATGACTTTCTGATCGATCACCGGCAGGCGGATCCCGTAGGAGAACTTGTTCACCAGGATGAAATCGCCCACGTCCAGGGTCGGCTTCATCGAGCCGGACGGGATCTGGAACGGCTCAACCAGGAACGAGCGCAGCACCAGCACGATGAACAGCACCGGAAAGAACGACTTGCCGTATTCGACCAGCAGCGGTTCCTTGTTGAGCTTCTCGACCACCACACCATCAGGCTGGCTGACGCTGCCCTGATAGGAGGCGATGGCCGCCCGGCGCCGAGGCGCCAGGAACAACAGATCAAGCAACGCCAACAGACCGCAGACAAACACGGCGATAACCAGCAACAGCGGGAAATTTAGCGACATAGGACCTAACTATCCAACCTGAGCACCGCAAGGAAGGCTTCCTGTGGAATCTCCACGTTGCCGACCTGCTTCATGCGTTTTTTACCGGCCTTCTGCTTTTCCAACAGCTTGCGCTTACGGCTGACGTCGCCGCCGTAGCATTTGGCCAATACGTTCTTTCTGAGCGCCTTGACGGTTGTGCGCGCCACAATCTGCCCGCCAATGGCGGCCTGGATTGCCACGTCGAACATCTGCCGCGGAATCAGTTCCTTCATCTTCTCGGTCAATGCACGACCTTTGTAGTGCGCGTTGTCACGGTGCACGATCAATGCCAGGGCATCGACCTTCTCACCGTTGATCAGCACATCCAGCTTCACCAGATTAGCCGATTGGTAACGATCGAAATGATAGTCCAGCGAAGCATAGCCGCGACTGGTGGATTTCAAGCGATCGAAGAAGTCCAGCACCACTTCGTTCATCGGCAGGTCGTAGGTCACCTGGACTTGCGAGCCGAGGAACAGCATGTCGTGCTGCACGCCGCGCTTCTCGATGCACAGGGTAATGACGTTGCCCAGGTGCTCTTGAGGCACAAGGATGTTGGCCCGCACGATCGGTTCGCGCATGTCTTCGATGGCCGACAGGTCCGGCAGCTTGGACGGGTTGTCGACGTAGATGGTTTCACCGCTCTTGAGCAGCAGCTCGAAGATTACCGTCGGCGCCGTGGTGATCAGGTCCAGGTCGTACTCGCGCTCCAGGCGCTCCTGGATGATTTCCATGTGCAGCATGCCCAGGAACCCGCAACGGAAGCCGAAGCCCAGGGCGTCGGAGCTTTCCGGGGTGTACTGCAACGACGAGTCGTTCAGGGTCAGCTTCTGCAGGGCTTCGCGGAAATCCTCGAAGTCGTCGGAACTGACCGGGAACAGGCCGGCGTAGACCTGCGGCTGGATACGCTTGAAACCTGGCAGCACATCGACGTCGGGGGTGGAACTCAGGGTCAGGGTGTCGCCGACCGGCGCCCCGTGGATGTCCTTGATGCCGGCGATGATGAAGCCCACTTCACCGGCCTTGAGGTCGGCGGTGGCAGTGTGTTTCGGGTTGAATACACCGACGCTGTCCACCAGGTGGACCTTGCCGGTGGACTTGACCAGGATCTTGTCGCCCTTCTTCACGCGGCCATGGCGCACGCGAACCAGGGAAACCACGCCCAGGTAGTTGTCGAACCAGGAGTCGATGATCAACGCTTGCAGCGGATCTTCGATGTTGCCGGTCGGCGCGGGAATGGTGGTGACCAGGCGCTCGAGCACTTCATCCACGCCCAGGCCGGTCTTGGCACTGCAGGTGACCGCGTCGGTGGCATCGATACCGATGATCTTCTCGATCTCTTCCTTGACGCGCTCCGGCTCGGCCTGGGGCAGGTCGATCTTGTTCAGCACCGGCATGACTTCCAGGCCCTGCTCGATGGCCGTGTAGCAGTTGGCAACCGATTGAGCCTCGACACCCTGGCCGGCATCGACCACCAGCAGCGCACCTTCACAGGCCGCCAGGGATCGGCTGACTTCGTAGGTGAAGTCGACGTGGCCCGGGGTGTCAATGAAGTTCAGCTGGTAGGTGACGCCGTCGCGGGCCTTGTAATAGAGGGTGACGCTGTGGGCCTTGATGGTAATCCCGCGTTCACGCTCGAGGTCCATGGAGTCCAGGACCTGGGCTTCCATCTCACGCTCGGTCAGGCCGCCGCACATCTGGATGAAGCGATCAGCCAGCGTCGACTTGCCATGGTCAATGTGGGCGATGATGGAGAAATTGCGGATATGACTCAAATCACTCACGGATCAACACTCAAAAAGGCTGCAGGCAAGGCCCGCCGAAAAATAGCCGGGAATTGTACCTGATACAGCGCGCAAGCGTCACGTTTGCCTGTCGATGAGAGTTTTTCGGCGCTGGGCTGCGTAGGAGCTGTCGAGCGAAGCGAGGCTGCGATCTTTTGCTCTTTCGCTTGAAACTCAAGCGTCAGTGGAAAGATCGCAGCCTCGCTTCGCTCGACAGCTCCTACAGGGCCCAGCAGCCATGCCTTCGCCTTCCGATCAACCAGCCCGGCGCAGCAGCCAGAGCCCGGCCAATGCACAGACACCGGCCGGTACCAGCACCGCAAACAGCGGCGAGAAACCGAACACCAGGCTCGATGGCCCCAGCAGATCCTGGGCGATGCGGAAGGTGAAGCCCACCAGCACGCCGGTAAACACCCGCTGACCGAGGGTTACCGAACGCAGTGGACCAAAGATGAAGGAGATGGCCATCAGCACCAGGGCGGCGGTGACCAGCGGCTGCAACACCTTGACCCAAAAAGCCAGCCAATAGCGACCGTTGTTCAGGCCCTGCTCGCCCAGGTAGTGAATGTATCCCCACAGGCCGGTGATCGACAGGGATTCCGGCGCCATCACCACGGTGCTGAGCAACTGCGGGCTGATCGCTACATCCCAACGTTCCTGCGGGGTCGCGACCACCTCGGTATTCTTTTCATGGAACAGGGTGGTGGTGACATCGCTCAGTTGCCAATGGTCCTCGGCAAACTCGGCGCGCTTGGCGAAGCTCGACGAGAGCATGTGTCGTTGTTCGTCGAAGCGATACCGGGTCACGCCATAGAGGATACCGTTGGGCTGGACCGAGTTGATGTGGATGAACTCATCGCCCTGGCGGTGCCAGAGGCCATGCTTGGCGCTTTGCGCGTCGCCGCCGCCCTGGGCCAGGGAACGGTTGGCCTGGGCGGTGTTCTCGGTAGCCGGGGCGATGTATTCGCCAATCATCAAACCCACCAGCATCAACACCAGCATCGGCTTCATTACCGCCCAGACGATCCGACCAATGGAAACGCCAGCGGCACGCATGATGGTCAGCTCGCTGTTACTGGCCAGGCTGCCCAGGCCGATCAGGCAACCGATCAGCGCAGCCATCGGCAGCATGTCGTACAGGCGCCGCGGCGCGGTCAGCAGCACATAGCTCGCCACATCCACCAGGGTATAGGTATCGCTGACGTCGCTCATTTCATCGATGAAGGCAAACAGGGTCGCCAGGCCGAGGATGATCCCCAGCACCGCGAGGATCGCAATGAAGACGCTGCTGCCGATGTAGCGATCGAGTTTAACCACGGGCCACCTCCAGCGCGCTGCGGCGGCTCGCCAGTTTCAGGCGCAGCGGCTCCCAGTAGAGCAGCCCTAGACCGATGGCCAGGAAAATCGAATGCACCCACCACAGGCCCAATGCCGGCGGGATCTTGCCTTTTTCCAGGGCGCTGCGGGCGGTGATGAGAATGGTCAGGTAAGCCATATACAGGAGAATCGCCGGGAGCAGCTTGAGGAAACGGCCCTGGCGCGGGTTGACCCGGGCCAGCGGGACCGCCATGAGGGTCACGATGAACACCAGCAGCGGCAGCGACAGACGCCATTGCAGCTCGGTGCGCGTGCGGATGTCATCATTGCCCAGCAGGCTCGCGGTTGGCATCGCGTCGCGGTCTGTCACTTCTTCGCTGGCTTCGGGCTTGGGCAGCAGCACGCCATAGGTGTCGTACTTGATGGCCCGGTAATCGGCCTGTCCCGGCTTGCCGTCGTAGCGATAGCCGTTTTCGAGGATCAGGTAGCGGTTGCCGTCGGGATTGATTTCCTGGCGCCCCTTCTCGGCCACCAGCACGGAAATGCCGCGATCCTTCTTCGTGTCGGACGACAGGTTCTTTTGCGTGATGAAGACGCCGGCGAGGTCGACCCGGTCATCCGAAAGCTGTTCGGTGTAGGTGACGCGCGTACCGTCGCGCAAGGCCTGGAAGCGCCCCGGCACCAGGGTGTCGAACTCGGTCAGGGCGTCCTGCTGGTTGATCAGCAACTGGAACTGGTTGGCTCCCTGGGGTGCCAGGCTCAGGCTCAGCCAGGCCACCACCAACGCCACCAGCGTTGCCGGGAACAGGGTGATGCGAAACAGGCGCTGCTGACTCATGCCGGTGGCCGACAGGACGGTCATTTCACTGTCCAAGTACAGGCGACCATAGGCCAGCAGGATGCCGAGAAACAGGCCCAGCGGCAGGATCAGTTGCAGGAAGCCTGGCAGGCGGAACCCCATGATCAGGAACAGGGAGCCTGGGTCCAGCGCGCCCGAAGCGGCCTGGGCAAGGTATTTGATGAAGCGCCCGCTCATGATGATGACCAGCAGCACGGCACTGACCGCGCTCAGGGTCAGCAGGACTTCGCGGGATAGATATCGAAAGACGATCAAACCAGACACTCCAGGATTGTCAGGCTAGGGCCAAACAAGCAAACGTATCGACGGCCCGCCATCGCGGGCGCCGAAAAAAGAGCCGCATTATCCTGTGATTGGAGGCGCCTGTCACTTCGCACGCTTTAAACCGGTGCCTAAAGCCATAAAGTTAACGGTACCAAGGGTTGTCAGCCTCGGGGGCCGGGGTTCAAACTGCGGCCTTTGTCGCCGGCGCGATACCGCGACTGCTTCACTCGCCACAGTCAGCGCCCGACATCTTGACCATTCATTCAGGGATCCGGACATGGAACTGGTTGTAAAAAGCGTTAGCCCAGAAACGTTGAAAACCGCCACCCTGGTGGTTGCCGTCGGCGAAGCCCGCAAGCTCGGCGTCGTCGCCTCCCAGCTCGACGCCCTGTGCGGCGGTGCCATCAGCGCCGTGCTCAAGCGCGGCGACCTCGCCGGCAAGGTCGGCCAGAGCCTGTTGCTGCACAACCTGCCCAACCTCAAGGCCGAACGTGTACTGCTGGTCGGCGTCGGCAAGGACGCGGAACTGGGCGACCGTCCGTTCCGCAAGATCATTGCCGGCGTACTGGGTACCCTCAAGGGCCTGGGTGGCGGCGATGCCGCGCTGGCGCTGGATGAACTGGTGGTCAAGGGCCGCGACAGCTATGGCAAGACCCGCCTGTTGGCCGAGACCCTGGTAGACGGCGAATACCAGTTCGATCGGTTCAAGAGCCAGAAGGCCGAACCCCGCGCCCTGAAAAAAGTCACCCTGCTGACCATCAAGGCCGCCCAGGCCGAAGTCCAGCGCGCCGTGACCCACGCCACCGCCATCGCCAATGGCATGGCCTTCACCCGCGACCTGGGCAACCTGCCGCCGAACATCTGCCACCCGACGTTCCTCGGCGAACAGGCCAAGGCCCTGGGTAAAGAGTTCAAGGGCCTGAAGGTCGAAGTCTTCGACGAGAAGAAAATCAAGGACCTGGGCATGGGCTCCTTCTACGCCGTCGGCCAGGGCAGCGCCCAGCCGCCACGTCTGATCGTCATGCAATACAACGGCGGCAAGAAGTCCGAGAAGCCGTACGCACTGGTCGGCAAGGGCATCACCTTCGACACCGGCGGCATCAGCCTCAAGCCGGGCGCCGGCATGGATGAAATGAAGTACGACATGGGCGGCGCCGCCAGCGTATTTGGCACCCTGCGTGCCGTGCTCGAACTGAAACTGCCGATCAACCTGGTCTGCATCCTGGCCTGCGCCGAGAACATGCCCAGCGGCACGGCCTCGCGCCCGGGCGACATCGTCACCACCATGAGCGGCCAGACCGTGGAAATCCTCAACACCGACGCCGAAGGCCGACTGGTGCTGTGTGACGCCCTCACCTACTCCGAGCGCTTCAAGCCGCAAGCGGTGATCGACATCGCGACCCTGACCGGCGCCTGCGTCGTCGCCCTCGGCGCCCATACCTCGGGCCTGCTGGGCAACAACGACGAACTGATCGGCCAACTGCTCAGCGCCGGCCAACAGGCCGACGACCGCGCCTGGCAATTGCCGCTGTTCGACGAGTACCAGGAACAACTGGACAGTCCGTTCGCCGACATCGCCAACATCGGCGGCCCGAAAGCCGGGACCATCACGGCGGCGTGCTTCCTGTCGCGCTTCACCAAGAACCTGAACTGGGCACACCTGGACATCGCCGGCACGGCCTGGACCAGCGGCGGCAAGGATAAAGGCGCCACCGGTCGTCCGGTTCCGCTGCTGACCCAGTACCTGCTGGACCGCGCCAAGGCCTGACAACCATGACCGCCGATGGCGTCGTCTGCGAGCGGCGTCACCGGCGGTTCAGGAACTGCAATGACCAAAGTCGATTTCTATATCCTGCCCAGCGCCGATCCGTCGGCGCGGCTGGATTTTGCCTGCAAGCTCACGGAAAAGGCCTGGCGCATGGGTCACCGCATCTACCTGCATTGCAGCGATGCCGCCCAGCGCGAGGCGCTTGATGCGCGCCTATGGGCATTCAAGGGCGAAAGCTTCGTGCCCCATGGCCCGGCCGAAAGCGAACCCGAAGGGCTGATCGTGCTTGGGTTGGGCGATGACTGCGGTCAGCACCAGGACCTGCTGGTCAACCTCGATCTGAAAGTACCAGCCTTCGCCCCGCGCTTCGCCCGTGTGGCGGAAGTGGTGGTGGAGGACCCGGCCATCCGGCAAGCCGCGCGGGAGAGTTTCCGTTTCTACCGCGAACAGGGCTATCCTCTGCAAGACCACCGTTTACAGCGACTCTGAGCCTACGATGGATACTCCGAAACCACCGCAAAAGCCTCCACACCTGCTGGATGACCTCGAGTCGATCCGCCAGTTGCTCGGTGACGACACCCTGCAACCGCCGCTGCTGACCGACACCGTCGTGCATGAGCCGGTGCACGAAGAACAGATCCCCCTGCTGTTCGAGCCGATCACCGGCCAGCCCGAACCCAAGCCGGCGCCCAAGGCCGAACCCAAAGGCCCCGACGCCCTGCTGCACCTGGACAGCGAATTGCGCGCCGCCGCGCAGTTGATCATGCAGGACGTCATCGACGACTTCGCGCCGCACATCGAGACCGAGATCAAGCGTCGACTGGATGCCAGGATGGAGCGGCTGCTGAGTCAGTACGAGTAAAGTCTGACTGAACACTGATCACCCTGTGGGAGCGAGCCTGCTCGCGATAGCGGCGGGTCAGCTGGCATCAATGTCGAATGTGCAACCGTCATCGCGAGCAGGCTCGCTCCCACAGGATTCAGCGACGGGCATAAACTCTGCGCCCAGCGCTTGCCGCCAGTGGCTTGCATCTGCCCCGCCCGCTATACTTCCCGGCTTTTCCTGAATAAATGCCAATAGGGTCCCGCCGCGCATGGATAAGACCTACCAGCCGCACGCCATTGAAACTTCCTGGTACAACACCTGGGAGTCCGAGAATTATTTCGCTCCGCAAGGCGCGGGCGATTCCTACACCATCATGATCCCGCCGCCGAACGTCACCGGCAGCCTGCACATGGGCCACGGCTTCAATAACGCGATCATGGACGCCCTGATCCGTTTCCGTCGCATGCAAGGCCGCAACACCCTGTGGCAGCCAGGCACCGACCACGCCGGTATCGCCACGCAAATGCTGGTGGAGCGCCGCCTCGAAGCCCAGGGCCAGAATCGCCACGACCTGGGGCGCGAGAAATTCCTCGAAAAAGTCTGGGAATGGAAAGACGAGTCCGGTGACAACATCAGCCGGCAGATCCGCCGCCTCGGCTCGTCCGTGGACTGGAGCCGCGAACGTTTCACCATGGACGACGGCCTCTCGGAAGCGGTAAAGGAAGCCTTCGTGCGCCTGCATGAAGACGGCCTGATCTATCGCGGCAAGCGCCTGGTCAACTGGGACACCAAGCTGCACACCGCCATTTCCGACCTCGAAGTGGAAAACCACGACGAGAAAGGTTTCCTGTGGAACCTGAAATACCCTCTGGCCGACGGTGCAAAAACCGCAGAAGGCCAGGATTACCTGATCGTCGCCACCACCCGTCCGGAAACCATGCTCGGCGACGCTGCCGTGGCGGTGAACCCGAACGACGAGCGTTACAAGGCCCTGATCGGCAAATTCGTGGAACTGCCCCTGGTCGGCCGTCGTATCCCGATTATCGGCGACGACTATTGCGATCCTGAATTCGGCACCGGCTGCGTGAAGATCACCCCGGCCCACGATTTCAATGACTATGAAGTCGGCAAGCGCCACAACCTGCCGCTGCTGAATATCTTCGACAAGAATGCCAACGTCCTGCCGGCCGCCCAGGTGTTCAACCTCGACGGCACCCTGAACGAGAGCATCGACGGTCAGCTCCCGACCGAATACGCCGGCCTCGACCGCTTCGAGGCACGCAAGCAGATCGTTGCGGCCTTCGAGGCCGCCGGCCTGCTGGTCAGCGTCGACGATCACGCCCTGAAAGTCCCGAAAGGCGACCGCTCCGGCACCATCATTGAGCCGTGGCTGACCGACCAGTGGTACGTGTCCACCAAGCCCCTGGCCGAGCCGGCGATTGCCGCCGTGGAAGACGGCCGCATCCAGTTCGTGCCCAAGCAGTACGAGAATATGTACTTCTCGTGGATGCGCGACATCCAGGACTGGTGCATCAGCCGTCAGCTGTGGTGGGGCCATCGCATCCCGGCCTGGTACGACGAGTCGGGCAAGGTCTACGTCGGCCGCGATGAAGCCGAAGTCCGCGCCAAGCACAACCTCGGTCCGGACGTTGCGCTGCAACAGGACAACGACGTGCTCGACACCTGGTTCAGCTCGGGCCTGTGGACTTTCTCCACCCTGGGTTGGCCGCAGCAGACCGAGTTCCTGAAGACTTTCCACTCCACCGATGTGCTGGTCACCGGTTTCGACATCATTTTCTTCTGGGTCGCCCGGATGATCATGATGACCATGCACCTGATGAAGAACGAAGACGGCACGCCGCAGGTCCCGTTCAAGACCGTCTATGTCCATGGCCTGGTGCGCGATGGCCAGGGCCAGAAGATGTCCAAGTCCAAGGGCAACGTCCTCGACCCGCTGGACATCATCGACGGCATCGACCTGGAAACCCTGGTGCAGAAACGCACTTCAGGGCTGATGCAGCCAAAACTGGCGAAGAAGATCGAAAAAGCCACCCGCGAAGAATTCGCCGACGGCATCGCCAGCTACGGCACCGACGCCCTGCGCTTCACCTTCTGCTCCCTGGCGTCCACCGGTCGCGACATCAAGTTCGACATGGGCCGCGTCGAAGGCTATCGCAACTTCTGCAACAAGATCTGGAACGCCGCGCGCTACGTGCTGGACAAGGGTGAAGACTGCGGCCAGAACGGCGAAGCCTTTGAGCTGACCCTCGCGGACCGCTGGATCATCTCGCAGTTGCAACGCACCGAAGCCGAAGTGACCCGCCAGCTGGACCAGTTCCGTTTCGACCTGGCCGCGCAAGCCTTGTACGAGTTCATCTGGAACCAGTATTGCGACTGGTACCTGGAACTGTCCAAGCCGGTGCTGTGGGACGAAAATGCCCCAGCCGAACGCCAGCGCGGCACCCGTCGGACCCTGGTCCGGGTATTGGAAGTGGCCCTGCGCCTGGCGCACCCGTTCATGCCGTTCATCACCGAGGAAATCTGGCAGCGCATCGCACCGCTGGCTGGCGCCGAAGGCAAGACGATCATGTTGCAACCGTGGCCAGTGGCCAACGAAAGCCGCATCGATCCGGCGGCCGAAGACGACATCGAATGGCTCAAGACCTTCATGCTCGGCCTGCGCAACATCCGCGCCGAGATGAACATCGGCCCGGGCAAGCCGCTGACCCTGTTCCTGAAGAACGCCAACGCCGAAGACCTGCGCCGCCTCAACGAAAACGAAGCGCTGCTCAAGAAACTGGCCAAGCTTGAATCTGTGACGGTCCTGGCTGCCGGCGAAGAAGCGCCGCTGTCCGCCACCGCCCTGGTTGGTGAGATGGAAGTGCTGGTGCCGATGGCCGGTCTGATCGACAAAGCTGCCGAACTGGCGCGCCTGGACAAGGAAATCCTGCGCCTCAAAGGCGAGGTGCAGCGCGTCGGCGGCAAGCTGTCCAACGCCGGCTTCGTCGACAAGGCCCCGGCCGACGTCATCGAGAAGGAACGGGCCAAACTGGCCGAGGCGGAACAGGCCTTGGGCAAGCTGGCTGAGCAGCATGCGCGGATTGCCAGTCTGTAACGGCAAGACGTAATGAAAGAAGGAGACCCTGGTGGTCTCCTTTTTTCTGCCCGCCCTTTTCTTGCGAACACTGAGCAAACCCTGTGGGAGCGAGCCTGCTCGCGATAACGGCGGCAAATTCGCCATTGATGCAAGCTGACCCACCGCTATCGCGAGCAGGCTCGCTCCCACATTTAATCGGCGCAGCCCTCAAGACCGAGCGGGATGTGGGACAATGCCCGCCACTTTTTGAGCCAGCCCCGAATCGACCCACCCATGACCGCGCCCCGCCCCCCCAGACCCGCACGCCAGAAGCCCAAGCCCACCGCCGAAGCCAAGCCCGTAGTGCCCCGTGAAAAAGCCAGCCTGCACCCGCGCAATCGCCATCAGGGCCGTTACGACTTCCCGGCATTGATCAAGGGCACGCCGGAACTGGCCAGGTTCGTGATCATCAACCCCTATGGCAAGGAAAGCATCGACTTCGCCAGCCCCGAAGCCGTGCGGGTGTTCAACCGGGCGCTGCTCAAATCCTTCTATGGCATTGCCCACTGGGACATTCCGGCCGACTACCTGTGTCCGCCGGTGCCGGGGCGCGCGGACTATGTGCACTTTCTCGCCGACCTGCTCGCCCGCCATAACGAAGGGGAAGTTCCTCGGGGAGCGGCGGTGAAGGTGCTGGACATCGGCACCGGCGCCAACTGCGTGTATCCACTGATCGGCTACAGCGACTACCGTTGGCACTTCCTGGGTTCGGAGATCGACCCGACGGCCATCGCCTCGGCCAAGACCATCGTCCAGGCCAACGGGTTGGGCAAGGTCATCCAACTGCGCCAGCAAGCCAATCGCAAGCAGATCCTGCTGGGCCTGCTCGACGAAGCTGAACGGTTTGACCTGACGATGTGCAATCCACCGTTCCACGCGTCCCTGGAGGAAGCCACCCGAGGCAGCCAGCGCAAATGGCGCGCCCTGGGCAAGGCCGATCCGAAACGCAAGTTGCCGGTGCTGAATTTCGGCGGCCAGGCCGCCGAGCTGTGGTGCGAGGGTGGAGAAGTCCGCTTCGTGACCCAACTGATCGGTGAAAGCGCGCAATTGGCCCGGCAAGTGCTGTGGTTCAGTACGCTGGTGTCGAAGGTTTCGAACCTGCCGGCGATTCAGGCCGCACTGAAGAAGGCCGGCGCGGTGCACAGCCAGGTGGTGGAAATGTCCCAAGGGCAAAAGCAAAGCCGCTTCGTCGCCTGGACCTTCCACACCGAGGTACAGCAGCAGGCCTGGCGCCAGGCACGCTGGGTCCGCAAGGACTGACCGGGCCGGTCACTTTATTCAGGACAACAAAAAACCGTGCCCGGATTGCTCCGCGGCACGGTTTTTTTTGAAGCGTCTTACTTGGCGTTGATCGAATCAACCAGGCCTTTGGCCGGAACCAGCTTGACGACTTTCTTTGCAGCGATTTCGATGGCAGCGCCAGTCGAAGGGTTGCGACCGGTACGGGCAGGACGCTCGGTGACTTTCAGCTTGCCGATGCCTGGCAAGGTGATTTCGCCGCCGCTTTCCAGCTGGTCGGCAACGATTTGGCCCAACTGGTCCAGAGCGTTACGCGCGGTGGTTTTCGGCGCGTCGATAGCTTCAGCGATGTCAGCGATCAGTTGGTCTTTAGTAAGAGCCATGTAGTGTTCCTTCCCTATCAAATTCATATGGATTGCAGAGTGCAGTGTCAGCCATCGAGCCCGATCTCTTCGGATCGAACACCCTCGGTCATCACCACGACGGGTCGGGGTAATAGATGCCGAAATCCGGGTTTGGTTCGACCTGACAAATGCTGAATGCATGCTTAACGCAGTGCCTTCGCGTAAGACCGGGCAAAACTAGCACAACGCCTGTGAAATATCCGCCCTTAGCTACCCATTTGGTCAGCTTTATTGCGCTAAATCGGTAAAAAAATGCATACGGGCCGTCGGACGGCTCCGAAATCCCCTTCGCGACGCTCCAAAACCAGTGATTGCGGTACACTGGGCGCTTTTCGGGGGAGCGCGCCCTCCTCTCTTTCATCAGCCGAGAAGCCCATGCCGATCCGTCATTGCATCGTCCACCTGATCGACAAAAAACCCGACGGCACCCCTGCCGTGCTCCATGCCCGGGACTCCGAACTGGCAGAGTCCACGGCCATCGAGAACATGCTTGCCGACCTCAACGAGAGCTACAACGCCAAGCAAGGCAAGGCCTGGGGGTTTTTCCATGCCGAGTCCGGGGCACATCCATTCAGTGGCTGGCTGAAGGAATACCTGGACGGTGGCAAGGATTTCACGGCGTTCAGTCGCGTGGCGGTGGAACACCTGCAAAAGCTGATGGAAGAGTCCAATCTGTCGGTGGGCGGCCATGTGCTGTTCGCCCATTATCAACAGGGCATGACCGACTACCTGGCCATCGCCCTGCTGCACCACAGCGAAGGCGTGGCGGTCACCGATGAGCTGGACGTCACCCCGTCCCGCCACCTGGACCTGGGCCAGTTGCACCTGGCGGCACGGATCAACGTGTCGGAATGGCAGAACAATAAACAGTCCAGGCAGTACATTTCCTTCATCAAGGGCAAGAACGGCAAGAAGGTTTCGGAATACTTCCGCGATTTCATCGGCTGCCAGGAAGGCGTCGACGGCCCTGGCGAAACCCGCACGCTGCTCAAGGCCTTCAGCGACTTCGTCGAAAGCGAAGACCTGCCGGAAGACGATGCCCGGGAAAAAACCAAGACCCTGGTGGATTACGCCAGCAGCCAGGCCAAGCTCGGCGAGCCGATGGGCCTGGAGGAGCTGTCCGAGCTGATCGACGAAGACCGCCCGAAGGCGTTCTACGATCACATCCGCAACAAGGACTACGGCTTGTCGCCGGAAATCCCGGCGGATAAACGCACCCTAAACCAGTTCCGCCGCTTCACCGGCCGCGCCGAAGGGCTGTCCATCAGCTTCGAGGCGCACCTGCTGGGTTCCAAGATCGAGTATGACGAAGAGGCCGGCACGTTGATCATCAAGGGGTTGCCGACGTCGTTGACGGACCAGTTGAAACGGCGAAACTGATGCTCGGCGCAGTCCTGAAGAAATTCCTGCTGATTTTGCTGGTGGTCGTGGCCTACCAGAACTGGGGCAAGATCGAGCGGTTGTTCAACCCCTCGCAAATGCTGTCGCAGCAGATTCGCAGCAATGCCCGCGTTGTGCTGTACGCCACCGACTGGTGCGGCTACTGCAAGGCAACGCGACGGTTCCTGGATGAGAAAGGCGTACCGTATCGCGAGTTCGATATTGAGAAAGACCCCGAGGCGCGCAAGGCCTATGAAGCGCTGGGCGGTCGGGGAATTCCGATCCTGGACGTGAATGGCACGTTGATTCGTGGGTATGAGCCCGAGGGGATTCTCAAGGCGTTGTCTGCACCATAGCGCTCTGCGAATCTGCCGGCCCCAATCGCGAGCAAGCTCGCTCCCACATCAGCGGCGGACCGCGATCCCGGAAACGTCGCAAATCCAGTGGGAGCGAGCCTGCTCGCGATGAGGGCACTGCAGTCACATTTGCACTGACTGTCACACCGCTATCGCGAGCAGGCTCGCTCCCACAGGTTATCGGGCGCTTAGCAAGCCTCTATACGAAACCCATACCGCGGGAAGTGCACATGCACCACCCCGCCGCGCTCGTCTTCACGGCGCAGGATCAGCTCTTCGCGTCCGGCAAACAGCAGTTCTCCCGCCACCGGATCAACGCCATAGTCAGTCGCAGCGATGGTCACCTGCTGCCCCTGCGCAAACCCGTTCGACCCATCGAATGACTCGTCCGGCAAATCTGCCGGCGTAGCGTTGCGTGCCACTTCCAAAGCTTCCTCGGAACTCATCGCGCTCGATGCTCCATGACCGAAACCCAGCACCCGTGCCAGCCAGGCCGAAACCGCCGGATATGCATCCACCAGCGGTGAGGTCACCGGAGTGCCCTTGAGGAACCACAGCGGGTGAGCCATGGCGAAGTCGGCAATCGAGGGTTCCCCCAACAGGAAGTCGCCCTCCTCGCGCTGCAACTGCTGCTCAAGTCGCGCCATGATCGTCGGCCACTGATGCCTGGCTTGCTCGGCAGCCAGACGCGTGGCGGTGCCACCACTGAACAGCCCGGCGCGATCAGCGATGAATGCCTTGATCGCCTCAGGCGACAATTTGGCGAAACGCGCGGCCATCGACTCGGGCTGGAACACCAGGCTCACCCCATGCTGGAACACCACCGAATCGGCCCAGGCCGCGAAGGATGCCGCGATCATTTCCCGGCCTTCGGGGAACAGTGCCGGCGAGGCTTTTTCCTGCTCCAGTCGACGGGCGATCAGAGCCGTGTCGCAATAGATGTCCGCACCGATCTGCAACACCGGCGTCTTGCGGTAACCGCCCGTCAGCGCCGTCAGATCGGGCTTGGGCATCATCGGCGGGATGTTGACCGAGCGCCAGGACAAACCTTTGAAGCCCAGCAACAGACGGGCTTTTTCGGCGAAGGGAGACGTCGGGTAATGATGAAGGATCAGCTCTGACATGGGATTCGCCACTGCAGGAATGAAGGCTTGCAGCTTAGCGCGCCACGTAGAAGCAGCCTACTGGCCTGATAAAGGTGTATCAGCACGGTTGATGCTGGCCACCAGGCACTCCTTGGCGCTTTTGCGCAGCTTTTTGATCAACCGCTCCTGGCGCAGGGCTTCGCCCTTGTCACGGCAGGCTTCGGTATAGACCAGCGCCACCGCCGGGCTGGAGAGAAAGAAACGGGCGCCCTTGCCGCTCTGGTGCTTGGCGAAACGGCGCACCGGATCGTCGCTGATGCCACAGTACAAGGAACCGTTGGCGGCCCGCACCAGGTAGACGAACCAGGGCTTGCCCGGTTCGGTCGCAGCCTCCACAGGCAGCTCGGGAGTGTTTTCGGCAGTGGTCACGAAATGTTCAACAGACGCGTAGGAAGTAGGCCGCGATCTTATCAGCGACTGGCCTGGAACGCCCGAAGCCCTTTGAGCGCCTGGGCCCTGACCGCATTGCGCACCAGCGGCGTCCAGCCCAGCAGCAGGCCCTTGGCACCCAAGGCCTGACGGGACCAGCGCCACAGATCGAAGCTGTCGTGATGCTCGCAGATCTTGCCATCGCGAAACACGAACCGCGCCTGGATGTCATTGACCACGATGTTGCCGGTCTGGCTGAACAGGTAAGTCGCCACCCAATGCGCGCCACCGGAACGCTCATCGCTGCGCACGTTATCGAAGGTCAGGGAGAAGTCCTTGGCGCGGGTGGTGAGCATGCGCCACATGTCACCGGCATCACGCCCGCGCAGCTCACCGAACGCCGGGTCGCTGAAGACCACGTCGTCGGTGTAACAGGCGCTCATGGCTTCGGCATCCAGGCGTTGGAAGGCCTGGTAGAACCGGTTGATCAGGGCGTTGTGGGCATCACTCATGGACAGACTCCGAAAAGCGTTTCAGTAGACTCGCCACAATAATCTGCCGCCGCCGGGAACACTATCGTCATTCGCCATGAAAATAACATCAGCGAAGGTCGGTGATTTTCTCGCTGCTGACCCCGACGTACAACGCCCGACCAGCGCCGATGCCGGCGATGATCGCCCCCAGGCCGATCAAGCCGAAGATCCAGCCCAGGGCTTGCCACCCGCCGGTCCAGTCATGCACCACTCCCACGGCGAACGGCCCCAGGGACGCCAGGGTGTAACCGAAGCCCTGGGCCATGCTGGAGAGGTTGGCGGCCACATGGGCGTCTCGCGAGCGCAGCACGATCAACGTCAGCGCCAGGCTGAACGTCGCACCCTGCCCCAACCCGAGCAGGATCGCCCAGCCCCACAAACCGTCGAGGGGCGCGTAAAGACAACCGAACAGTCCAGCGAGGGTCATGAGCATGACAATCACGATGGCCGGGCGCTGGTCCTTGCCGCGGGTCGCCAGCCAGGGCGCCGCCAGGGAGCTGATCAACTGCACGATGACCGAACCCGACAACACCAGCCCGGCCTGGGTCGGCGTCAGGCCGCGACCAATGAGGATCGATGGCAGCCAGCCGAACACGATGTAGGCCAGGGACGATTGCAGCCCCATATACAGCGTCACTTGCCAGGCCAGTGGATCGCGCAATAACCCGCGAACCCGATATGCCGCCTGGTGGGCACCCTGTTTCCGGCCGGTTTGCGGCAACCAGAACACGACAGCCAGCAAGGCCGGAACCGCCCAGAACCCAAGCCCCAGGGCCCAGCTATGGTTCAGTTGCTCGCTCAACGGCACCGTCGCCCCGGCGGCCATCGCCGCCCCCAGGCACAACGCCATGGTGTAGACACCGGTCATGGCGCCGGCCTGCCGGGCGAAGTCACGCTTGACGATGCCTGGCAACAGCACACCGATCACACCGATGCTCGCGCCGGCCAGGACACTGCCGGCGAACAGGCCGACCTGGCCGAACGAACTGCGCAGCACAATCGCGCCGGCAAGCGTCAACAAGATCCCCAGCACCACGCGCTCGGCACCGAAACGCCGCGCCAGAACGGGTGCCAGCGGCGCGAACAGGCCAAGACAGAGCACCGGCAAGGTGGTCAGCAAACCCGCCTGGGCGGCCGACAGGCCAAGGCTTTTCGAAACCTCACTGAGCAACGGCGCCATGCTCGACAACGCCGGACGCAGGTTCAACGCCACCAGGATCAACCCGAGCAGCAACAGCCAGGGCCGGCGCAGCAACGGATGGGCCTGCTGGGCCTGTTCGTCGTCGGCTTCGGCGTCGATCAACAGTTCTTCCAGCTCAGCGGCGCGCTTGGGCGTCTTCGAGGAGGTGGGGTCAAGCAGGTCGCGGGACATGGAAAACTCGGATTCAGGGTTCATTGATCAACTGTCGACAAAGGGTCCACCCCTACGCGTAATGGCTCACTGCATGGCGCGAAATCCCTCGGCAACGAGAAAGCAAACCCACTCGCCACCGATACGGATCGGACGTGTTAATGGACGTGGGACGAGGGATGAGACGGAAATCTCTGACGCAATTGCGCGCCGATCAAGCTGGAAAAAAAGCGGAACGGCCAGTTGAGCGAGAAATGTCTGTCAATGGCTCGCTTCTTTAGCCCAGCACAGCATGAATTTTCTGACATGTTAGTCAGCTTCATGTAGGACGGCAACCGCCTACGGTCATTGGGAGAGGAATGAAGCGAAATTTTCGATTGGTCAAAACTACCCTTTTAGGGTAATTCTAGAGACGAGGGTCCACGGTTTCTTATGGAAAAGAACACACCTCATTACGCGCTGGCAGTGATACAGGCGGATGTCAGACGGCTCAGGGGCAATGCATTCACCAGCACCGCAAAAAACAATGCATGGGTGCTCGGTCTGACGCTTACAGATATGCAGGAGGTCATTTTGGGACTCCAGCGAAAGCAGTTCTATAAATCGATGACCTCCTATGGCGATCACCGAGTCTGGCACGACGTCTATCACGCCAACACACACGGTTTGGAGATCTACATCAAGGTGACCTACCGTCCGAGCGGAGGCCCACCGGTGATCTCCTTCAAGGAGAAAAACGTATGAAGACCCAGCAATGTTTCAGCTGTGGTGCCCCGGAGGGCATGTTGCATTTCGAAGGTCGCGGCGAAACCTTGAGCGTCAAGGGTATGGAACGTCGGGTCGATGATCTGTCGGGCTGGGAATGCCGGATGTGCGGGGAAGTCGAACTCGATGCCGACTGCGCGGAGCGCCATGCAAACGCGGGGGATGAGCTGGTCAACGCCGCCAGACAGATGATCGGCGAAGAGATGAAGCGCATCCGCCGCAAGCTGCACCTGTCGCAGAAAGACGCCGTATCGCTTTTGTCAGGCGGCGGGCACAACGCGATGTCCCGCTACGAGCGCGGCGAGGTATTGCCGCCAAAACCCTTGATGCTGCTGATGCGCCTGCTTGACCTCTATCCCCATCTGCTCGCAGATGCGCGAACCCTGGCGGAAGGCGCGGACTTGAGGCAATTCAAGACCACCGCGCACAAGGAGCACGAAACCCTCACGGCTTCCTGAGTATCGCCGCACAAAAATAAACCCGGACAAGTCCGGGTTTATTTCACGGCCTAAAAGATCAATGCAGGATCTGGCTCAGGAACAGCTTGGTGCGATCGTTCTGCGGGTTGTCGAAGAAGTCGTTCGGCGCAGCCTGTTCGACGATTTCACCCTTGTCCATGAAGATCACGCGGTTGGCCACGGTGCGGGCGAAGCCCATTTCGTGGGTCACGCACAACATGGTCATGCCGTCTTCGGCCAGGCCGATCATGGTGTCGAGTACTTCCTTCACCATTTCCGGGTCGAGCGCGGAGGTCGGCTCATCGAACAGCATGATTTTCGGTTTCATGCACAGGGCGCGGGCGATGGCCACACGCTGCTGCTGACCGCCGGAGAGCTGGCCCGGGTACTTGTGCGCCTGCTCTGGAATGCGTACGCGCTCCAGGTAATGCATGGCGATTTCCTCGGCCTTGCGCTTGGGCATCTTGCGCACCCACATCGGCGCCAGGGTGCAGTTCTGCAGGATGGTCAGGTGCGGGAACAGGTTGAAATGCTGGAACACCATGCCGACTTCACGGCGGATCGCTTCGATCTGCTTGAGGTCGTTGGTCAGTTCCACGCCATCGACCACGATACGGCCTTGCTGGTGCTCTTCCAACCGGTTGAGGCAACGGATGGTGGTGGACTTGCCGGAACCCGACGGACCGCACAGCACGATACGCTCGCCCTGCTTGACGTTCAGGTTGATGTCTTTCAACACGTGGAACTGGCCGTACCACTTGTTGACGCCCTGCATCTGAATAATGCCTTCAGGGCTCACAGGCTTTTTGATTGCTTCACTCATGAGTCAACTCCTAACGCTTGTGGCCTGTGTCGAGCTTGCGTTCCAGATGCATGGAATAGCGCGACATACCAAAACAGAAAATCCAGAACACCAGGGCGGCGAACACATAGCCTTCAGTGGCCATGCCCAGCCATTTCGGGTCGGCGGCAGCTTGTTTCACGCTGTTGAGCAGGTCGAACAAACCGATGATGATCACCAGGCTCGTGTCCTTGAACAATGCGATGAAGGTGTTGACGATGCCCGGGATCACCAGCTTCAGGGCTTGCGGCAGAATCACCAGGCCCATGCTGCGCCAGTAGCCAAGGCCCATCGCCGCAGCCGCTTCGTATTGCCCCTTGGGAATGGCTTGCAGACCGCCGCGCACCACTTCGGCCACATAGGCCGACTGGAACAGGATGACCCCGATCAGCGCCCGCAGCAGCTTGTCGAAGTTCATGCCTTCAGGCAGGAACAACGGCAGCATCACCGACGACATGAACAGCACCGTGATCAACGGCACCCCACGCCAGAACTCGATGAAGGTCACACAGACCACGCGGATCGCCGGCATGTTCGAGCGTCGACCCAGGGCCAGCACAATGCCCAGCGGCAGCGCGCCGGCGATACCGACGGTAGCGATCACCAGGGTCAGCATCAGGCCGCCCCATTGGCTGGTCGCCACGGCGTCCAGGCCAAACACGCCACCGTGCAGCAGGCACCAGGCGACGATCGGATACACCACCAGGAAGCTCAGGCCGTAGATCGCCTTGCGCGGGAAGCGCGAGATGAACAACGGCGCCGCACCGATCACTGCCAGCCACACGGTCAGGTCCACGCGCCAGCGCAGGTCCGCCGGGTAGTAGCCGTACATGAACTGACCGAAACGCTGCTGGATGAACACCCAGCAGGCGCCTTCCTTGGTGCAGTCGGCGCGGGTAGTGCCTACCCAGTTCGCATCCAGGATCGCCCAGTGCAGCAGCGGTGGGATAATCAGGTAGATCAGGTAGAACGCAAACAGGGTCAGCAGCGTGTTGATCCAGCTGGAGAACATGTTGGCGCGCATCCACGCCACCACACCGATGCTATTGCTCGGTGGAGGCATGTCAGGTTTGAAGGTATGGGATGTCATGCGCGTTTCCTCACCGCTCGATCAGCGCAATGCGCTTGTTGTACCAGTTCATCAGCAAGGAGATGCTGATACTGATCGCCAGGTACACACTCATGGTGATTGCAATCACCTCGATGGCCTGGCCGGTCTGGTTCAACACCGTGCCGGCGAACAGCGACACCATTTCCGGGTAACCGATACCGGCCGCCAGGGAGGAGTTTTTCGCCAGGTTCAGGTATTGGCTGGTCAACGGCGGAATGATCACACGCAAGGCTTGCGGGATGATCACCTTGCGCAGGGTCGGACCGTTGCGCAGCCCAAGGGAACGAGCCGCCTCGGTCTGGCCGTGGCTGACCGACTTGATGCCCGAACGCACGATCTCGGCGATGAACGCCGCGGTGTATACGGTCAACGCCAGGGTCAAGGCCAGCAGTTCCGGGATCAGCACCCAGCCACCGACGAAGTTGAAGCCCTTGAGTTCCGGCATTTCCCAATGCACCGGCGCACCAAACAGCAGCGCGCTCAACGCCGGGATCACCAGGAACAGCGCCAGACCGACCCAGAACTTATGAAACGGCTCTCCGGTCGCTTCGAAACGCTTGTTGGCCCAGCGAGCCATCAGCACGATGGCGACGATCGCCAGCACGACGCTGACCATGAATGGCCAGAACCCGTCCGCCACCAGCGCGGCCGGCATGTTCAAGCCCCGGCTGCTGACAAAGAAGGTGTCGCCGAAGTTATGGGCGGCCCGCGGTCCCGGCATGCTCAGGAATACCGCGAAGTACCAGAACAGGATTTGCAGCAACGGCGGGATGTTACGGAAAACCTCCACGTAAACGGTCGCCAGCTTGGAGATGATCCAGTTCTGCGACAAGCGTGCGACGCCGATGATGAAACCGAGGATGGTCGCCAGGATCACCCCGATGAAGGTGACCAGCAACGTGTTGAGCAACCCGATGACAAAGACGCGGGCATAGCTGTCCGCTTCGGTGTAATCGATCAGGTGTTGAGCGATGCCGAACCCGGCACTGCGCTCCAGGAAGCCGAAACCGGACGTGATGCCCCGGTGCGCAAGGTTGGTCTGTGTGTTGTCGAACAGGAACCAGCCCAACGCGATGACCGCCACGACAGTGACGATCTGAAATACCCACGCACGCACTTTTGGATCGCTGAGGCTGAGCCTCTGCTTTGGTGCGCCGATTGAATTTTGCATGAAGTGCCCCGCAAAGAATGGAACAGAACATCACCCGGTGGTTGGCCCACCGGGTGATAGAACCATCAGCGCACTGGTGGTGCGTATTGGATGCCGCCAGCGTTCCACAGCGCGTTCAGGCCGCGGTCGATTTCCAGCGGAGTGCCTTTGCCGAGGTTGCGCTCGAACATTTCACCGTAGTTGCCGACTTGCTTGACGATCTTCACGACCCAGTCTTTCGGCAGTTTCAGGTCCTTGCCGTATTCACCGTCAGCGCCCAGCATACGAGCGACGTCCGGGTTCTTGGTGGACTTGGCTTCAGCCTCGACGTTCTTCGAGGTCACGCCGGCTTCTTCAGCATTGAGCAGGGCGTAGCCAGTCCAACGCACGATAGCCAGCCACTCGTCGTCGCCGTTACGCACGACCGGGCCCAGTGGTTCCTTGGAAATGGTTTCCGGCAGAACCACGTAGTCTTTCGGCGATGCCAGCTTGCTGCGCTGGGCGAACAGCTGGGATTTGTCGGAGGTCAGTACGTCGCAACGACCGGATTCCAGCGACTTGGCGCTTTCATCGGAGGTGTCGAAGGTGATCGGGGTGTACTTCAGGCCATTGGCGCGGAAGTAGTCGGACACGTTCAGTTCGGTGGTGGTACCGGCCTGGATGCAGATGGTTGCACCGTCCAGTTCCTTGGCGCTCTTGACGCCCAGCTTGTTGTTGGCCAGGAAGCCGATGCCATCGTAGTAGGTGATGAAGCCTGGGAATTTCAGGCCCATGCCCGCGTCACGGGAGCTGGTCATGGTGGAGTTACGCGAGAGCACATCGATTTCGCCGGACTGCAGCGCGGTGAAGCGCTCCTTGGCGTTCAACTGGCTGAACTTGACCTTGCTTGCATCACCGAAGACGGCAGCGGCAACGGCACGGCAGAAGTCAGCGTCGATACCGACGATCTTGCCGGTCGAATCAGGCACCGAGAAACCCGGCAAGCCATCACTTACGCCGCACTGTACGAAACCTTTCTTCTGCACTGCGTCCAGGGTTGCACCCGCCTGCGCGAACCCGCTAACACCGAGGACAGCTGCTGCGGTCACGACAGCCAGGGTGGATTTCAGTAACTTCATTCAAACCTCCAGTTTTGCTCTTGTTGTGTCGGAGCTTGAGCCCTGTCGCACCCTTTTGGGGCATTGCCGACCCTTGTTGGCTTTTTTTAGGGTCAACCGACGTCTGGACCTTCGCTATGAGTCTATTAATGAGGACGGTGCGCCATTGGCAGCCATACCCACTTCTCACCAATCGGCCGAACGGGCTGTAGCCCTTCACGTTCGCGAAGCCCGTAGCGGCTATTGGCGAACATCCATCACCGGATTTCTGATATCCCATGCGTCGCGTCGAGCTGATAGTGTTACCGCGCAGCGTAAGATTCATCACTCAAGCATCCTCATAGCAAAGCCCGTACCAGACCGCCGCGCTTAGCCCTTGAGAATTACGTCAAGACAAAAAGTTGTAATTTTGCGACATCTAATTAACTGAGACACCGGGCACGCACCGTAATCACGCACTGATTGAGCGCGCCCGCACAGATTTGGAGCACAGCCATGACCGATCCCTTGATTCTCGAGCCCAACAGCACCGCAGATGCGTGTGTTATCTGGCTCCACGGCCTGGGCGCCGATCGCTATGATTTCCTGCCGGTCGCCGAAATATTGCAGCAAAGCCTGCACACCACGCGTTTCGTTCTACCCCAGGCACCGACCCAGCCAGTAACGATCAACGGCGGCTACGCCATGCCCAGTTGGTACGACATCCGTGCCTTGAGCCCGGCGCGAGCCATTGACGAGCAGCAACTGGAGGTGTCGGCCAAACGGGTCATGGACCTGATCGAAACCCAGCGAGCCAGCGGAATAGACGCTTCGCGGATTTTCCTGGCCGGTTTTTCCCAAGGCGGGGCGGTGGTCTATCACACGGCCTTCGTGAAATGGCAGGGGCCGCTGGGTGGTGTGATCGCACTGTCTACCTATGCGCCGACGTTCAGTGACGAACTGCAATTGTCCGCCAGCCAGCAACGCATTCCGGTACTGGCGCTGCACGGGCAATACGACGAAGTGGTGCTCAACCCCATGGGCCGCACCGCAAAAGAGTATCTGAAGCAGCATGGTGTCACCGTGACATGGCAGGAATACCCAATGGGCCACGAAGTGTTACCCGAGGAGATTCGCGACATCGGCACCTGGCTGGCCGAACGGTTGCGCTGAATCGCCACGCCAAGCCTTTGACGAACACACTACGCCGCGCCCGTTTCTTGCATTACACTGGCCGGCGTACATTCCTTAACCAATCGATGAGATGACCGTGCTCAAAGCACTCAAGAAGATGTTCGGTAAGAGCGAGGCCGAGCAGCTCGCGCCTGGCCCCAGCGCGCCTGTCCACGGCCCGAGCCGTACCGAAGCGCCACAACAATCGCGTCGCCCCGCAGCAGCTGCGCAGCCGAAACAAGAGCCGGTGACCTCGCCTGCCGCCGCGCCCGCGCCGGACAAGCCGCGCAACGATGCCCCCCGTCCCCGCCGCGAACGCGCACCAAAACCGCCGGTCGTCGCCTGGAAGATCGAGGACTTCGTCGTAGAGCCCCAGGAAGGCAAGACCCGCTTCCACGACTTCAAGCTGGCCCCGGAACTGATGCACGCCATCCAGGACCTGGGCTTCCCGTATTGCACGCCGATCCAGGCGCAGGTGCTGGGTTACACCCTCGCCGGCAAGGACGCCATCGGCCGCGCCCAGACCGGCACCGGCAAGACCGCCGCGTTCCTGATCTCCATCATCACCCAGCTGCTGCAGACGCCTCCGCCCAAGGAACGCTACATGGGCGAGCCTCGGGCACTGATCATCGCGCCGACCCGCGAGCTGGTGGTGCAGATCGCCAAGGACGCCGCCGACCTGACCAAATACACCGGCCTGAACGTGATGACGTTCGTCGGCGGCATGGACTTCGACAAGCAGCTCAAGCACCTCGAAGCCCGTCACTGCGACATCCTGGTGGCAACCCCGGGCCGGCTGCTGGATTTCAACCAGCGCGGCGACGTGCACCTGGACATGGTCGAGGTCATGGTGCTGGACGAAGCCGACCGCATGCTCGACATGGGCTTCATCCCGCAGGTGCGCCAGATCATTCGCCAGACCCCGCCGAAAAGCGAACGCCAGACCCTGTTGTTTTCCGCCACCTTCACCGAAGACGTGATGAACCTGGCCAAGCAATGGACCACCGACCCGGCTGTCGTCGAGATCGAGGCCGAGAACGTCGCCAGCGAAAACGTCGAGCAGCACATCTATGCCGTCGCCGGTGCCGACAAATACAAGCTGCTCTACAACCTGGTCAACGACAACGGTTGGGAGCGGGTCATGGTGTTCGCCAACCGCAAGGACGAAGTGCGGCGCATCGAAGAACGCCTGGTGCGCGACGGCGTCAATGCGGCCCAGCTGTCGGGCGACGTGCCCCAGCACAAACGCATCAAGACGCTCGAAGGTTTTCGCGAGGGCAAGATCCGTGTGCTGGTGGCAACCGACGTGGCCGGCCGGGGCATTCACATTGACGGCATCAGCCATGTGATCAACTTCACCCTGCCTGAAGTGCCGGACGACTACGTGCACCGCATCGGCCGTACCGGTCGCGCGGGCGCCGAGGGCGTGTCCATCAGCTTCGCCGGAGAGGACGACTCCTATCAGTTGCCGTCCATCGAGGCACTGCTGGGCCGCAAGATCAGTTGCGAAATGCCGCCGACCCATCTGCTGCGGCCGGTTGAGCGCAAACGTCACTGACCGTCGCTCCGCCAGCCGAAAGCGCAGCCCTCGACGGCTGCGCTTTTTTTTGCCCGGGATATTGCTCGAATAAACTAAAAGTCCATAATGGACAAATTAGTTTACGACAAGCACCCCGGAGTCCCGATGTCCAGCACGCCTTATGTGATGACCCAAGCCCAGGCTCGCGAACTGCTCGGGCAAGTCGATGTGCCGCAGATCCTGCGCAAACTGTTTCGCGACTTGGCTGCCGGGCAAGCAGTGCAGCCGGCCCAGCAATGGGTGGAGTTTCCCCAGGGTGCCGGGGACTTCATCAACTACCTGGGGGTGTTGGCCGAGGACCAGGTCTACGGCGTCAAGACCTCGCCCTACATCGTGGGCGAGCAGGGTCCACTGGTCACCGCCTGGACATTGCTGATGTCGATGCGCACCGGCCAGCCGCTGTTGTTGTGCGATGCCAGCGAACTGACGACCGCCCGTACCGCAGCCACCACGGCAGTTGCCGTCGATGCCCTCGCCCTGCCCCAGGCCCAACGCCTGGCGGTCATCGGCAGCGGCGCGGTAGCACGGGCGCATGTGCATTACGTCAAGGGCTTGCGAGAGTGGAAGACCATCCGCCTTTACTCGCCGGGCCTACCGGGCAAGACGGCACAGGAACGCGCATCGATTACCGGCCTGGATCCGCGCCTGGAGATTGCCGACAGCCTTGCGGCGGCGGTGCATGACGCCGATGTGGTGATGCTCTGCACCTCGTCCGCCAACGCGGTGCTCGAGCCGAAGAGCCTGGGCAAACCGGCGCTGATCACCTCCATCAGCACCAACGCCCCACGCGCCCACGAAGTCCCGCCCCACAGCCTCAACGACATGGACGTGTTCTGCGACTATCGTCAGACCACCCCGGGCTCGGCCGGTGAGATGCTGATCGCCGCCGAACAACATGGCTGGGAGACGTCGAGCATCATCGGCGACTTGCCTGAACTGCTCAGCGGACAGGTTGCGCGACCAAGCCTTGAGCGCCACGTGTTCTTCCGCTCGATTGGCCTGGGGCTGGAGGATGTGGCGTTGGCGAATGCGCTTTACCGGTTGCATCACCGCAACTGACGAACCAATCCCCTTGTGGGAGCGAGCTTGCTCGCGATGGCGGCATGGCAGTCGACATCTATGTCGAATGTGCTGGCCTCCATCGCGAGCAAGCTCGCTCCCACAAGGGGCCCCGCATACCCCGGCATTGCGCTCCACAGGAGAGCTTCATGACCTCAGCAGATTTCATCATCATCGGCGGCGGCATTGCCGGTGCCTCCACCGGCTACTGGCTGGCCCCCCATGGCCGGGTCATTGTGCTCGAGCGCGAATCCCATCCGGCCTACCACTCCACCGGACGTTCGGCGGCGCTGTTCACCGCCGCCTATGGCACGCCTCAGGTAAGGGCATTGACCCAAGCCAGTCGGGACTTTTTCGACGCACCGCCCGCCGGTTTCTGCGAACACCCCCTGCTCACGCCCCGGGGCGAAATGACCGTGGACTTCACCGGTGACCCGGCCGAGCTGAACAATCAGTACCTCAGTGCCAAGGCCACCGTGCCGCAGATGCAATTGCTCAGCGCCGAAGAAGCCTGCGTGCGACTGCCGATCCTGCGCCGGGAAAAAGTCCATGGCGCCCTCTATGACCCGACGGCCTCTGACATCGACACGGATGCGCTGCACCAGGGCTACTTGCGTGGTATCCGCCGCAACGGCGGTGAGATACACACCGACAGCGAAGTCCTGGACCTGGTTCGCGACAACCAGGGGCAATGGCAGGTGAGGACTGCCGAGAGGACCTTCACTGCGCCGATTCTGATCAACGCGGCCGGTGCCTGGGCCGATCAGGTCGCGCAAATGGCCGGTGCCCGGCCGCTGGGTCTGCAACCCAAGCGGCGGGCGGCCTTCATCTTTCCCGGCCCGGAAGGCCTGGACATCCATGACTGGCCGATGCTGGTGAGCCTCGACGAATCCTTCTACATGAAGCCGGACGCTGGCATGTTTCTGGGCTCGCCAGCCAATGCCGATCCGGTGGAGCCCCACGATGTGCAGCCGGAAGAACTGGACATCGCCCTGGGGATCTACCAGATCGAAGAAGCCACCACCCTGAGCATTCGCCGCCCGACCCGTACCTGGGCCGGGTTGCGCAGTTTTGTTCGTGACGGCGATCTGCTGTCCGGTTTCGACCTGCAGTTGCCCGGATTCTTCTGGGTTGCGGCCCAGGGTGGCTATGGCATCCAGACCTCCCCGGCGATGGGCCAGGCCAGCGCAGCGCTGGTACGCGGCGAACCGCTGCCCGAAGCCCTGACCCGCTTCGGCCTGAGCAGCGCAATGCTGTCGCCGGCGCGACTTGGCTGACCGTCCTGAAGGTGACGCATCGCCACGATTGCGGCACACTCCCTGCGCCCCTGCTTCACGGGGCGCCGACGCTGCCTGGAGCCCTGTCATGACCGCCCTGCAACCCGATCCGGCAATGGACAATTTCCACACCATCGCCGACGCCATCGCCACGCTGTTCTACCCCCACGCCGAGGTGGTACTGCACGACCTGCGCACGCAGAAAGTCGATTACATCGCCAATAATCTCTCCAAGCGCGAGATCGGCGATGACTCGTCCCTGGAAGACATGCTCAGCGAGGACATCAGCGAACGGAACATCGGCCCGTATGAAAAGCTCAACTGGGACGGACAGAAGATCCGCAGCCTCAGCAGCGTCTTGCGCGACGCCAAAGGTCGGCCGCTGGCGGTGCTGTGCATCAACCTGAATATTTCACTGTTCGAAAATGCCAAGGCCGCGCTGGACCTGTTCCTGTCGCCGGGCAAATTGATCCCGCAGCCGGACTCCCTGTTTCGCGATGACTGGCAGGAACGCATCAACACCTTCCTGCATGCCTGGATGCGCGAGCGCCAGTTGAGCCTGAACCTGCTGACCCGCGACCATAAGCGCGAACTGGTGCTGGCGCTGCACGCCGAAGGCGCCTTCAAGGGCAAGAGCGCCTCCAACTACGTGGCCAATGTGCTGAACATGGGGCGGGCGACGGTGTACAAGCATCTGAAGGAATTGAAGGGCTAGGCCTTGCGTTGCCAGGACCGACGCCATCGCGAGCAGGCTCGCTTGTATGGTAGGACTTGAAGGGAGGAGGAGGGACAAGGTTCGCTTCTGACTGTTAGCCGCAGTACAGACCGTGGGAGATTTTACCCCTCCTCCTTTCACACCCAAGCGCCGATAAAGAATGCATCTGGCCTAGACCGACGATAGGAACAAGCCTGCGCCTCTGGGTGAACCCTTCAAGTGTTCAAACCTTAGCCCGGAGAGTTTTCAATGGCAATGCCGGTTCCCCTCGTCAAGCCGATTGTGGGTGTGGATGTCGCCAAGGATGAGTTGGTGATGTATCACGCCGAAACCGATCAGCTTGAGATAGTCCCCAATAACAAAACTGCGATTAAGAAGTGGCTCAAGGCCTTGTCCATGCAGGTGGATATTGCCATCGAAGCCACCAATATCTATCACCTGGAGTTCGCCGATCTGGCTCACAAGGCCGGCTGCGTGATCTACATGGTCGGTGGCTATGAGCTCAGTCACTACCGCAAAGGCGTGAACGTGCGCGCCAAAACCGATGCACTGGATGCTCGCCTGTTGGCCCGTTACCTGAAGAACGAAGGCCAGGAACTGCATCCCTGGAACCCGCCATCGCCCTTGTATCGCCGGCTCGTAAGCCTTTTCCGGCGCCGTGCGGCTGTGGTCCAGGCCCGTGTCAGTCTGAGCCAAAGCTGGGCGAACGAGCCGTTACTCAAAGCCGCGTTCAAACGCCAGATAGGCGCGATGCAGCGGCTGGAAACCCTGGTCGAAAAAAAGATCCAGGATGAGCTGAAGGACGCAGGCTTGCTGGGTCAGCTCAAGCGCTGCATGAAAGTTGAAGGCATTGGCCTGTTGACCGGCGCCCGGTTGCTCACCTCGTTTCAGCGGGGGGATTTCAAAAACGCCGATGCCTTCATCGCTTTTCTGGGGCTGGACCTGCGCATATCGCAATCAGGGCGAAAACAGGGTCGCCGCTGCCTGACCAAACGAGGTGATCCAGAAGCTCGCCGACTGCTGCACAACGCAGCGATGTCGGCAAGGCGCACGGAGCGATGGAAGGGGTTCTATGAGGCGTTGTTAGCCCGGGGGATGAGTACAACTCAGGCCATGGTGGCGCTGTCGCGCAAGCTTGCCCGCGTAGTATTCGCTCTGCTGCAGAATCAGAGCGAATACCAGCCAGAAAGGCATTTGAAGGCTAGTCATGCACCATAGAATCTCCCACATTAGACCGCGTTGAACGCAGATCCCTTGTGGGAGCGAGCCTGCTCGCGATGGCGATTAGTCAGTCGCCATAGATATCCGACTTGAAATACTTGGCCTCGATCTTCTGATACTCCCCACTGGCCCGAATCCCATCGATGGCCTTGTTCAGATCCGCCACCAACTGGGTATTGCCCTTGCGCACTGCAATGCCGGCGCCTTCACCAACGTACTTCGGATCTTTGAGCTCAGGCCCGACAAACCCGTAGCCCTTGCCCCGAGGCATCGATAGGAAATCTTCCAGCGGGATGGTGTCGGCAAAAATCGCGTCCAGGCGACCGGACGCCAGGTCCATGTAGATTTCTTCGTTGTTGCTGTAGCGCTTGACGATCACGCCCTTGGGTTCGAGGACTTCAGTAGCATAGCGATCAGTGGTGGTCGCTCGCTGCACACCCACGGTCTTGCCCTTCAGGCTGGCGTACTGGTCATCCACTACTGCGCCCTCCTTCATGACCAGCCGCGATGAGGTGAAGTAGTACTTGTGGGTGAAGTCCACCGACTTCTTGCGCTCTTCGGTGATGGTCATGGACGACAGCGCCAGGTCGATCTTCTTCACCTTCAACGACGGGATCAGCCCGTCGAACTCTCCCTCGACCCACTCGCACTGGACCTTCATCTGCGCGCACAACGCATTGCCGATGTCGTAGTCGAAACCCTCGATCTTCCCTTCCGAGGTCTTGGAAGCGAACGGCGGATAAGCCGCTTCGATGCCGATGCGCAGGGTTTTCTCGGCGGCGAACAGGCTGCTGGAGGCCAGCAGGCTCAGGGCCAGGCCAGTGATGAGGGGGAATTTCTTCATGATCGTTCTCTCGCGGGATTGTTGTTGGTTTGGCAGAGAAAAAGCAGGCGCGACTGATTATGTACTTATAAATCCATACTGGACTTTAATGTACATATCGTCAATTGAAGAAATGATGAAAGGCTGATGGCCCCATCGCGAGCAGGTTCGCTCCCACAGGGATCCCCGGTCTGACACAGATCCAATGTGGGAGCGAGTCTGCTCGCGATAGCGGACTATCGGCCACAAAGAGACAACAGGCTGTCTACTGCTTCCAGCGATCCGCCGCCGCATGATCACTGTCCCGCCCCTCGACCCAGCGCGGGCCATCGGCGGTGTTTTCCTTCTTCCAGAACGGCGCGCGGGTCTTGAGGTAGTCCATGACAAAGGCGCAGGCGTCGAATGCCGCCTGGCGATGGGCACTGGCGGCCGCGACAAAGACGATGGGCTCGCCCGGCTCCAGGGCCCCGATGCGATGCAGCACCTCCAGCTTCAGCAGCGGCCAGCGCTGCTGCGCCTCGATGGCGATCTTGCCCAGGGCTTTTTCGGTCATGCCCGGGTAATGCTCCAGGAACATCCCGGACACATCCAGGCCGTCATTGAAGTCCCGCACGTAGCCGACAAAACTCACTACTGCGCCCACGCCGACATTGGCCGCGTGCATCGCGTTGACTTCGGCGCCCGGATCGAACGGATCGGCCTGTACACGAATCGCCATGACTCAGCCTCCGGTCACCGTGGGAAAGAACGCGACTTCGTCGCCCTCCACCAGCGGCTCATCGAGCTGGCACAGCTCTTCGTTGCGGGCACACATCAGGTTCTGCTCGCTCAGTACGTCGAAGCCCGGGCGAGCCGCCAACAGCGCGCGAACGTCATCTACCGTAGAGAACTTATCATCGACGCTCAAAGCGTCCACGCCCAACGCCTCACGGTAACGGGCAAAGAACTTCACATTGATTTTCATGGTGCGTCCGCCTGGAAGTGACCGCTCTTGCCGCCCAGTTTTTCCAGCACCCGCACGCCCTCAATGGTCATGCCCCGGTCGACGGCCTTGCACATGTCATAGATGGTCAGCGCGGCGACACTGGCAGCGGTCAGGGCCTCCATCTCCACCCCGGTCTGGCCCGAAAGTTTGCAACGGGCAACGATGCGTACCCGGTCCTCGCCTTCGGCATTGAGTTCGACCTTGACGCTGGTGAGCATCAGCGGATGACAGAGCGGAATCAGATCGCTGGTTTTTTTCGCCGCCTGGATGCCGGCAATGCGCGCTACGGCGAATACATCGCCCTTGGGGTGACCGCCGCTGACAATCATCTGCAGCGTAGCGGGCAACATGCGCACAAAGGCTTCGGCGGTGGCCTCACGGAACGTCACGGCCTTGTCGGTCACGTCGACCATGTTGGCGCGACCTTGGGAATCGAGATGGGTGAGCACAGGGTTACTCCTGATCAGGAGCGTCGATTGTAAACCCGTGAGTCAAATTCCGGCACGCCTGATTGTCGCACCTGTAACGGCATGACTTTCCTTTGTGGGAGCGAGCCTGCTCGCTCCCACAGGGTTTATTTGTCGCGCACAAAAAACCGGGCGACTTTGCGGTCGCCCGGTTTTTATCAGGTGTTACAAATGGGATTCGGCGTATTCGGCCAGGATCGAGCGCGGTACGCCTTGCAGGGTGATGTGGACCCCGTTGGGGAAGTCCTTGAAACGTTCGGTCAGGTAAGTCAGCCCGGAGCTGGTCGCGGACAGGTAAGGGGTGTCGATCTGCGCCAGGTTACCCAGGCACACCACTTTGGAACCGGCACCGGCACGGGTGATGATGGTTTTCATCTGGTGCGGGGTGAGGTTCTGGCATTCGTCGATCAGGATCAAGCTCTGCTGGAAGCTGCGACCGCGGATGTAGTTGAGGGATTTGAACTGCAACGGCACCTTGCTGAGGATGTAGTCGACGCTGCCATGGGTGCTTTCGTCATCCATGTGCAAGGCTTCGAGGTTGTCGGTAATGGCCCCCAGCCAAGGCTCCATTTTTTCCGCCTCGGTGCCGGGCAGGAAGCCGATTTCCTGGTCCAGGCCCTGCACGCTGCGGGTGGCGATGATGCGCCGGTAACGCTTGCTGACCATGGTCTGCTCGATGGCGGCGGCCAGGGCCAGGATGGTCTTGCCGGAACCGGCGGCACCGGACAGGTTGACCAGGTGGATATCCGGGTCGAGCAAGGCGAACAGGGCCAGGCTCTGGTAGATGTCACGGGGTTTGAGGCCCCAGGCCTCCTGATGCAGCAAGGGTTCCTGGTGCAGGTCGAGAATCAGCAGCTTGTCGTCCTCGATCTCCTTGATCCAGCCGACGAATCCCTGTTCGTCGATGATGAACTCGTTGATGTGCACCGCCGGCAGGTTGTCGATCAGTTGCACCTGGTGCCAGGTGCGACCATGGTCCTGGCGAGTGTCGACCTTGCTCACGCGGTCCCAGAAGGAGCCGGTCATGTTGTGGTAGCCGTTGGGCAGCAGCGAAACGTCGTCGACCAACTGGTCGGTGCTGTAATCCTCCGCCGCAATCCCGCAGGCACGGGCCTTGAGGCGCATGTTGATGTCTTTGGTCACCAGCACCACGGCGCGATCCTTGTTGCGCGCGTGCAGGTCGATCAGCTGGTTGATGATGATGTTGTCGTTCAGGTGTTCGGGCAGAACCAGGTTGGGTTCGGTGCGCTTGCTCATCAGGATCGAGAGCAGGCCCTTGGGGCCGCTTTTGCCGCGTTGGATCGGCACACCCAGCTCGACGTCTTCGGGAGACGCATCGCCCAGGGTCTTGTCGATCAGTCGGATCGCCTGCCGGCATTCGGCCGCGACGCTGTGATGGCCGCTCTTGAGCTTGTCCAGCTCCTCGAGCACGGTCATTGGGATGGCAACGTGGTGTTCTTCGAAATTCAGCAGTGCGTTTGGATCGTGGATCAATACGTTGGTATCGAGTACATAGAGGATTGGCTGGTTGGAGGAAGGGCTACGTCCGTGGTCATCCATACTCGGTCACCTTTGTGGGGGCCATTCGACGCAATACCATGACAGTGCTGCGCCTCGAGGTAGCCACCGGATTCACCCGCGAGGATTCAGGTGAACTGCACACAAACGGGGTCTTGGAAGACGCCACCTGTGTTGCAGGTTTCGGCGGTCTGACTTCTTGATACTCCAAAAACCATGACAGGAAAAAGCACTTTGACGCTTTTTTGAAGTTTATTTTTCAGAGTGACGAAAAGCCCTTGGCGTACCGCCGCCGCACCGTTAAAGTCGGAAGTCCGGTCGTCATGAATGCGCACCGGTTTCCCCCTCTCCCCTAATGTTTCCGGGGCTTCTGCGGTTTCAGCGAAACGCCTCCTGACAATCCTCCCAACCGATTCCACTTTGCGCCGTCTGCGTAATGAGCCAGGGCATCGCTGTTTTCACTGCATCCTGCTTGGCGTTGAAGTTGATCACCCCGTGGCGCCACAGCAGCATCAAGGTCAGCGCGCGCTGGGCGCTTTGCTCGGGCTTGAGGCGGTTGGCACCGTCCTGGGGATCGATATCCCACAGCGCTACTTGCAGGCCCTGTTGCCTGAAGAATGCCTCGGCATCGCCCCGCCGCTGGCCTTGGGGCGGACGGAACAGCGGCACATAGTTTTCCGGCAGCTTGCCCTTGACCAGGTCGACGCTGCGCCGCACCGAGTCCTGCCAGTCCTGCCAATAGCTATGGGAGCGGAACTCCCAGCCCTGGACACCTACGCACTGTTCTGAATACAACGACTGGAGGCTGTTGACGGAATCCTCCACCAGCCGCGCCTGGATGTCCTTGCCCAATACAAAAAAGGTGCCGTTCATGTTCGACTTGCGCAAGTAATCCGCCAGCCACGGAGTGTTGTCTGGCGCAACGTTGGCGCCGCTGTCGAAGGTCAGTAAAAACAGCCGGTCGTGCATGCCCTCGCCGTTGCGCTCGTAATCGCCGAAACGTTCGACTTCACTGCTTGTTTGCGGAAAAAGCGCGGCTTTTCGCAGCAACTCATCCCGGTACTGGGTATGAAAGATCTGGCTTGGCCCGGCCCATTTGAAATAGAACGAATCGTCATCGAGATGAAACCTGCGCGCCTCCTCACGCAAGGTCGCCATGTTCTCGACCAGGTAACAGAAGGAGGCGTCCTGATCACAGCTCTGCTGGGCGAAGTTGTAGTTGGCCAGCAACCGTTGCCACAACCGCGCACGCAGGGCGGTGATCGCCGCCATGTTCACCGAGCGCAGCCCCAGGTACTGCTTGAGGGCAATTTCGTCCATGGCATCGGTGTCCAGCAACACCCGGGCGAACATCAGGATCTCGGCCCGTGAAGCAACGTCGAACAGGGTCGGGCTGGTGAGCTGTTCCGGCCAGGTGCTGCGGTCCAGGGTGGCAATGTCGGTGGGCGCGGCAATGGCATTGAGGCTCAGGAGCCAGGCCGATAGCAGAAGCACGATACGCAAAAGGGATGTCTCCATAACGAAACCCGCGCGGCATCATAGCTGATCCAGGAACGACGCCCGCTTATCTCATTGCTCGAACAGGGCTTTTGTGGCGAGGGGATTTATCCCCGCTGGGCTGTGAAACAGCCCTAAAAGCGCCCGCGCGGTGCTTCAGGCTGATCTCGCTTCACTTTGTTGGGGCTGCTGCGCAGCCCAGCGGGGATAAATCCCCTCGCCACAATTGAGGGGCTTTGAATATTTCCTTTACCCCACCGATCACCTATCACCCCAATAGCTGGAGTCCACCCGGACAACCCCCTAGAATCGCCGCACCCTTAAAGGAGACGATTGCATGCTGATGGTGATTTCCCCCGCCAAGACCCTCGATTACGAAACACCGCCGGCCACCGAACGCTTTACCCTGCCGCAGTACCTGGACCATTCCCAGGAACTGGTCGAGCAATTGCGTGAACTCTCGCCGGCACAGATCAGCGAGCTGATGCACGTCTCCGACAAGATCGGTGGCCTCAATGCCGCGCGGTTCGGCAGTTGGACCCCGGCGTTCACCCCGGCCAACGCCAAGCAGGCCCTGCTGGCCTTCAAGGGTGACGTGTATACGGGCCTGGACGCACAGAGCTTCAACGAAGCCGACTTCGATCACGCCCAACGGCATCTGCGCATGCTCTCCGGTCTTTACGGCCTGTTGCGGCCGCTGGACCTGATGCAGCCCTATCGCCTGGAAATGGGCACGAAGCTGGACAATGCCCGGGGCAAGGATCTCTATGCGTTCTGGGGTACCCGTATCAGCGAATGGCTGAACGAAGCCCTGGCCGACCAGGGCGATGACGTGCTGTTGAACCTGGCCTCCAACGAGTACTTCTCGGCGGTCAAGCGCAGCGCTCTGAACGCACGCATCATCGATACCGAATTCAAGGACCTGAAAAACGGCCAGTACAAGATCATCAGCTTCTACGCTAAAAAAGCCCGCGGGCTGATGAGCCGGTTTGTCATTCAGGAACGCATCAACGATCCGGCACTGCTCAAACAGTTCGATGTGCAAGGCTATCGTTACAGTGTCGAACAGTCCTCGGCCGAAAAACTGGTTTTCCTGCGCGACCACGCCCCACAATAACGCAACACCTCTTCCGGGCCCCTGATCAGGGGCCTCGATCAGCCCCCGGCAACTCATCCTACTTTCCCACCCAATTCGCCACTTTATTGGCGTCAACATTCAAACCACCCCTTGGGCTAACTTTTCTTTCACTCGACAATTGTCAGTTTTTTCCGTAGTGGCACAGAAAATTTTCAACGGTAGTGGCAAAAAAGTATCTAGGTCATTTAACTCCCCGTAACTAAAGGGCGAAATCGCAAGTGCTATCAATATGAGAGCAGTGCCATCTCGGCCAATATTTCAAAAAATTTCAGAAATCACGATGAGCGGGCAGGAACTATGTCCAAATGCACGGCTCATACCACCCGTAACGATTCTCGCCGAGCGTGTACGAGATAACTTACAAGGGACGTCGACTAGAGTAACCAAGTTGTCACAGCAACTAAGCGAAACGGTCGTCCTTATGGATCCAAGATAAAAGGACAGGAGATAAGGCATCATCACTATCCCCTACAAGGCCAAGGCTGCGCCCCTATAACGTGTTCACCCGAACACACAAGCTTCTGATTTTGTGGGCTTTTTGCCAGAAATCAGAAGTGAACGACCTTTGCACGAACGTTCTGGATAACGAGGACTGGCTGCATAACAGGGCAGGTCATAACAACAAGGCCGCACTGCGCACAACTTGAGTGCAATTATTTAGACACTCGGAACTTAGTATGCCTGCACACGGCACTGTGGCGCCTGCATTCCACACTTCCGAGTGCACTATGACCGCTGAACACTATTAACTCCGGCCATTTAATGGCGTGAAAAACAGAGGTAAATGCGATGCGCATTAGCATATTTGGTTTGGGTTACGTCGGTGCAGTATGTGCCGGTTGCCTGTCTGCACGGGGCCATGATGTGGTTGGCGTGGATGTCGCCAAAGACAAGATCGATATGATCAACGCCGGCAAATCGCCCATTGTTGAACCCGGTCTTGGGGAGTTGCTGGCACAAGGTATTCAAACAGGTCGCCTGCGTGGCACCACCAACTTTGCGGAAGCCATTCGCGATACGGACCTGTCGATGATTTGCGTCGGCACGCCGAGCAAGAAGAACGGCGACCTGGAACTGAACTACATCGAGGCCGTCTGCCGCGAGATCGGTTTTGTCCTGCGTGAAAAGACCACCCGCCACACCATCGTGGTCCGCAGCACCGTCTTGCCAGGCACTGTCGCAAACGTTGTCATCCCGATCCTCGAAGACTGCTCCGGCAAAAAGGCCGGTGTCGATTTCGGCGTTGCGGTCAACCCTGAGTTCCTGCGTGAAAGCACCGCGATCAAGGACTACGACCAGCCACCGATGACCGTTATCGGCGAATTCGACAAGGCGTCCGGCGACGTCCTGCAATCGCTGTACGAAGAACTCGATGCACCGATCATCCGCAAGGACATCGCGGTCGCCGAGATGATCAAGTACACCTGCAACGTCTGGCACGCCACCAAGGTGACCTTCGCCAACGAGATCGGCAACATCGCCAAGGCCGTGGGCGTCGATGGCCGCGTCGTGATGGATGTGGTCTGCCAGGACAAGGCCCTCAACCTGTCCCAGTACTACATGCGCCCAGGCTTCGCCTTCGGCGGCTCGTGCCTGCCCAAGGACGTACGCGCCCTGACCTATCGCGCCAGCTCCCTGGACGTGGAAGCGCCGCTGCTCAACTCGCTGATGCGCAGCAACGAATCCCAGGTGCAGAACGCCTTCGACATCGTCTCCAGCCACGACAAGCGCAAAGTCGCCCTGCTGGGCCTGAGCTTCAAGGCCGGTACCGACGACCTGCGTGAAAGCCCACTGGTAGAACTGGCGGAAATGCTGATCGGCAAGGGCTACGACCTGCGCATCTACGACAGCAACGTCGAATACGCCCGTGTCCACGGTGCGAACAAGGATTACATCGAGTCGAAGATTCCTCACGTCTCGTCCTTGCTCAACTCGGACTTCGACTCGGTCATCGACAGCTCCGACATCATCATCCTCGGCAACCGCGACGAGAAGTTCCGTGCGCTGACCGAGAACGTACCGGAAGGCAAACAGGTCATCGACCTGGTTGGTTTCATGTCCAAGGCCACTTCATCGAATGGCCGGACCGAAGGCATCTGCTGGTAAGTCTGTTTGCCGGCCGGGGCCTGCCCCGGCCGGCCTTTCGCCTGCCTTAACCCATCGGGCCGCCCACAAGGCCCGCCCGAGATAGAGACGGATGCAGATTATGCACAGGCTAAAACACGGCCTGCTTCAGGCCGCCGGTTGGCTGTTTTACTTGAGTTTATTGATGGGCATCGCCATGGCGTTGCCCACGTCCACGTTCGACTCCGAATCCAAGGATTTCATTTTCCTGATCGGCGCCGTGGGCATCTGGCGTTACTCCATGGGAGCAACGCATTTCGTGCGTGGCATGATCTTCCTGTACATCGTCTACCCACACCTGCGTCGCAAGGTACGCAAGCTGGGCGCGGCGGCGGATCCCTCCCACGTCTACCTGATGGTCACCAGCTTCCGGATCGACGCGCTGACCACTGCCCAGGTCTACGGCTCGGTGATTCGCGAAGCCATCGAGTGCGGGCTGCCCACCACCGTGGTCTGCTCCATCGTGGAAATGTCCGACGAACTGCTGGTCAAGAGCCTCTGGGCCCGCCTCAACCCGCCAGCGCGGGTCAAGCTGGACTTCGTGCGCATTCCGGGTACCGGCAAGCGTGACGGCCTGGCCTACGGTTTCCGCGCGATCTCTCGCCACCTGCCGGACGACCGCGCCGTGGTCGCCGTGATCGATGGCGACACCGTCCTCGCCGAAGGCGTCGTGCGCAAGACCGTCCCATGGTTCCAGCTGTTCGGCAATGTCGGCGGCCTGACCACCAACGAGTTCTGCGAAGTGCGCGGCGGCTACGTCATGGCCGAATGGCACAAGCTGCGTTTCGCCCAGCGTCACATCAACATGTGCTCCATGGCCCTGTCCAAGCGCGTGCTGACCATGACCGGCCGCATGTCGGTGTTTCGCGCCACCGTGGTGACCAACCCGGACTTCATCGCCGACGTGGAAAGCGACTCGCTGCAACACTGGCGCCTGGGCCGCTTCAAGTTCCTGACCGGTGATGACAAGTCGAGCTGGTTCAGCCTGATGCGCCTGGGCTACGACACCTTCTACGTACCCGATGCGGCGATCAACACCGTTGAGCACCCACCGGAAAAAAGCTTCATCAAGGCCAGTCGCAAGCTGATGTTCCGCTGGTATGGCAACAACCTGCGGCAAAACTCCCGGGCACTGGGCCTGGGCATGAGACGTCTGGGCCTGTTTACCTCGGTGGTGCTGTTCGACCAGCGCGTGTCGATGTGGACCTCGCTGCTGGGCCTGACCGTGGCACTGATCGCCAGCTTCAAGTACGGCACCGCGTTCATCCTGGTGTACCTGCTGTGGATCGGCATCACCCGGTTGATCCTGACCCTGTTGCTGTCGTGTTCCGGGCACCGGATCGGCCCCGCTTACCCGGCGATTCTCTATTACAACCAGATCGTCGGCGCGATGGTGAAGATCTATGTGTTCTTCCGCCTCGATCAACAGTCCTGGACCCGCCAGCCCACTTCTCTTACCCGTGATCTCGCCAGCTTTCAACGTTGGTTCAACACCTGGTCGTCTCGGACCATGACCTTCTCTGCCGGCAGTATTTTCGTCGCCGTGCTGTTGACGATGGTCTGACCGAACTCGCCTGAATTAACTAGGAAATCGCCCCTATGAACACCGCCGTGAACGTCAACGTAGTGCATGAATCCGAAGCCCAGCGCCAACACGCCCGAGTGAAAATCCCGGCCAAGTTGCGCTTCTTCGGCCCCGACCGTACCCCCATGGAAGTCAAGGTCCTGGACCTGTCCGCGGGCGGTCTGAGCTTCAACGCCGGCCAGCTGCCGCTCAAGGTCGGCGAGGCCTACAAGGGGCGCCTGCAGTTCGTCATCGACAACCTTGGCCTGGCCATGGACGTGGAATTGCAGATCCGTTCCCACGAACGCCAGACCGGCCGCACCGGTTGCCAGTTCCAGAACCTGGAGCCTCGGGACATCTCGACACTGCGTCACATCATCACCTCGCACCTGGCCGGCGACATCGTCGGCGTCGGCGATGTGCTGGCGACCCTGCAACGCGACAACTTCACCAAGGCGCGCAAGCAGAAGGACGAAGGCAATGGCATGAGCGCCCTGGGTCGCCTGCGGGCCGTGACCTTCAGCCTGGGCGTGTTCATCGTCGGCCTGGCGGCATTCGGCTTCATCTTCAAGTCGGTGTACGGCATGTACTTCGTCAGCCACGCCCAGGCAGGCCTGGTGAACGTACCGGGCATGGCGATCACCATGCCGCGCGACGGCACCGTGCAGAGCCTGGTCAAGGCTGACGGCGTGGCGGCCAAAGGCGCCCCGCTGGCGACCTTCAGCACCAGCATGCTCGACGTGCTCAAGGGCCACCTGGACGACAACCAGCTGCAACCGGCCAAGGTCGAGGAGCTGTTCGGCAAGCAGATGACCGGCACCCTGACCTCCCCTTGCGACTGCATCGTGGCCCAGCAACTGGTCGCCAACGGTCAGTACGCCAGCAAGGGCGACGTGATCTTCCAACTGGTTCCGCGCGGCACCGAAGCCAACGTGGAAGCACGCTTCTCCTATCGCCAGTTCGGCGAAGTACGTCCAGGCACCTCGGTCAGCTTCCAGGTCGCCGGCGAAGACACTACCCGCACCGGCAAGATCGTCAGCAGCACCAGCCTGAAAAGCGAAGACCTGTCATCGGATATCCGCGTGCTGATCAAGCCCGACGAGCCCCTGGACAGCGCCCTGGCCGGCCGTCCGGTGGAAGTCAACAGCGACCGTGGTCCGAACCTGAACTGGCTGGTCGAAAAAGCCATGGCTGTCGGAAAGTAAGCGGAGGACATGCCCGTGACGACTCCACAAAACAACAACGCGCTGCATTCCCTGTGGGAGCGAGCCTGCTCGCGACGGGATCAGCGCGGTGTGTCTGATGCATCGAGCGGCCCGCATCGCGAGCAGGCTCGCTCCCACACTGGTGCATTCTGTGCGTTGGCATTGGCCGTAAGCCTGGCCGGTTGCGCCGGCCTGCCCGACCAGCGCCTGGCCAATGAAGCCCTCAAGCGTGGCGACACGACACTGGCGCAGCAGAACTATCAGCAACTGGCCGACCTGGGCTACAGCGAGGCCCAGGTGGGCCTGGCCGATATCCAGGTGGACAGCCACGACCCCGAGCAGATGAAAAAGGCCGAGGCCACTTACCGCGCCGCCGCCGATATCTCGCCACGGGCCCAGGCGCGCCTGGGTCGCCTGCTGGTGGCCAAGCCGGGTTCCACCGAGGCTGAAAAGCACGAAGCCGAAGGCCTGCTGAAAAAAGCCTTCGCCAACGGTGAAGGCAACACCTTGATCCCGCTGGCGATGCTGTACCTGCAATATCCCCACAGTTTCCCGAACATCAACGCCCAGCAGCAGATCAGCCAATGGCGCAGCGCCGGTTACCCGGAAGCGGGCCTGGCGCAGATCCTGCTCTATCGCACCCAGGGCACCTACGACCAGCACCTGGACGAAGTCGAGAAGGTCTGCAAGGCCGCATTGGCCACCACCGATATCTGCTACGTCGAACTGGCCACGGTCTATCAGAAACGCGGCCAGGCGGACCAGCAAGCTGCATTGCTCAAGCAGATGCAGGACGGTCACGCTCGCGGCGTGGTTTCCGCACAACGCGTGGACAGTGTCGCCCGCGTCCTGGCCGATGCCAGCCTGGGCAAGACGGATGAGAAAACCGCCCAGTCGCTGCTCGAAGGCATCGCCCCGGGCTACCCCGCTGCCTGGGTCAGCCTGGCGCAACTGCTCTACGATTTCCCCGAACTGGGTGACGTCGACAAGATGATGCAGTACCTGGAAAACGGCCGCGCCGCCGATCAGCCTCGCGCCGAGCTGTTGCTGGGCAAGCTGTATTACGAAGGCAAATGGGTGCCGGCCGACGCCAAGGCCGCCGAGGCACATTTCCAGAAGGCCGTCGGCCGCGAGGTGGCCGCCGATTACTACCTCGGCCAGATCTATCGCCGTGGCTACCTGGGCCAGGTGTACTCGCAAAAGGCTCTGGATCACCTGCTCAAGGCCGCCCGCAACGGCCAGAACAGCGCCGACTACGCCATTGCCCAGTTGTTCTCCCAAGGCAAGGGCACCAAGCCCAACCCGGTCAACGCCTATGTGTTCAGCCAGTTGGCCAAGGTCCAGAACACCCCTCAGGCCACCGAGCTTGCCCAGACCCTCGAAGCACAATTACCGCCGGAACAGCTTGCCCAAGCGAAACGCCTGCTACAACAAGAGCAGGCCATTCGTGGCGTCATGAGCCCCGATACGCTGGAACTGCAAGCCCTAAAAGAAGATGACGGCGAGGAAAAACTATGAAGCCTTTGAAGCTCAATCCTTTTGTGCAGGCTGGAATTGGCCTGACGTGCGCCCTGCTTTGGTCGTGCCCGACCCTGGCGGCCCTGACCGAAAGCAAGAATTTCGGCCTGGAAGTGAAGATCACCGGCCAATCCGAAGACGACCGTGACCTGGGTACCCAGAGCGGTGGCGACGTCAACGGCGTGGGCCTGGACCTGCGCCCCTGGGTCTATGGCGAAAGCGGTAACTGGAGCGCCTACGCCATGGCCCAGGCCGTGACCTCCACCGATGTCATCGAGACCGACACCCTGCAACAGTCCGATGGTGCCACCCAGGAGACGGACAGCGGCGATCGCGAAGCCAAGAAAAACTACCTGGCCATGCGTGAGTTCTGGATTGGCTACAGCGGCCTGACGCCTTATCCGGGCGAGCAGTTGAAATTCGGTCGCCAGCGCCTGCGCAACGACGACGGCCAATGGCGCGACACCAACATCGAAGCCCTGAACTGGACTTTCGACACCACGTTGCTGCGCGCCAACCTTGGTGTCGCCGAACGATTCAGCGAATACCGCACCGACCTCAAGGAACTGTCGCCCAAGGACAAGGATCGCCTGCACGTCTACGGCGACGTGGGTTACCAGTGGATGCCAGGCCAGTGGGCCGGTATCCGTGCCCACCACACCCATGACAACGGCAGCCTCGATTACCCGACCCCGGGCGAACCCACCGACACCCTGGACAAGACCCAGAACGGTGACTTGACCTGGCTCGGCCTGGAAGCCAACAGCGACGCCTACAACTGGCGCAACACCAACACCGTCAACTACTGGGCCAGCCTCACCGGCATGACCGGCGACCTCGACACCGTCAACCCGCTCAACGCCGACGGCACGCGTCCTGCGCAAGCCAAGCGCAGCGAAGACTTGAACGGCTGGGCCACCGACCTGGGTATCCGCCTGCGCCTCGATCCGCAATGGCAAGTCGGTGCGGCCTATGCCCGCGCCAGCGATGAATACCAACAGAACGGCCTGCAGAGCAACCGCTCGAACTTCACCGGTACCCGTTCGCGGGTCCACCGTTTCGGCGAAGCGTTCCGTGGCGAAATGGCCAACACCCAGAGCGCCAGCCTGTTCGGCTCCTGGCAGTTGCGCGACGAATACGACGCCAGCCTGGTGTACCACAAGTTCTGGCGCGTGGACGGTAACAAGCCGGTGGGCAGCAACGGCATCAACGCCGTGGAAAACAACACCGACGACGTGACCGGCGCCATCCTGTCCACCTCGACCCTGCCGCTGCGCGATGGCGACAAGGACCTCGGCCAGGAAGTCGACCTGGTGGTCACCAAGTACTTCAAACAAGGCCTTCTGCCGGCCGCACTGAGCCAGTCCATCGATGAACCGTCGGCGCTGGTGCGCTTGCGTGGCGGTGTGTTCAAGCCAGGCGATGCCTACGGCAAAGAGGTCGATTCGTACATGCATCGCGCCTTTGTCGACGTGATCTGGCGCTTCTGATGCGAATGACCATGGGAGTGCCCGAAATGAACCGCTACCTCAGGAACAGCCAGGCGATGAAAGGTTCGATCAGCCTGTTGGTCGCAGCGATGCTGCTGGCCGGCTCGCCGGCGTTCGCCAACGTTGAACCGGCGGTCAAGCCGGGCAACGTGGTCAAGGAACTGCAACGAGCCAAGACCTACACCGTCAGCAGTGCGCCGACCGAGCCGCTGGAACTGGCCAAGCCGACCCTGCCCGACCTCAAGGGCTACACCGCCGAAGCGGTGGCAGCCAAGATCGTGCGGACCAAGCCCGGCAAGATCAGCGTGCGCCGGATGATGCAGGAAAACGCCTTGAAGGACTTCATCGGCGGTGACAACAAGATGGCCGAGTGGGTGGTGCGCCAGCACGGCATCCCGCAGGCCATCTTCATCGACGACGGCTACATGAACTTCAAGGACCTGGCCAAGAAATTGCCCAAGTACATCATCGAAACCTCGCCGGGTGTCTACCTGGCGAAGATTCCGATCGTGGTCGGCCAGAAAGGCATCCTGGAAATCGACAAACAGACCCAGGAACTGCGCCTGTCCCAGGAAGGCGGTGCGTTCCTGGTCAACGATGGCCGGATGTTCATCCGCGATACCAAGGTCACCGGCTGGCGTGAAAAGGACAACGGCCCCGCCACGTTCCGCTCGCCCAAGGAGTTCCGTCCGTTCCTGCTCTCGTGGGGTGGCACCGAGACCTACATCGTCAACACCAGGATGACCAGCTTCGGCTACTCCAACAGTAAGTCGTACGGGGTGAGTATTTCCCAGTACACGCCGAACATGGCCAAGGTCCTCAAGCGTCCGGAACCGACCGGTTGGATCATCGGTTCCGAATTCTCGGACATGTGGTACGGCTTCTACTGCTACGAGACCCGCGACTTCGTGGTCAAGGGCAACACCTACAAAGACAACATCGTCTACGGCATCGACCCCCACGACCGGTCCCATCGGCTGATCATTGCCGACAACACCGTCTTCGGGACGAAGAAGAAGCACGGGATCATCATCTCCCGTGAGGTCAACGACAGCTTCATCTTCAACAACCGCAGCTACGACAACAAGCTCTCGGGCCTGGTGATCGACCGTAACAGCGTGAACAACCTGATTGCCTACAACGAGATCTACAAGAACCACACCGACGGCATCACCCTCTACGAGAGTGCCGACAACCTGTTGTGGGGCAACAAAGTGATCAGCAACCAGCGCCACGGCATCCGGATTCGTAACAGCGTGAACATCCGCCTCTACGAAAACGTGTCCATGGCCAACGGCCTGACGGGTCTGTACGGCCACATCAAGGACCTGTCCAACACCGACCGGGACATCAAGCTCGACCCGTTCGATGCCGAGGTCTCGCTGATCGTGGTCGGCGGTGAACTGGCCGGCAACGGCAGCGGCCCGCTGTCCATCGACTCGCCGTTGAGCGTCGAGCTGTACCGCGTGTCCATGCTCGCGCCGACCAAATCCAGCGGCATCAGCTTCACCGGGATCCTGGGCGAACGCCAGGACGAAATTCTCGACCTGCTGGTGCGCCAGCAGAAAGCCGTACTGATCGACCCTGTCGAACGCCAGACCGAATTGCGGGACTGAGGATGACCTTTATGAACCCACAGATGATCAAACTCCTGGGCCTGTCTGCCCTGGCTGCCGGCATTCTCGCCGCTGCAAGCGGCGCGCGCGCCGACGAAATCAAGGCGCCTGCCTTCACCGCAGAGCCGTGCTGCAACCTGTGCCCCGCCGCTCACGATGCGAAGAACTACACCACGCGCTATCAGCAGAACTTCACCACGCTGGTACAGGCCCAGGGCGACTGGCTGTTCCGTACCCAGGAAGACCTGCGCACCGAATTCAACACCACGCCGGCCGGCTACAAGCGCATGCAACAGTTGCACGATGCGTTCAAGAAGAAAGGCGTCGAACTGGTCATCGTCTACCAGCCGACCCGGGGCCTGGTGAACCGCAACAAGCTCAACCCGCAGGAAAAGGCCGGCTTCGACTACGAAAAAGCCCTGGCCAACTACAAGACCATGCTCGGCCGTTTCGCGCAGATGGGCTACGTGGTGCCGGACCTGTCGCCGCTGACCAACGAAAGCCTGCCCGACACCCTGCCGGCCCACGACTTCTACTTCCGTGGCGACCAGCACTGGACCCCATACGGAGCCCAGCGCACGGCGAAGATCGTCGCCGAGAAGGTCAAGCAGATCCCGGCCTTCGCCGACATTCCCAAGCGTGAATTCGAAACCAAGAAATCCGGCCGCATGGGTAAGACCGGCACCCTGCACAACATGGCCGGGCAACTGTGCGGCACCAGCTACGCGATCCAGTACATGGACCAGTTCACCACCGAGCCCAAGGGCGAGGCCGGTGACGGCGATCTGTTCGGCGATTCCGGCAACCCGCAGATCACCCTCGTGGGTACCAGTCACAGCGGCAAGAACTACAACTTCGCCGGGTTCCTGGAAGAAGCCATCGGTGCCGACATCCTCAACGTCGCCTTCCCCGGCGGCGGTTTCGAAGGCGCGATGATCCAGTACCTGGGCAGCGAAGAATTCCAGAAGAGCCCGCCGAAAATCCTGATCTGGGAATTCTCGCCGCTGTATCGCCTGGACCAGGAAACCATCTATCGCCAGATGATGGCGCTGCTGGACGACAACGGCTGTGAAGGCAAGCCGGCAGTGATGAGCAGCAAGACCGCCCTCAAGCCGGGCAAGAACGAATTGATGGTCAATAGCAAGAACATGGATCTGCGTAACAGCAGTCACCAGGTCGATATCCGTTTCGCCGATACCTCGGTGAAAACGTTGCAAGCCACCCTCTGGTACATGAATGGGCGCCACGAGGACATCAAGATCGAAAAACCGAATACCTCGGACACCGACGGACGTTTCGCCTTCCAGTTGCGCACCGATGAGGACTGGGCTTCGCAGAACCTGCTGGCCGTTGAAGTCCAGGGCCCCGAAGCCGGTGCAGCACCACAGCAAGTCGAAGCGAAAGTCTGTAAACGCAATGTCTCTCCGCAAGCCGAACAAACGGCTCAAATCGGACAATGAGGTCTCGCTTTATGACCAGGAACATGCGCAACCGAACGTTGAAAACGCTGCTGGCGCCGTCCCTGCTGACCCTGGCGATGTTCGCCGGGGCCACCCAGGCCGCGGCCCCGCTGCGCCCGCCACAGGGTTACTTCGCACCGATCGAAAAGGCCAAGGCCGGCGACTCCGGCCAGGGCTGCGACGCCGTACCGGCGCCTTACACCGGCTCCCTGCAGTTCCGCAGCAAGTACGAGGGCTCGGACAAGGCCCGGGCGACGTTGAACGTGCAATCGGAAAAAGCCTTTCGCGACAGCACCGCCGACATCACCAAGATCGAGCGCGGCGTCAGCAAGCAAGTGATGCAGTTCATGCGTGACGGCCGTCCCGAACAACTGGATTGCACCCTGAACTGGCTGACCACCTGGGCCAAGGCCGATGCGCTGATGTCCAAGGACTTCAACCACACCGGCAAGTCCATGCGCAAATGGGCGCTGGGCAGCATGGCTTCGGCCTATGTGCGCCTGAAGTTCTCCGACTCCCATCCGTTGGCGAACCATCAGGAACAGGCGCAACTGATCGAAAGCTGGTTCAGCAAGATGGCCGATCAGGTGGTCAGCGACTGGGACAACCTGCCGCTGGACAAGACCAACAACCACTCCTATTGGGCCGCCTGGTCGGTGATGGCCACCTCGGTCGCGACCAACCGCCGCGACCTGTTCGACTGGGCCGTCAAGGAATACAAGGTCGGCGTCAACCAGATCGATGCCGACGGTTTCCTGCCCAACGAACTCAAGCGCAAGCAACGGGCCCTGTCCTACCACAACTATGCCCTGCCGCCGCTGGCGATGATCGCCAGTTTCGCCCAGGTCAACGGGGTGGATCTGCGTCAGGAAAACAACGGCGCCCTCAAGCGCCTGGGTGACCGGGTATTGGCCGGGGTGAAAGACCCGGAAATCTTCGAAGAGAAGAACGGCGAAGAGCAGGACATGAAGGACCTGAAGGTCGATTCGAAGTTCGCCTGGCTCGAACCGTTCTGCAGCCTCTACACCTGCTCCGGCGATGTGCTGGAGCGCAAACATGAAATGCAACCGTTCAAGACCTTCCGCCTCGGCGGGGACTTGACCCGGGTCTACGACCCGGCCAACGAGAAAGGTAAAGGAAGCTGATTCACCGCTGATCGTTCCCACGCTCTGCGTGGGAATGCAGCCGGGGACGCTCTGCGTCCCAAGAAGCCGAACGCGGAGCGTCCGTGGAGGCATTCCCACGCAGAGCGTGGGAACGATCATCAAGGTAATGAAACCTCCCGGTTTTCATGGGGGGGTTTGGGGGGGCTCTGGCCCTTGACTGTTGATTCAACATGGAGAGATCGGGATGGTATTTTCATCCAACGTGTTCCTGTTCCTGTTCCTGCCGATCTTTCTCGGCTTGTACTACTTGAGCGGGCAACGCTATCGCAACCTGCTGCTGCTGATCGCCAGCTATGTGTTCTATGCCTGGTGGCGAGTGGACTTCCTGGCGCTGTTCGCCGCCGTCACCCTGTGGAACTACTGGATCGGCCTGAAGGTCGGTGCCGCCGGCGTGCGCACCAAACCGGCCCAGCGCTGGCTGCTGCTCGGCGTGGCGGTGGACCTGTGCATCCTGGGCTACTTCAAGTACGCCAACTTCGGCGTGGACAGCCTCAACGCGATCATGACCAGCTTCGGTCTCGAACCGTTCATCCTGACCCACGTGCTGTTGCCGATCGGGATCTCGTTCTACATCTTCGAGTCCATCAGCTACATCATCGACGTCTATCGCGGCGACACCCCGGCGACCCGCAACCTGATCGACTTCGCGGCATTCGTGGCGATCTTCCCGCACCTGATCGCCGGCCCCGTATTGCGTTTCCGTGACCTGGCCGACCAGTTCAACAACCGCACCCACACCCTGGACAAGTTCTCCGAAGGCTGCACGCGCTTCATGCAGGGCTTCATCAAGAAAGTGTTCATCGCCGATACCCTGGCGGTGGTGGCCGACCATTGCTTCGCCCTGCAGAACCCGACCACTGGCGACGCCTGGCTCGGCGCCCTGGCCTACACCGCGCAGCTGTACTTCGACTTCTCCGGCTACAGCGACATGGCCATCGGCCTGGGCCTGATGATGGGTTTCCGCTTCATGGAAAACTTCAAGCAGCCCTACATCAGCCAGTCCATCACCGAGTTCTGGCGGCGCTGGCACATCAGCCTGTCGACCTGGCTGCGGGACTACCTCTACATCACCCTGGGCGGTAACCGCAAAGGCACGCTGATGACCTATCGCAACCTGTTCCTGACCATGCTGCTCGGTGGCCTGTGGCACGGCGCGAACATCACCTACGTGATCTGGGGCGCCTGGCACGGTATCTGGCTGGCGATTGAAAAAGCCGTGGGCATCAACACCAACCCACGCAGCATCAACCCGATCCGCTGGGCGCTGACCTTCCTGCTGGTGGTGATGGGCTGGGTGATCTTCCGCTCCGAGAACCTGCACGTGGCCGGTCGCATGTACGGCGCCATGTTCAGCTTCGGCGACTGGTCGCTGTCGGAACTGACCCGCGCCAACCTCACCGGCCTGCAGATCGCCACGCTGGTGGTGGCCTACATCACCCTGGCCTTCTTCGGCCTGCGGGACTTCTACACCAACCGTCCGCCGGTCAAGACCAAGCCAGAGGTCAACACCGAGGCCAATGGCCCGGCGACCGCACAACCGGGGCTGATCAAGGCCGTACCGGGTGACAACCCGTCGACGATCCACGAACCGGGCTACACCGTCGGCGTCGAAGCCCAGGTGCAACCGGCCTACTGGACCGTGGACTGGTCGCGCTACGTGATGCGCGCCCTGGTGCTGCTGCTGTTCATCGCTTCGATTCTCAAACTCTCGGCGCAGAGCTTCTCGCCGTTCCTTTACTTCCAGTTCTGAGGGATCTGAACATGACCCGCTCATTACGCATCTTCTACATCGTGCTGTTTATGTTGATTCTGACGGCCCTGGGTATCTGGTCGATGCGCAGTTTCTTCGGCTTCAGCACCAACCCCGATGCCACCGTGCTCAACGGTCGCTGGGCCAAGGCCGTGGAAACCCACTACGACGACGAGTTCCCGATCAAGCGCCTGGGCACCAACATCTGGGCAGCGCTGGACTACAAGCTGTTCAACGAAGGCCGCAAAGGCGTGGTCCTCGGCCGTGACCAGTGGCTGTACAGCGACGAAGAGTTCAACCCGATCGTCAACGAAGAGCTGAACCTGCAAGGCAACTACGCGCTGGTCGAAGGCGTGCGCCAGAAACTCAAGGAACAGGGCATCACCCTGGTGATGGCGATCGTGCCGGCCAAGGCGCGGCTGTATCCGGAGCACCTGGGTGAAGTGAAGCCGGCGAGCATTCACGCCAACCTCTACCAGGATTTCCATGCCCGCGTGGCGGCCGACAAGATCCTCGCCCCCGACCTGCTCGGCCCGCTGCAACAGGCCAAGCAGAGCGGCCAGCAAGTGTTCCTGCGCACCGACACCCACTGGACCCCGGAAGGCGCCCAGGTCGCCGCCGAAAACATTGCCAAGGCCATTGCCGAGCGCGCGCCCCTCAACGGCGAGCCGCAACGCTTCGTCACTGAGCCGGCGGAAAAGATCACCCACAAGGGCGACCTGCGCCAGTTCCTGCCCCTGGACCCATTGTTCGAAAACCTGATGCCGGCCCAGGAGCCGCTGGTCAAGCGCAACACCCGCGAAGCCGACGACCAGCCGGCCGGCGACGACGCGCTGTTTGCCGACGCCCAGGTTCCCGTGGCCCTGATCGGCACCAGCTACAGCGCCAACCCCAACTGGAACTTCGTCGGTGCGCTCAAGCAAGCCCTGCACAGCGATGTCGTGAACTACGCCGAAGACGGCCATGGCCCGATTCTGCCGATGCTCAGCTATCTCAAGAGCGACGCTTTCAAGAACAGCCCGCCGCAGGTGCTGATCTGGGAGTTTCCTGAACGTTATCTGCCCGTGAACAACGAAATCGGCGACGCCGACCCGCAGTGGGTCGCAGAGCTCAAACAAGCCGGTGCGCGCCAACAGAACGTTGCCGCCAACACTCAATCCGAGACGCCCGACCGGGCGCAAAACTGAAAGAGAGGTCCACCATGACTTTCAACACTACTCCTCGCCGTCTCGCCGCTCGCTCCTTCAAGGCTGTTGCCCTCGTCGCCAGCATGAGCGCCCTTTCACTGTCCGCCTTTGCCGGTGACTCGGCCCTGTACGGCCCGGTCGCGCCAAAAGGCTCGAGCTTCGTGCGTATCTACAACGCCAGCAACGCCGAAGTCAGCGCCACCGTCGGCAGCACCAACCTCAATGACGTAGCCCCCCTGGCCAGCAGCGACTTCAGCTTCATGCCCGGCGGCGACTACAGCGCCAAGGTAGGCAGCCAGACCGTTCCGGTTAAACTGGCTGCCGATCACTACTACACCCTGGTCAACAACGCGAGCGGCCAGCCGCAACTGATCGAAGAACCACCGTTCAAGAACAAGCAGAAATCCCTGGTACGTGTGCAGAACCTCACCGACAAGGCGCTGACCCTCAAGACCGCCGATGGCAAGACCGACGTGGTGCCGAACGTGGCAGCCAAGGGCCGTGGCGAACGTGAGATCAACCCGGTGAAAGTCAGCCTGGCGCTGTTCGAGGGCGACAAGAAAGTCGGCGATCTCAAGCCTGTGGCCCTGGAGCGCGGCGAAGCCGCCGTGCTGTACGTCACCGGCTCCGGAAGCAGCTTGTCGCCGGTCTGGGTAAAGCGTCCAGTGTCAACCCGCTGACGGATTCACTCGACTGACGCAGTGCCCCTGTGGGAGCGAGCTTGCTCGCGATTGCGGTAGGACATCCAGCATGGATGTCCACTGACACTCAGCCTTCGCGAGCAAGCCCACTCCCACACTGAACCGGGGCGTCATTCGGGTACGGAACAACAACAAGAGTGAAACGACAGAACGCAGTAGCTCTATAACCATTACGCTTCAAAGGAGTAACACACATGATTCCGGTGATCTTGTCAGGTGGTAGCGGCTCACGTCTTTGGCCGCTTTCGCGCAAGCAATTCCCCAAGCAGTTCCTGGCCCTGACCGGCGAACACACCCTGTTCCAGCAGACCCTCGAACGCCTGGTGTTCGAAGGCATGGATACACCGATCGTGGTCTGCAACAAAGACCACCGTTTCATCGTCAACGAGCAGTTGAACAGTCGCAACCTCGAAGCCCAGCGCATCCTGATGGAACCGTTCGGCCGCAACACCGCGCCGGCCGTGGCGCTGACCGCGATGATGCTGGTCAATGAAGGTCGCGACGAGTTGATGCTGGTGCTGCCGGCCGACCACGTGATCGAAGACCAGAAAGCCCTGCAACGCGCCCTGGCCCTGGCCACAGTGGCCGCCGAGCGTGGCGAGATGGTGCTGTTCGGCGTACCGGCCACCAAACCGGAAACCGGCTACGGCTACATCAAGTCGACCAACGATGCGCTGCTGCCTGAGGGCGTGAGCCGTGTGTCGCACTTCGTCGAGAAACCCGACGTCAAGCGCGCCACCGAGTTCGTCCAGGCCGGCGGTTATTTCTGGAACAGCGGCATGTTCCTGTTCCGCGCCAGCCGTTTCCTCGAAGAGCTGAAAAAGCACGATCCGGACATCTACGACACCTGCCTGCTGACCCTGGAGCGCAGCGAGCAGACCGCGGACACCATCACCTTCGACGAAGCCACCTTCGCTTGCTGCCCGGATAACTCCATCGACTACGCCGTGATGGAAAAGACCCAGCGTGCCTGTGTGGTGCCGCTGTCGGCGGGCTGGAGCGATGTCGGTTGCTGGGCGTCGCTGTGGGAAGTCAATCCCAAGGATGCCGACGGCAACGTCACCAAGGGCGACGTGGTGGTCCAGGACAGCCGCAACTGCATGATCCATGGCAACGGCAAACTGGTGTCGGTGATCGGCCTGGAAAACATCGTGGTGGTCGAAACCAAGGACGCCATGATGATTGCCCACAAGGACAAGGTCCAAGACGTCAAGAAGATGGTCAACACCCTCAATGCCCAGGGTCGCACCGAAACCCAGAACCACTGCGAAGTCTATCGTCCGTGGGGCTCCTACGACTCGGTGGACATGGGCGGGCGCTTCCAGGTCAAGCACATCTCGGTCAAGCCGGGTGCGTGCCTGTCCTTGCAGATGCACCACCACCGCGCCGAACACTGGATCGTGGTCAGCGGCACCGCCGAAGTGACCTGCGACGAGAACGTGTTCCTGCTCACCGAAAACCAGTCGACCTACATCCCGATCGCGTCGGTCCACCGCCTGCGCAACCCGGGCAAGATCCCGCTGGAAATCATCGAAGTGCAGTCCGGCAGCTACCTGGGCGAAGACGACATCGAGCGCTTCGAAGACATCTACGGTCGCTCCACCCCGATCGAACGCGGCGTGTCGGTGAAAACCATCGCGCAGTAACAACCGGCGGTAAGAGGTTCCACCACCAACCCACTGCGTCCCCTATCCGCAGTGGGTTGGTTTTTTTCAGACTTTCAGCGGCCTTTTGGTACTGAACTTCAGATCTCGCCACTTCAGCTTGGAAGTCGGTACAAGAGAGCTGTCCAATTCGATTGCCCGACCCAGTCTCGCTGCTGCGATGAAGCGATGATGACCGTCCTTCAGGGTAATGACTTTTGCACCACTGTCGTAGGCGAAGGTAGGCGTTCCCAAGCCGACCTTGAGCGCCGTTGGATCTTTCGCCTTGATCAAGGCCACTGCCCTCTCACGTTCCGCGCCTTCCAGGACGTGAAATTTCTCGTACTCTTCGATCCCTTCTTCATTGGCCCAGTCCTGACTGGGAAGCAGTTCATACCCTGTCGGCCATTGGGGTAGCCTTTTCCCTTCGACCAATTCGAATTTCCTGTGGAACACCACGGTCAGCCGATCTACCGTTACTTCCATCCGATTCCTGACAATCGTTGCCTTTTTGAAACTGATCGAAACGTCGCCGGTTGATAACTCACCCGCCTGCCCCTCTTTTTGCTCTTGTGCAAAACCCTCGCTTGCGCTGGCCAGCGGTTTCAAATCCGCAGGTAGGCGCCTACCAAACATGGGCACCGATACGGACGGCGGCTTTTCAGTCGGGGGAAGGGTGTTGGTTCGCCCGGGGGGCTCAGTCGAAGTCCTGGTTGCACCGAACATGGCGGCCCGAGCTCTTACTGAGTTTTCTTTCTTCTCCTCCGGTGGAGGTTCCACGCCATCGAGTCTCCCTCTCGTACGGCCGTCGGTATCCAGGAACGTGGCTGGATTATTTCCCACCATCGCGTAAACATTCAGACCATCCACACTCCCCGCCGGGTCAGGATTCAGCCAACGCTGCAACCACGGTACGTAGTACCTGAAACCATAGGCATAAAGCCCCGTCGCATCCCGCTCCTTACCCGAGTATCGGACAGTCTTGTAACCCACCTCGATCGCATCCTCCCCCGCCAGGAACGCCGTCTCGCCGAAGGGGTAGAAGTGTTCCCGGCTGATGATCCGCCCGTCGTGGTCAAGCTCAAGGCTGATCGAACCCAAGTGGTCGGAAAAACCATACCGATAGTGGTCATTCGTGCCTGAAGGCGGCGTACTTTCCCAGTGCAGTACCCGAACGCTGTTGACTCCGCCCTGGGCGGTGATGACCTGCAGTGATTCCCCGGTGCCGCTGTCGGCGCGCAGTTCCAGCCCCGGGAGATAACGCACCTCGGCGGCGAGGGTCCGGGTTGCGGTTTGCAGTGTGCGAAGCTTGCGCACGCGCAGGCCGCTGCCATCGTAGACATAGGCCTCGCTGTCATTGAGCCCCGATTCACGCTGGATCGGAGTGACCGAGCGCAACTGGTTGCGCAAGTCCCAGGCCAGGGTCCGGCCGCCCTCCAGCACCAGGCAGTTACCCCGCGCATCGAACGCCGCAGCGATCTCCTCTTCTGTCGGCGGCACGCCGTTACGGTACGGCAGGCAACGATTGCTGTAGCGAGCCGCTTGCAACTGGCGGCCATGGTTCTGCGCCCCGACGTGGGTCAACTCCAGCAGGTTGCCGCTTGCATCATAGCGGTAGGTCTGCCGGTAGTTGCTGAGCGCGGCCGGGTCGACGCGCCCCACGGAATCAGGTCCTCGGTTCGCAGCGCCCGCCTCCCATCCGCTGGCCTCGATCAGTCGATAGAGGGTGTCATAACGGAAACGACTGATCGGGTCGATGCGCTGGTTGGCGAAGTAGCGCGTCGACAGGGCCTTGTCCTCGATGCCCAACACGTTGCCCATGGGGTCGTAGGCATAGACCAGGTGTTGCAACGACTGACCGGCACGCCGGACATGGCGCTCCATCAGCCATCCGTCTTCAGGGGCGTAAGTCAGCGTGGTCTGTACCTCGTTGCCGGCCATTTCCCGTTCGATCTGGCCCTGGGCGTTATAGTCGACCTCACTCACCAGCGACTGCCACTGGCTCTGGCCCTGTAACAGCAATTGGCTGTGGGACAGCCGGCCATCGCGGGTCAGGGCCTGACGCTGCCGATTACCCCTGGCGTCAATCTGCTCCAGCACATCGCCCAGCGGACCAAGGCGCCACGTCGTCAAGGCGCCGTCGCCAGGCTCGAGCAGGGATTCGCGATCGGCTTCCGACGCCGGCCAGTCCGGCATGGCCCCATCCAGGCTGAAACGACGGTTCAGGACAAGGCTTTGGCCTGTCAGCGCAAAGGATTCCAGCAGCAAGGTACCCGCCGGGTCATCGTGACGGATCAATTGCCCATATTGATTGAAATCGTGGTTGCCCTGGCCCGGAGCGCCATACTTCATACGTTCGACACAGGCGCGCGGTTGCCCGCTGCCTTGTTCGAACACCGCCACCGGACGGAGCGAATCGTCGTAGATCACGTCGCGCTGCGTACCCCGCCCATCCCAGCCCCGCAAGCTTTCACCGGCGAGCCCAGGCAGATCGAGTTGCTGGCCCGCATCGACGCTGATCGCAAGCAGCACGACACCGGACAGCGAATACACCGTCGAGAGACTGGCAGGCGTCGCCGCATCGTCCTGTTGCAGGGCCCACAATCGTGGATCCCACTGCTTGACCTCGCGTCCGGCCAGGTCGAAAAGGCTGCGGTTGACCCGCGATTGCGCAGGTTCCCGTTCGAGCGCACGGCAATAGTCGACCGAACGGACCGGCAGGAACCTGGGATCAACCGCAATCAGCCTCGGCGTACCGTGATCCATGCTCATGCCTCGGGCCTCCTGTCATGGTGCGGTCTGCCCGACATCTAACAAGGGGTGGCCAGCGGTGACTACTGTCAGAGATAACAGTGACGACCGGTGGAGCAGGATGCAGGAGCATATCCATGCCCCGTCCCCTTCGGTAGGATGGAGCGACGGTAACGGAGGTTTTGAACATGCTTATCGGCGTCTTGCTGGTCATTACCTGGCTGATCCTGCTGCTGCGCTATCCGGCCAAGGCACTGCCGGTGTCCCTGGCAGCGTTCGTCGGCCTGGGGCTGGTCGCCGCCTGGGTGGTCTGGCAGGAAAACCGTGAAACCCGGCAACTGGCACGCCTGGAGCTGCGCATTACCTACGCCCCCGAACGCTGCCCCGCCGACCGCCCGCTGTTGCTGAACATGAACAACGGCAACGACGTACCGTTGGTTGAGCTGCGCTGGCGAATCGCGGCCTATGCCCCCGGCGATACCATCAACCTGGCCGACACGCCCTACAGCGCACCGCGCTACCGGGGCCCCGGCCATTTGCAGGCGGGCAAGGACTGGCAGGATTGCCTGCCCCTGCCGTCCCTGCGACCCGGCTACCGCCCGCAGTCCCTGGAGTTTCGCGCCGAGCGATTGCAGGGTAGTTTTTCCGACTGATCCCCGTCTCTACTTTTTCTGCACAAGGAACGCGCCATGCCCGTTGCGTTGATTACCGGATGTTCCAGCGGCATCGGCCGCGCCCTCGCCGATGCGTTCAAGGCCGCCGGATTCCAGGTCTGGGCCAGTGCCCGCAAAGCCGAGGACGTCGCCCAACTCAGCGCCGCCGGGTTCACCGCGGTGCAATTGGACGTGAACGATGGCCCGGCGCTGGCGCAATTGAGCGAACGGATCAACCAGCAGCACGGCGGTCTCGATGTGCTGATCAATAACGCCGGTTACGGTGCCATGGGTCCGCTGCTGGACGGTGGCGTGCCGGCCCTGCAACGGCAGTTCGAAACCAATGTGTTCGCCATCGTCGGCGTGACCCGGGCGTTGTTCCCGGTACTGCGCCAGGCCAAGGGGCTGGTGGTGAATATCGGCAGTGTTTCCGGTGTGCTGGTGACACCGTTCGCCGGCGCGTACTGCGCCTCGAAGGCCGCCGTGCATGCCTTGAGCGATGCGCTGCGCATGGAACTGGCGCCCTTCGGCATCCGCGTGATGGAGGTGCAGCCCGGCGCCATTGCCTCGAGCTTTGCGACAAACGCCGGGCATGAAGCCGAACAGTTGATCCACGAACAATCGCCCTGGTGGCCCCTGCGCGACGGCATCCGCGCCCGGGCCAAGGCCTCCCAGGACAACCCCACCCCAGCCAGCGAATTCGCCACCGGGCTGCTCAACGCCGTGCAACAACCCAGGCCACCACGCCTGCTGCGCCTGGGCAACGGCAGCCGGGCGTTGCCGTTGATGGCGGGATTACTACCCAAGGGGTTACTGGAAAAAGGCTTGATGAAACGGTTCGGGCTGGGTGGGTCGCTGTGATCGAAATGGCATGGCCCCGACGGGGATCATCTACAACTGATCCACCGCCATCGCGAGCAGGCTCGCTCCCACAGGGGATTCGGGGTGCATACAGGTTTCTCGGTCAGACACAGAACATTGTGGGAGCGAGCCTGCTCGCGATGGCGTCGCCACAGTCAACATCTTCATCGACTGACCCACCGCTTTCGCGAGCAAGCTCGCTCCCACAGGGGATTCGGGGTGCACACAGGTTTCTCGGTCTGACACAGAACATTGTGGGAGCGAGCCTGCTCGCGATGGCGTCGCCACAGTCAACATCTTCATCGACTGACCCACCGCTTTCGCGAGCAAGCTCGCCCCCACAGGGGATTCGGGGTGCACACAGGTTTCTCGGTCAGACACAAAACATTGTGGGGCTCGCTCCCACAGGGGATTCATGGCGTCCTCAGCCTCAACTGCCGGCCTGGGGCTCGACCACCACCGTGCAGGTCATCCCCGCCGCCAGCAGCACGCCGTCCGGCACTTCGTCGAGATGAACCCGCACCGGCACCCGCTGGGCCAGGCGCACCCAGTTGAAGGTCGGGTTCACGTCGGCGATCAACTCGCGGCTGACCGGGTTGTCGCGGTCGTAGATCCCGCGGGAGATGCTTTCCACATGGCCCTTGAGCACCTCGCCGCTCATCAACTGCAACTGTGCCGGGTCACCGATCCGCACCTTGGGCAGCTTGGTTTCCTCGAAGAAGCCATAGACCCAGAACGAATTCATATCGACCAGCGCCATCTTCGCTTCGCCGATGCGCGCATAGTCGCCGCGGTGCACGTTGAGGTTGGTGACGTAGCCATCCACGGCAGCGCGAACTTCAGTGCGCGACAGGTTCAATTCGGCCGCCTCCAGTTGCGCCTGGGCCTGCTGGTAATCGGCCAACGCCGAATCGGCGATGTTGCTGGCGTCGTCGCGGTTTTCCCGGGAGATCACCAGGCTGTCCAGGTCCGCGCGCCGGTGCGCATTGACCTTGCGCATCTCCCAGGTGGCCTTGCGCGATGCCACCAGGGACTGCGCCTGCTTGACCGCGATGCGGTAATGCTCGGGGTCGATGCGCATCAGCAGGTCACCCTGTTTCACCCGCTGATTGTCACGCACCGGCACGTCCACCACCTCGCCACTGACATCGGCGGCGACGTTGATGATGTCGGCGCGTACCCGGCCATCGCGAGTCCAGGGGGTATTCATGTAGTGCACCCACAGCGCACGACCGATCCACAGCGCCAGGGCCAGCACCAGCAGCGTCGCAAGCAGGCTGAAAAACTTTTTCATTGCATCGATCTCAACGGTAGACCGTCAGCGCCAGCGCGCCGAACAGGCAGGTAAACAGACTCAGGCGCAGCAGCGCCGGGTGCCAGAAGAAGCGATACAGGTCCAGCCCCGACAGGAAGCGATCCAGGGCCCAGGCCAGCGCCGCGGCGAGGAAAAACAGCAAGGTCAGGGTGGGCATGTACACGCCATGGAAGGCGATTTCACGGGGCATGTTGACGGTCCTGGGGCAGCGCAGCGGCGAAGGCCGCCATGGGCGATTGCGGGTCCAACAGCGAAGTGCGGATGAAATGCAGGTAGCTCTTCACCCGGCGCAGGGCCGAGGTGTCGAAATGCGCGGCGAACGGTTCATCGGTGGCCTGCACGCGACAGATGGCCTGGTCCACCGCCACCAGTGCACGCTCCAGATTGCTCTGGCTCGGCTGGCGGAACAGCCGCACCAGCGCCCGTCCCATCAGGCGGATGGCCTGGCGCCACGGCTGGCTCTCGGCATAGGCCGGGTGCACCGGCAGGATCGCCTGCTCCTTGCGCAACTCGATAATCCCGTGACCGACCTCCAGCACTACGAACATCCAGCGCAACAGGTCCCGTTGCACCTCGGGTTGTCCCGCCGCCAACCCGTAGGCCTGGTGCAACAGGTCGCGGGTGCGGCTCTCGAAGCCCGACGCCAGCCCCTTGAGCCTGCCGCTGATGGCAAACACCACTTGCTCGCGCAGATCCTGTTCGAGGCGGCGCCACAGCCAACGGCTGTTGGGCGGCAGGATGATCGCCCCGGCGGCCGCGCACACCAGCATGCCGAGGATCATCGCAAGGTAATCGTTGATAAAGGCGTAGGGGTTGTACACCGTCAGGTTGTCGGGCACCGAGCCCGTGCAGAAAAAGATCAGCAACCCAAGCCCGACCCCGGCGTATTGCGGCCGGGAACTGAGGAACGAGCCAAACATGATCACCGGCGCCAACATCACGCAGAGCAACGGGAACCCGTCGATCAGCGGAAAGATGAAGAACATCTCGACGAATCCTACCAGCGCCCCGAGCAACGTCCCGCAAGCCATCTGGAAGGCCATGTGCTTGGGGTTCGGCGTGGCCGCCGACAAACCCACCGTGGCGGCGGCGATCATCGTCATGGTCGCGCCGCTCGGCCAGGCCGTGGCAACCCAATAGCTGCCCAGCACCAGCAGGATGAAGCCGGCGCGCAACCCCGAAGCCGCGGCAGACAGCCAATTGGTCTGCGATACGAACGGCTCGTCCCAACGCTCGCGCTCGTGACGGTGCTCGGCCAGGGACGCATGGGTCAAGGCGTAACCGTGCAGATCATCGACGAAGCGATAGAGCAATTCACAGGCGGTGTGGAAATCCAGCCACTGCGCGTCGCTCGGGTCTGTTGCCTGGAACACCGCCCGCCACTGGCGGACCTGTGCCGGCAAATCCGCCTTGTAGCGGGCCAGGGCTTCGGCCAGACGCGCCGCGTCCAGGTCGGTCAAGGCCCGCCCGCTGAAGCCGTCCAGCAATTCGGCGAGGTTCTGCAGGCCGGGTTTGATGGCGTCCACCCCATGATCGACGGCACTGGCTCGCAGGCGCTCGAGCAACTGGTGCAAGGCATTGAAGCGCGTGGTGATGCCCATGAACTCACTGTTCAGACGGTTGAGCCGACCATTGCGCCGACGCATGTGCGGGTCTTCGAATACCGTCACGCTGCGCAGGCTCTCCAGGCCCACGGCCTCGGCAATGAAACGCACGTTGGCGGCCTCGAATGCATCCCGCTGGCTGCGCCCGCGCAAACCATCGGTGACGAACAGCGCGAACACCCCAAAGCGCTGGTACAAGGCGTTGCGCATGGCCGCGCTGGCGGTTTGCGGCAGGATCGCGGCACTGACCAGGGTGGCACAGAGAATGCCCAGGGAAATCTCCAGCACCCGCCAGAGCGCCGCCATGAACGCCCCTTCCGGATGGGCCAGGGCCGGCAGGCCGATCATCGCCGCGGTGTAGCCGGCCAGCACAAAACCGTAGGCCCGGAAGTTGCGATAACGCGCCGCGCCCGCCGTGCAGACACCGACCCAGAGGGTCAGGCAGCCCAAGAACCATTCGGTGTTCTGGGCGAACAGCGCGATCAGCGCCACCATCACCGCCGAACCGACCAGCGTGCCAAGAAAACGGTAGAAACTCTTGGCGAACACCTGGCCACTCTGGGGCTGCATGACGATGAACACGGTGATCATGGCGGTGCGCGGTTGCGGCAGCTCCAGGCGCATCGCCAGCCACAACGTCAGGAACGCGGCGAACAACACCTTGAAGATGTAGACCCAGGTCACCCCATCGCTGCGGGCCCAGTCGAAGAAACCGCGGCGCCATTCGAGGCGGTGGAGCCAGCGTACCGGGGTCATCAAAGAGGTCATGAATGGGCACTCACCGGGAGAGACTCAGCGTCGTGGTGTCAGGTACATCACTGCCGGCCTCCAGTCCGCCGCCCAGCGCCGTCACCAGACCGGCATGGGCACTGAGGCGCGCAGCCTCCACTTGCTGCTGCACCTGTTGCTGCTTGAACAATAGGCTCTGGGCGTTGAGTACGTTGAGGTAGTCCGTCAGCCCGCGCTGGAACGCCACCAACGCAATGTCGTAGGTGCGTTGCGCAGCGGCCACGGACTCGGCGGCGAAGACCTGTTGCTTGTCCATGGACTCGCGACGGATCAACTGGTCGGAAATGCTCTTGAGCGCGTTCACCAGCGTCTGGTTGTAGTGCGCCACGGCGACGTCATAACCGGCCGCCGCCTCGCCCAACTGCGAACGCAGGCGCCCGCCGTCGAAGATCGGCAGGGTGACGGCCGGCCCGACGCTGTAGGTCAGCTTCTTGCCCGTCAGGAACTCCAGCGCCCCGCCGCCCGTGGCCATGTAGCCCAGACTACCCACCAGGTCGACATTGGGATAGAAACCGGCCCTGGCGACGTCGATGCCCCGTGCCTGGGCCGCCACTTGCCAGCGACCGGCAACCACATCCGGACGCTGGCCCAGCAGCTCGGCGGGCAACGCCGACGGCAGCTTCAACGGTGCACCAAGGACCAGGGCCGGCCGTTGCAGACCCGCGCCCGCCCCCGGTCCCTTGCTCGCCAGTGCCGCCAGTTGATTGCGGCTCAAGGCAATGGCTTCGTCGACGGCGTCGAGTTGACGATGGGTTTCAGGCAACGGTGCCTGGGCCTGGCTGACTTCGAAATGCGTGCCGATGCCGCCGTCGAGGCGCTTTTGCGCCAGGTCGAGAATCTGCTCCTGCTGGCGCAGGGTCGCGGCGACGATATCGCGCTGGGCGTAGTGCAGCGCAAAGCGGACGTAGGCCTGCACGATGTTGTTCTGCAACTCCAGCTGCGCCTGCCGTGCCTCGGCGACGCTGGCGTGGGCCAGGTCGACCGCCCGCTCGCTGGCGTTACGCTCGCGCCCCCACAGGTCCAGGGCATAGCTCAGGCCCAGGCCGGCGTTGTTGTCCCAGGTGGTGGTGTCGGCCAGTTCGCCCGGGCCGTAGAACTGATCGGAGGGCCAGTTATGGCGCTTGAGGGTCGCCTGGCCATTGACCTGCGGCGACTCGGCGGCCTCGGCCACACCGGCCATGGCCCTGGCCTGCCGTACCCGGGCGGCGGCCATCGCCAGGCTCGGACTGTCCTGCACGGCCAGGTCGATCCAGCGGTCCAGTTGCGGGTCGCCATAGGCTTTCCACCACTGGCGGGTGGGCCAATGGGCATCGCGGACGGCCTCGCGGATCGCGTCATCGGTGCTCAGTTGACTGGCTGACAATGCCTCGCCCTGGGGTGCGATTCCTCCCGTCCCGATGCACCCGCCGAGAGTCAACGATAAAGCCCAAACACTGAGAGTCTTCAGCTCTCTGCTGATGCAACGCGGCACTGGCGCAAGATTCCTGGGAAAGGGGCATAAAAGGCGATGAGCGTGCATGCCGATGACACAACCTGTGGGAGCGAGCCTGCTCGCGATGACGGTGGCAACTGCCCTATCGCAGGCAACTGACCCAACGCTTTCGCGAGCAGGCTCGCTCCCACATGAGGTCCGTGCCAGACAGGCCGCCCCTACATTGGCGGCAATTCTAGGCACCCATCCAAACGGCGATAAGCCAATCTTTCTGCGAATCTTTGTTACCGTAAACGCGATAATCCGTCAGTTGGATCCCGTAGCGCCGCAACTTCGTGTCACAATTTGCCATCGCCCAAGAGAGCCCTTCATGGACACCTTGCAAAACATGCGTGCGTTCTGCTGTGTTGCCGAAGCCGGCAGTTTCACCGCCGCCGCCGTGCAGCTCGATACCACTACAGCCAACGTCTCGCGTGCGGTTTCCAATCTGGAAGCCCATCTGCAAACCCGCCTGCTCAACCGCACCACCCGCCGTATTGCCCTGACCGAAGCCGGCAAACGCTATCTGTTGCGTTGCGAGCAGATCCTGGCCTATGTCGAGGAAGCCGAAGCCGAGGCCAGCGACGCCCATGCCCGACCAGCCGGGCAGTTGAAGGTCCATACCATGACCGGCATCGGCCAGCATTTCGTGATCGACGCCATCGCCCGCTATCGCAAGACCCATCCGGACGTGACCTTCGACCTGACCCTGGCCAACCGCGTACCGGACATCCTGGATGAGGGCTATGACGTCTCCATCGTGCTGGCCAGCGAATTGCCGGATTCGGGTTTTGTTTCCCAACGCCTGGGCATCACCTACAGCATCGTCTGCGCCTCACCCGCCTACGTGAAGGCCAACGGTTGCCCACAGAAGCCCGTCGAGCTGCTCAACCACGCTTGCCTGCGCCTGGTCAGCCCGGTCATTCCGCTGGAGAAATGGGTGTTCGACGGCCCGGAAGGCCAGGAAATGGTCACCATCAACCAGTCACCGTTCCTGGTGAACTCCGCCGACGCCATGAAAACCGCGATCACCAGCGGCATGGGCGTGGGGGTATTGCCGGTCTATGCGGCCATCGAAGGCCTGCGCAACGGCACGCTGGTGCGGGTAATGCCCAATTACCGCTCCCAGGAACTGAATCTCTACGCCATCTACCCTTCGCGCCAATACCTGGATGCGAAGATCAAGACCTGGGTCGAGTACCTGCGAGGTTCGCTGCCGGAAATCCTGACAGCGCACCAGGCGGAGCTGACGGCGTATGAGTTGAGCGGAAGTCTGACGGGCGCGCGAGCCGCGAATTGAAATCGCCGGCCTCGTATCGAGCAATGAGTCTCAGCGCTTGCCCATCGAACGACGCGTGCCGGGCGGTGCGGCACCCGGGGACTTGGCGTGACCATCCTTTACGCCGTTCTTGTACCAAGGCAGTTGCCCCGCGCCTTTGGCCGAGGCCAGCTCACCGGGCTTGAAGGGAAACTTGAAGGCCGGGATCGCCGCTTTGCCGCTCTCGGGGCTGGAAACATCGCCGTCAGGCAGGTCGGCCTGTTCGCCGTTCGGGGAAGTCATGTAAATGCCGTTCACTCAAGGTAGGACATCAATCCGTGGTGAGGGAGCAAGCTCCTTCGCCACGCGGTGTGGGGCGAGTATATCCGCTCGTTGCCGCAACGTATCGGGCAGATTCAATCTGTCCGACAGGAACCCAGGACAAAACTGACAAGCCTGTCAGTTAGCCGTCACCTTCCTGACCGTCTCGCAACGCTATATAAGAAACATGAAACCCCCTTCGTCCCGGACCGGCTTCCCACATCCATGCACATCCAGAAAAAAACCGTCCTGCTCGTCGCGCTATTGGTCGCCCTCGCGGCCCTCGCCCTCTGGCTCGTCGTGAAGCCCATCACCGCCAGGCCCAGTGCCCCGGCCGCCGTTCCGGTACAGGTGGTCAGCGTGGAGCAGAAGGATGTGCCGCGCTTCGCCAGCGGCATCGGCACAGTGTTGTCACTGCACAGCGTGGTGATCCGCCCGCAGATCGACGGCATCCTCACCCGATTGCTGGTCAAGGAAGGCCAACTGGTCAGCAAAGGTGACCTGCTGGCGACCATCGACGACCGCTCCATTCGCGCCGGCCTCGACCAGGCCCGCGCCCAGCTTGGCGAAAGCCAGGCGCAACTGGCGGTGGCCCAGGTCAATCTCAAGCGCTACAAATTGCTGAGCGTCGACGATGGCGTCTCGAAGCAGACCTACGACCAGCAGCAGGCCCTGGTCAATCAGCTCAAGGCCACCGCCCAGGGCAACCAGGCGGCCATCGATGCCGCCCAGGTGCAGTTGTCCTACACCCAGATCCGCTCCCCGGTGACTGGTCGCGTCGGCATCCGCAACGTGGACGAAGGCAACTTCCTGCGCACCAGCGACACCGCAGGCCTGTTCAGCGTGACCCAGATCGACCCGATTGCAGTGGAGTTTTCCCTGCCCCAACAGATGCTGCCCACCTTGCAACGGCTGATCGCCGCGCCCGAGCAGGCGTTGGTCAAGGCCTATATCGGCGCCGATGGCACGGCGGGGGAAATGCTTGGCGAGGGTCGGCTGAGCCTCATCGACAACCAGATCAACGCCAACACCGGCACCCTGCGGGCCAAGGCTGAGTTCAGCAACGCC